>JBMFVX010000138.1:0-7357 GCA_049965775.1 Phycisphaerae bacterium
ACCGCACGCACAGCCCGTTGGGGCGAATCAGGCTTTTGCGCCAACATACGAAGCACCTTACGCTCTTCCGCCAGATGACCCGGCCAGTTGGCGGCGGCAAGGTCAAGGCGACCGCCGGCAAAATGCCGCCGCGACTGCAGCACGGCGCCGGTGTCAACCTGCTCGTCCGGGTTGCCCAGCCACAGGTTTAAAAAGCCCTGATGATCGCCGCGCAAAAGCGCCAGCCCCAGTAAATGATTGTCTTTGCGCATGCCAAAGCGCTGCGGTCCAAAGAAATTGGGGACGCCCGTTTTCTCAAGCCGGTCGAGAATGTGCCGCGCCCGTTCCATCGCCGGCCCCACCGAACCGCCGGTACGCGACCAATCTTCATGGCGCACCTTAATGTTGAACCGATTGCCCGCCAAATGCCCGATTTTGAGCTTGTTGCGATGCCGCGTGACATGCACAATTTTAAGGCCCGTGGGCAGTTCCATCTTGCTGATGCGATCCGATGGTTCATGCTCGATTGAAAATTGCTGCCGTGTGACGGCTCGTGTGTCTTTCAGACCCGCATAGCCAAAATCCATCGAGCGGCGCCCCAGCGCCCGGGCCACATGCCCCAGCGCCTGCATCGTGGAGAAACCCCGCTTCTCGATGGTGAAATAGCAATGCTCACCAACGCCGGCTGGTTCATACAGCGGCAATTCGTCCACCACAAAATCTTCAAGATGGTCTTTAAGCCGCCCGCCTATGCCAGGCAGGTCCGCTGTAAAATAAGGCAACTGCATCAAACAACTCCACAGCCCGGCGAGAGCCGCTCGCCCGGCAAAACGTGTCAATTATAGCCGTAACCCGCCGGTGCGGCAGACTCAGGCATGAATCAGCAGCGGAATATCCTGCGGCAAATGATCGGCGACCTGTGAGAGCGTATCGCCCTGCAACACGCGAAGCAACCCGGCGCGCCGTGAAACGCCCATTAACAGCGCGCTTACGCCGTATGTGCCGGCAAAGTCCAGAATACTGTAGGCCACATCCGGCGACACGACGTAAATGGGCATCATCGGCACCTTTTTCTCGCGGCAGTATTTGGCGGCCGTGGCAAATGTGCGCAGCGCCTCTACATCTTCATCGAGGCTGGGACCTTCGCCTTCGGGCACAAACGCCAGATTAAACTGCCGCACAAAAAGCACAAATAAATTACCCTTGACCTGCGCGGCATAATTGGCGGCAAACTCCAGCAGTCGCGGAGCGCCGCGCGTGGCCACCAGCACGCCCGGGCGGTCCATGTCTATAAGCTCCGCAGGCCGGGCCGATTCGGGTAGAGCGGCCACCTCCGCAGGCACCGCCTCGGCCACCTTGGCCAGGTGCAGCCGCAAACTATTGAAGTAATACCCCGCCACCAGCGCCAAACCAAAACATAAGGCCGAGCCTCCCCATAACCAGACAGCTGCGATGGCCTCCGATTCCGCCCAGCTTAAACGCCCAAGGTAAAGCAAATAGGCCGAGGAAAAAAACGCCAGCCCGGCGGATGCACCGAGCACCACAAACTGCTTGCGCAGCGGCAATGCCGGAAATTGCCGCGAGTAAAAGCGTGCCAGCAGCCCCACGCCCAACACGCAACCCGCGAAAATGCGGGCTTCGGGTTTTTCTACAATCAGCGTCAGCTCTATCGCCAACATAATCAGCGCAATAGCGCCCAGGCTCGCTCGCTCCCACAATTTCACCGCCAACTCACGATTAAACGCCGTACTGGCAAGACTGATGGTAATGGCTCCGACCACGCCGATGGCATATAAATCACCGAGCGTAGCCAAATCATGAAACAACGCCAAAATAAGTATGGGCACTGTTACCGCCGGTATCAGGGCCAGCCACGGCACACCAAACGCATTAAGCCGCGTCAGAAATCGCGGAAGTTCGCCATCGCGGGCCATGGTGTATTGCACGCTCATCATGGCACCGATGGCGGTGTTTACAGCCGAAATCAGCAGCAAGCCAAACACCAGGCCGCAAACCCAGCCAAACGGACGGCTGACAAAATCGGTGGCCATTACGCCCACCACGGCGTTTTGAATGCGGTTTTCGCGGTGGCGCAGCGGGTCGAGCGAACGAACTGCGGCCGCCTCGGCCGGGCGATCGCGCCAATGCTTATGGGCCGCTTCGTAGCTGGCCGCTGCAGCCTGGGTTTTGACGGCAGGCGTGGTAAACCGCTCGTGCGGCCGGGCCGGGTTGGGGCTTAGAGCGTTCATCCCGACCGCTAAAATCAAATTCAATATCACCACTTCAAGCAGCACGGGCCAGATGGTGCGGCGGCTGGTACGGGCTACCGGCGGCACCATAACCCCGGTCATATTTGCGACGGCCTCGACACCCGAAAGCGCCAGCACCACGCTGACAAAGTTGAACCATTTGTGGCGAATATCGCCCGATAAACTGCTTATCGGGGCTATGCGGTGCCACCCCTGCGCCAGGTGCGGTATTGAAAACGCCGCCACAACTAACGTAAGCACCAGCGTGGCCATGGCCACCCAGAGCGCCAGCACGCTCACGCGCCGCAGTCCAAAATAATTCATCACGCCGATGATAAATATCACCGCCATCGAAAGCAGCGGTATAAGCAGCCCCTCATCGGGCAAATGAAGGTACTGCAAACCGTCAAAGGCCGACAGCGCGGCGGTGACGATATAATCGGCACACAGCAGCAGTGCCCCCACAACGGCCAACTGCTGACTGATGCGCTTGGCAGACGAATACACCCCGCCGCCATCCGGAAACGACCGGCAGACCACGGTGTATGCCCAGCCCACCATAGCCACGAGAATGCCCACCCCCAGCACATACCAAAAGCTATCGTAAAGGGAGTAAAAAAAGGCCAACCCCAGCACGTAAAATCGGCTGGTGCCCCAGTCGCCATACAAAATGGCCCCGGCATGATACCACTTGAGTTCGCGCGGGCGTTCCCGGCGCGTGATGGGACTTTCAATCATGTATGTATCGCCAAGTTGCGGTTAAACCGCCCCCTGGTTTGCCCCTTGTTGCCTGCGAGGTTAGCTGCCGGGCTGGGTCTCGCCATAAAACCCTTCGCAGCCGTGCCGCGAATTAGCCCCTGTGGCCATGTGCCCGAAAGCATGCAACTTTCAAGCCCGCCGCATTGGTTCCCCCGCTGCTGACCGAAGTGCGGCCAACACTAGGCGGTTGCTTGGCGATTCTGGCTTTATGGTATACCGCCAGCCACGCGAGTCAAGGAGCAGTGACTATAGTTTCGGTTGCGTTGTCTTAAACCGCTTGACTGAAGCTGATTTGTGCAGTGGTGGCGAGAGGCGTTACCCGCAGATGTGAGACAACAGGTCGTTTTATTGCTTTTAAATAGGGGCGGAAGGCCGATTTTGTTGTTTGGCCCCGGAATATTACCCCAGCATTACTTGATGCGGGTATTTATTGCTTTGTGTAATGCCCCACAGTTGTATGACCTGGTTCGTCACTCGTATTGGAGGCACTTGCTTGCATAATCTTCAAACCCAATCGCTCTTCGCATGGGAGGCTCTGGAAGATTCACCTTCTCTTAATACCCTGCGACAACTGCTGGCTGTAATTCCTGATCAGGCACTGCTGAACTCTCTAAGGCAGGCACGCGGCCATGGACGTAATGAATATCCTGTGTCCGTGCTTTGGGGCTTTGATGATGGCAACATCACCGGGGCCGGGCGGTTCCACAGTTACGTCGGCACGGTGAGGGTCGTACATGCCGCCTTTGCCACGCTGCTGGCGGCGGCTCCGAGGCGTGGAACCAAGACCGTGGGAAAGCTCGGGACACTGCATCTGGGCAAAGTCCAAAAAGCCCTGCAAGACAAACTACATGTGTTGTGTAGCGATTCACCCGGTGACGGGTAAACCAACGCCCAAGCCAACGCCAAAGGCTTGCGTCATAAAGCGACCATAAAACATCCGAGGAATCACGGATGTTGGGTGGCCCTGCGCCAGGATGGCTTTACTTATCACGATAAGCCCCTTGACCACGCCATAATGCATCAACTTACAACGAATTGGCACCGCTGCAGCCTTCGGCTCCATGTGTCAATACAATTTTGTGAATTTTGAGGACGCGACAACGCAATCGGCTCCCACAATGCACCGAAGCATCATCTGCGCAGAACTTTAGCACGGCTACTCTCTGGATGCGGCCGCATCGCCCGATGTGGCGGTACGGGTCGCTTCATCTTTGGCGTACAGGTCGCGCATGTGCTGACATACGCGCACAAAGTCGGTTCGGTCCTGGTCGCTTAGCCCGTGTAAGATATAGAGAGATCGCTCCAATCGCCCCTGCTTAAAAGTCTCGTAGGCGGTGCGCCCGGCGGCGGTAAGTGTGACATCTATTTTGCGTTTGTCTTCGGGGTTGAGGGCGCAGGCGATGAGCGGACGCGGAAAGCCGCCTTCAAGCGAACGAATAATGCGCGACATCTGCGCGGGTATAACGCCAAGATAGCGCTGCAGTTCGCCCACTGTCTGCTTGTCCTGTCTGATGAGCGCGTCGAGCGTTAAAAATTGCGATTCTGAAAGCTCGGTTTCTGTATCGGCGGCGCGCGCTGCAAGCCGCTGACGCCAAGCCATTTTGGTAAGCTCAAAAATTTCGTCGGCCATTTGCGCAAGCGATTCGGCGCTTTCAGGTTTGATCTGGGCCATCATTTAGCTCCGCGATAGAAACACTTGCGATGCGTTATTAGTTTACAATTGTAAATCAAATGACGGATATTGCAATGACTCTTTGCGAAAAAGTTACCTTCACCGGCAGAACCTGCGAGGTACAAGTTCGGCGCTCGCTATGCTTTTGGCACATTTTTCACAATGCCGCAGCCTGAAACGGCCACTCTCTGCTACATATACAAGCAGCCTTCCTCTGATAAAAGTAACTCTGCCTACTTATTAGTCACTTACTGCCCAAAGACCACTCGCGTCGAATTATGCTTGCGGATGTCATTATGCACACAAAGTACGAATAATTAAGGCACTCCTTGCATCATATTTCAACGTGTTTTAGACCCATGCCTATTTTTTGGCATAGGTTTTGTTTATGTAACGGCGATGCTCGGCTTTTAGGCGGATGCCGCAAGCATTGGCCCATTGGGCTTTCACTCCAGAGAGCTGTTGCCGTGGCCACGGCAACCGGCAAATGGATGGAAATATCCGCCAGGTTTTTGGGCTAAGTCCCAAGCACAGTCGCGTGGGCGTGTTTGTGCGAACTTTTTTAAGGAGGCGTATTTTATGCCAACACCGTGGAAGATGTTTTGGGCCAGCCGGCCCCGCAAATGCCTGATGGGCATATGCGCTATCGCAACCATGATGATATTTATGGCTGCTCCGGCATGGGGCCAGACAGCCACCGCGCCGGTAGCGGCCCCGGTCGCCGCGGCCACACAAGCTGCTGCCACCGCTCCGGCGGCTCCAGCGGTTGCGCCCATTGATACTGGCGCAACGTCCTGGATGCTCGCGTCAACCGCTCTGGTGATGATCATGATGCCCGGCCTGGCACTCTATTACGGCGGTATTGTCCGTAAGAAGAACTTCCTGGCAACTATGATGACCTCGTATGCCGCGCTGGGCGTGATCAGCTTGCAGTGGTTCCTTGGCGGCTACTCGCTGGCGTTTGGCACGAGTCACCTTCATGGCTTTATCGGCTGGGACGACAGCCGCATGTTTCTTTTGAACTTGTCGCAGCGCACCACAACAGCGTTTGCTCCTGGCGGGCAAAACATTCCCGAAGCCGTTTACTCGATGTTTCAGCTCATGTTTGCCATCATCACGCCGGCCCTCATTGCCGGCTCGGTGGCTGAACGCATGAAGTTTGGGGCATGGGTGGCATTTATTTTTCTGTGGGCATACTTTGTTTACGATCCACTGGCTCATGCCGTATGGAGCCCGGATGGCAACGGCTGGATGACCAACATCGGCACGCTGCTTGGCTCGACCGGCGGCGCGGTAGACTTTGCCGGTGGAACGGTGGTGCATATTTCGTCCGGTGTGTCGGGTCTGATTTTATGCCTGTTCCTCGGACGCCGCCTTGGATTTCCCCGCAATGTCATTCAGCCTAATTCGCTGGGCCTCACTCTTACCGGTGCCGGCTTGCTCTGGTTTGGCTGGTATGGCTTTAACGCAGGTTCGGCCAACGGCTCGAACTATCTGGCCTGCATTGCCTTTACCAACACCACCATCGCCACCGCCCTGGGCGGCCTGGGCTGGATCACCGCGGAATGGCTGCACCACCGGCGGCCGACAACCCTGGGCATTGCTTCGGGTTTTGTCGCCGGCCTTGTCGCCATTACCCCGGCCTGCGGTTATGTAACCATCTGGTCGGCGCCGATTATCGGTTTGCTGGCGGGCGTCGTCTGCTACTGGGGCGCTCAAATCAAAACCATCTTTGGTTATGATGACGCTCTCGATGCCTTTGGCGTACACGCAGTCGGTGGATTTTTGGGCGCACTGCTCACCGGCGTATTTGCCAGTGCCGCGCTCAACGGCCATGGCGGCCCCAACGGCCTGGTCGAAGGCAACCCCATTCAGGTGCTGTGGCAGTTTTTGGCCGCGAGCAATGCCGTGATTTACTCGGCAGTTGTAACGGCCGTGATCGCCATCGTGCTTGATAAAACCATCGGTCTTCGCGTGTCGGAGTCGGTGGAAATCGAAGGCCTCGACATCGGCATACATGGCGAAAACGGCTGGGATGTGGGCACGCTGCCCGAACCCGCCATCACGCTGCCGGGAGCCGCTTAAGTTTGGTCTGTTCAGTGCGGAGCCGCCCGCTGCGGCTGCGGCTCCGCCCTTTTTTCCTCAACATGTGACTTATTTTGGAGAAGATTATGAAATGGATTGTCGCCATCATTCAACCCCATCGCCTTGAGGCTGTTAAGCAAGCCCTCATAGATGTTGAAGTGTTTCGTCTTACGGTAAGCGATGTGCAGGGCTACGGCCGGCAGAAAGGGCACACCGAGTATTTCCGCGGCCAGCCGATGCAGGTAAACCTGATTCGCAAGGTACGCCTTGAAATTGCCGTCAACGACAACTTTTTACAACCCACCATCAACGCCATCCTTAAGGGCGCCCGCACGGGTCCTAAAGGCAATGTGGGCGATGGCAAAATTTTCGTGATGCCGCTGGAAAACGTGGTGCGTATCAGCGATGGCACCATGGGCGGCGAGGCGATATAAGCGGGGGCGTTTTCGAGACTAAATTGCTCGAAGCCCCTGCGGCACAGATTCATTGACTTTTGACCGAGCCGGCGTGTTTTGAGCACGTCGGCCTTTTTTATAGGGTCTGCCAATATTTCAGGCAGCGTGTTTCAACTTGGATGTCCAGAAGGTGTTCCAAAGGTCGCTTTGCTGTAAGG
>JBMFVX010000139.1:0-7189 GCA_049965775.1 Phycisphaerae bacterium
GCCAGCCGGCATCAATGTTGATATAGTTGTAGCCAAACTGTTTAAGCCGTGCGGCCATGACGCGCGCCTGCGCCTTTACAATTTTCGCATCCACCGCCCCGCGAATTAAACTCCAACTGCTCCAACCCATAAATGGATGGGTCGCCGAGTTGGCCTTCTTAAACTGCGGCAGGTTTACGAGAGTATTATCTGTATCGCCCGCCGCCGCGCACCGGGGCGACATCGTCAGGGCCGATGCAGCGATCACGCTTGTAGCTGCCAGGCAGCCGAAAAAGTTGCAGCGCATTAAACTGTTCCGCCAAGTTAAACAAACACACAATAATCGTCGGTTGGTTACGCCCGATGCGGGCCTTTTTAATGCGGCAAAGTGTGAACGTGGGTTAAGCCAACGGCATCGTCAGATATTGTTGCTGCTGCCATGACCGCGTACGAATACTCGGCGATCTACTCGCTATTTGTAGTACGCCGTGGTGCCATGCAAGCCTTCGCCGCCTTGCGGCAATCGAGTTCGATCCCCAAAGTAGGCACAGCCCGGGCTATTTACCAGCGCTAGCTGCCGGCGGCAGAAATTTCATTTTCTGCAGCCATGCTTTGCAGTCAGCGGGCCATTGCACCGAATCGGTACCGCTGCGTCCCATGGTGAAGCCATGTTGCCCGTGTTTGAATTCGACAAACTTCACCGGAACATGAACCTCCTTGAGCGCCTTATAAAAATCAATGCTGTTGAGGGGGTTGACCACATTATCGTCCGCAGCACAGCAGATAAATGTCGGTGGCGTGAGCTTGCTGACGGTGAGTTCATTGGAATAATAGCGGTCCAGCCCCAGCGCTGCCTTGTGACCCAGCAGTTCATAATGCGACTGCGGATGCGTAAGCCCGGGCATCATGGAAATCACCGGGTAGCACAGCACCAGAAAGTCGGGCCGGGTGCTCAGGCGGTTGAGCGGATCAATCGCTCGCGGGTTACCGGGCAGAAAGTGTGTGCCGGCCATGGCGGCAAGGTGCCCACCGGCCGAGAAACCCATCACGCCTATCCGATGGGGATTGATTTTCCACTTCTGTGCGTTGGCTCGCAAAATCTGCACCGCGCGGCGTACATCCTGCAAGGGAAGCGGCACACCATTTCTGGGTATTCGCCTTAAGGGCAAGCGGTACTTCAGCACAAAGGCACTTACGCCCAGGGAGTTCATCCAATGGCCTGGTGCATAACCCTCCCCGTCCATGACCTGATAGGCATAGGCTCCGCCAGGGCATATCACCACGGCGGTACCGTTGGGATGCGGCGCCAGCATGGCTGTTAACGTGGGCCATTCATTGTTGTTGGCGTTCTGCCACTTTTTGGGCACATCGAGCTTCGGCCAGACGGGAATAACCTTTCGTACGGGCGCTGCATGCGCCGGCCCGGCCAGCATTGCCGTACAGAAAATACCAAGGCACAACAAAAAAATACGGCGCGTCATTTTAAACTCCTTTACTGGTGTACACCGGGCAATGGTCACGTCCCGCCTCTTCCAGCAGCATCAAGGGCGTAGCGTACTTCACCTGCTGCCTTCGCGACGACCGGAGAGAACGCGATTGCAACTTGAGACACGGCACTCCGCTGAACAACAAGGCGTGCCAGAATCGCCGGAAACAAGTACCATTATCTGTTTAAGGTTGCAAATTCCCGCGTGTCATTGTTAAATAATGAACGGGATTGTGTTCCAGGTTCCTGTCCAAGTAACCGGCATAAGCGGTAATACTGGTACTTGAACCGGCGCTTTTTTTGCGTTTGGGCTGCATTTGACACCCTGCTTTGCTATGAAAAAGCATTACTTTAGACAGGGTCTTAGGTGGTACGCTTGCGGGATTATTGCAAGATGCTCCAGATGCTCAAGCCGTCGCCCCGGCATGAGCCGGGGCACGCCGGTAGGCCGCTGTCGGCATGGCGCTTTGCAAAAAGGCGCCGGCGCCCGTACTATTTTCAAACCCATCCAATTAGATTACCGTTTGTTGTTTCTGCGCGGCGGACGTTTGCGCGTGTTTGGAGATCTCATATGAAAATAAGTGTTGGTCGCTGCCTGGTTCTGCTTGCTGTGGTGTTGCTTGGCGCCAATGCGGTGAGTGCCGCCGGCCGGGTGTTTCATCCGGCGCTGCTGAACTCGCAGAACATCAATCCGCAGCTTGAAGCCAAGGCGGAGGCTTTGCTGAAAAAGCTGACGCTTGCCGAAAAAATCCGCATCATTGCCGGCGATGGGGCTATGCACACCATCGGCTTTCCAAAGGCAGGCATACCGGCATTAAAAATGAGCGACGCATCGGTGGGCGTGCGCGTGTGGGGGCCTTCGACAGCTTACCCGGCTTCGGTGGCGCTGGCCGCCACCTGGGATCCGGCGCTGGCATATCGTGTGGGCCGCGCTGTCGGCCATGACGCCCGCGCTCGAGGCGTAAATATTGTGCTTGGCCCCGGCATGGATGTTACCCGCGAGCCACAGTGCGGCCGCAACTTTGAATACCTCGGTGAAGACCCGTACCTTGCCGGCCACATGGCAGCCCCGTGGATTCGCGGATTACAGTCTATGCGCGTCGCCGCGTGTTCCAAACATTATGCCGGCAACGAGCAGGAAACCTGGCGCGGCGATGTCAACACCATTATCGGCATGCGGGCATTGCATGAAATTTATTTGCCTCCGTTTCGCGATGCCATCAAGCTGGGCAACACCATGGACTTTATGTGCGCGTACAACAAGGTCAACGGATATTGGTGCTCGGCCAATCATTACCTGCTGACAACCATGCTTCGCCGCCGGTGGCACTTCAAGGGCCTGGTGATGTCGGACTGGGGCGCCGTGCACGATACGCTTGGCCCGCTGACCGCCGGCCTTGACCTTGAAATGCCCGGTCCCGCCTATTACAACGCCAAAGACATCATGCCGCTGCTCAAGAGCGGCAAAATTACCGAGGCAACCATCAACCAGCATGTGCTGCGACTCCTCCGCGTGATGCTCGCCATGGGCTTTATTGGGCATACGCAGAAAATCGCCTCCATTCCGCTTAATGACCCCAGCAGCCGCGCTGCGGCCCTGCAGGAAGAAACTGAAGCGGTGGTGCTGCTGAAAAATAAGGATAACATCCTGCCGCTGCATCGTTCCCAACTTCATACCATTGTGGTGGTTGGGCCTGATGCGTCGCCGGCGGTTACCGGCGGCGGCGGCAGTTCGTACACCACGCCGATCATCAAGCCGATCAGTATGCTCGCGGCGATAAAGGCGGCTGCGGGCAGCGCCGTGAAGGTGGAGTATCTGAAGCCGGGTCAGGATAACAAGACATCGTTCACCCATTCGGTGTATCAGCCAACGGCTGGCAAGCCGGGCTGGACGGCTAAATATTGGCCCACGGCCAACCTTACGGGCGCGCCCATCGCCACGGGGCATGTTGCACAAATCAACTTTCCGTGGCATCACAATTATCCGGTTAAAACAGGCCCGGGCGGTGCGTTTTCAGCACGCTTTCGCACCACCATCAAGCCGACGCAGTCGGGCGAATACCTTTTTGACCTCGGCAGCGACGACGGCTCGCGGTTGTTTGTGGATGGTAAGCAGGTGATCAACAATTGGCGCAACCAGGCGCTTACCTTTGAATCCACCCGGCTCAATTTGACGGCGGGCAAGGTTTATCGTTTGCGCATCGAATACTACAATGCTCTTGAGGGTGCCCAGCTTTATTTTGGGTATAAGCCTGTTTTCAAGGGTATAACGGATGCGGAGGCCACGCTTATTCGTCATGCCGATGTGGTCATTGCCTGCGTCGGCCCGCATGAAAGTGAAGGTTTTGATCGTCCATTTCATCTTCCGGGCGGTCAGGGCGCCATGCTGCACGAGGTTGGCAAGCTTAACCCCCATACCATTGTGGTGGTTAACGCGGGCGATAATGTTGCCATGAGCCACTGGATTCATCAGGTAGCAGGCCTGTTGTATGCCTGGTACCCGGGTGAAAACGGGAATAAGGCGGTTGCGGGCATTATTTTCGGCAGCATCAACCCCAGCGGCAAATTGCCCGATACGTTTGAAAAGCACTGGAAAGATTCGCCGGCATACGGGCATTGGCCGGGGCACAATCATGAGGTGCATTTTGCCGAAGGCATATATGTGGGCTACCGCTGGTACGATTCCAAGCATATAGCGCCGCGCTACTGCTTTGGCTTTGGGCTTTCATACACAACATTTGCCATCAGCCACCTGCGGGTTTCGGCAACCGGCCATGGCCATGCCAAAGTTGTGCAGGTTGCGGTGCGGGTTTCCAACACCGGCAAGCGCGCCGGCGCTGAAGTGGTGCAGCTTTATGTTCGGCCGCCCTCGAGTGCGCACGTTGTTCGCACGTTTCAACAACTTAAAGCGTTTAAGCGCGTGATGCTTAAGGCGGGCCAAAGCAAGACGGTGCATTTAACGCTGCATTGGCGCGACTTTGCTTACTTTGATGTGCATGCGCCGCAAGGCGGAGCATGGCGCGTGCCTGCGGGTGTTTATGGCATTGCGGTCGGCTCGTCAAGCCGCGATATTGCGCAAACGGCCGATGTGTCGTGGCACTGAACCGCGTGGCTTGTTGATGTACAATTGCGGCTGGGCTTCTCGTAATAGAGTCGCCGGTTTTTGGAGAAATGCCTATGGCCGCGTCCTGTATTGCCGCACAAATGTATACCCTGCGCGCGTTTACCAAAACGCCCCGCGATATAGCCGCCGCCTGTGCGCGGGTGCGTAAAATCGGCTACGAGGCCATACAGCTCTCTGCCTTTGGGCCGTGCCCGCCGGCCGAAGTTGCCCGCATTCTCAAAGGCGAAGGCCTTGTGTGCTGCGCGTCGCACATCAGCCTGGAAGAAATGACCGGCGAACTGCCGCGCATCATTGATGAACACAAGCTCTGGAAATGTCGCCATACCGCCATGCCGTGGCTGCCTGAAAACCATCGCACGCCTGCGGGCTACGAAAACATCGGCAAGCTGATGAGCACGGCGGCCACAACGCTGGCAGCCGCCGGCATAAGTCTTTCGTACCATCATCATGCATTTGAGTTGGAGCGCTTTGGCAAAACCACGGGCCTTGAGATACTGCTTTCGCATGCCGATGCGTCGGTGCTGGCCGAGTTCGATACCTATTGGCTGCAGGCCGGCGGCGGTGACCCGGCCACTTGGATCAGCCGCTACGCGGGCCGCCAGAAGCTGATTCATCTTAAAGATATGGTCGGCGGCAAGAACAACCAATCGCTGATGGCTGAAATCGGCGAAGGCAATCTCTCGTGGCCGGCCATTCTCGCGGCAGCTAAAAGGGCCGGTGTGGAGTGGTACATTGTGGAACAGGACGAATGTCCGCGCGACCCGTTTGAGAGCCTGAAAATCAGCCTCGAAAACCTGCGGGCGATGGGGCTGCACTGACGGGGCCCGCATCGGCGGTAAGCCTTGCAGCCATGCGGTCGTGTATAGCACCCGTTCACGGCTGCGCCGATGGGCAAGAGTTGTGGCGTTTTCTGCACGCCCCGCGGCGTGGGCGCCTCTTGTGGTGCGGGTATCGTGGCTGCTACATTTGAAGAGCAGGCTGGAAGCCTGCACCACAAGGCGGCCGTGGCCGCTTTGGCTGTAGTTTTGTTGGAGGCGTTGAGTCTGTCTGAGGTTCGAGCGGCAGGCAAGATGCCTGCACCACAAAAATGGCACATGTCTAAAAGCAGGCTTTGAGCGCGCCTGACTTCCGGGGAGCAGGCAGGATGCCTACACCACAAGATGTGGCACGGCTAACAAGCAGGCAGGATGCCTACACCACAAGCGTTATGCACCGCCGAAAAGATCGTACGGGGTCAGGTAGCCTTTTTCTTCGAAGTGTTTGAGGGCGGCGGGCACATCACGGAAGACGGTGGTGGCGGTTTGTGCATACTCCGCAGCGGGATGCCCGTTGTGGTGCGGGCTTCCAGCCTGCGCGGTTATTGGCTTCCTGTCGCATCGGGGTTTTGGCAGCTACGGCTCGGCGTTGGGATGGCGAAGACCAAGGGGGCCAAGGTAAGGGTCAAGGGGGCCAAAGCTTTATGCGTTTGGCCCCCTTGATAAACGCTGCTTTTGTTGGGGTTTTGAGGGTGTTTTGGGCAAGGTGGCCAAGGTGGCCAAATTAGGGGGGGGGGTGGCCCGCAGGCCACCGAGAGGGGAGTTTTGAGTGAGTAGAAAGTAGAGCAGCGAGCGCAGTTTGGGCGCGGAGCTTTTTTGAGATGGTTCATATTTACTTGTCAATGCGCGATCACCTTTAGCGCAGGTCCATCAGCGATCAGCGGCAAAACTTTGCCGCCGGTTATGTTTTAGGCAGGGCATGGTAGAGATAGTTGGGTGCTGGGGAATGATTGTTTTCACCGCGAAGTAGCGATCCCGATAAAAAACAATGAGCTTTTGATATCGGGACAGGCGGCGCGAAGATTTTAAATTAGGGCGGCGTGGCGCTGCGCGGTGGATCTCACGCAGAGGCACGAAGGCGCGGAGACGACGATCTACCAACAAGCTGGCGGAGGCGGCTGTTGTAAAATTGGCAAATATTTATTGCCTGCGGGTTGGGCGAGGGGTATATTGCGGTGGTCAAGTTATGAGGTAATCGCTTGGTTGCGATGAATGAAACGTTCTTGACACAGCGCGTATGCAAAAATAGTTTGCATGGGTACGTGTTAAAAACGTTGGCTGTCCTTGGTAGATTCAATATCGGTGCTTAAATAAAAGTTACTTACGACATATTAGTGAATCATTACGTGATGAATTCACAGAAATTTAACAAAATTTTTGTTGACAACTATTTTCATATCGGGTTATAAGACGCCTTTATCAGTGTTGCCGTTTTGCCACCGATCCTTTCGTTAAGGAGTGCGCGTTATGGTTGCGACATCCCCCAAGTCCAAATCCCTGCGGCGGCGGCGGTTCCAAAAAATGTTAGCCCGATCGCTCTCTGCACCGCTGCGTTCGATTGCGGCGCAGTGGTCGGCGGTGCACCCGACTGGTCCAACGCGACGGTTGGGCAACGCTGATCGCTCGTTCGGTACGTCCCGTGATCGCGGCAATACACGGCTGGGGCCGCGTCTGCTTTTTGAGCCACTGGAACCGCGCATCTTGATGAGTGTCTTGGTTCAGCCGGAATTGGACAATCAGTACCGACGCCTAAGGTACTGTCGGGTTCGGACGGGTGCGTTTTTT
>JBMFVX010000140.1:0-7161 GCA_049965775.1 Phycisphaerae bacterium
ATTGCGGAAGATTCGTTGCTGCAGCCCCCCGTAGGAGTCTGGCCAGTGTCTCAGTGCCAATGTGGCTGGTCGTCCTCTCAGACCAGCTATCCGTCATAGCCTTGGTAGGCCGTTACCCCACCAACTAGCTGATAGAAGATAGCCCGCTCTAAAACCGGTAAGTCCCGATTGCTCGGGATCCTCACCTTTGATTGTGATGGGATGCCCCACCACAGCGTCATCAGGAATTACCCAATCTTTCGACTGGCTATGCCTGAGTTTAAGGTACGTTAGCTATCCATTACTCACCCTTGCGCCACTGGGTATTGCTACCCCGTGCGACTTGCATGCCTTAGCCACGCCGCCAGCGTTCACTGTGAGCCAGGATCAAACTCTTCAATTATAATGCTGTTTTTCCGGCTACTTATGCTTGTTACGGCACTTTTACCGGGAACTTACACCTTTGAAGGTTTGCCTATTGGCAAAGCCTATTGATTTAGCCACCCGCATGCCTTGCGGCCGCGAATCGCCAAACCAACCCAAAACCTGCAGCCTGCCGGCTAGAGCCGACTGCGTTATGGTTTTGGTTATTTCAGGTTTCTCAAAGTGACTTGGCTCGACATTTAGAACCAGGGAATGGTTCTAAACGCGATCTAGTTGAACTTACACACGAGAGATGCCTGAATGACGCGGCGTTAACCGCAATCATCATGACGCAGGCCTGGTTTGCTGCCTCTGCTTTCGCATCGGCGGTGTGTTCAAACAAAGCCTGCCACATTCTCGTGGCGTCCTTACCATGTTCACTTGTCAAAGAACAATTTGCGCCCAATCAATCAGCCGCTTTCGCAGCCATTCAACTGGCACCACCAAACAAAGCAATTTTGCCGGTGTTACGCCCCACACCCGATTTGGCTTTTTCAGCCGCAAGGGCCTACAAGCACAAATCCACGAGGGACGGGTATAATATCACATTCAAAACCGGTGTCAAGTGTGCGACAAATATTTTTTGTCGCGCCATCCTTTCATCCGCCAAAAGGTTCACCACTTTGAACCTTTTTGTACAACCACCACAGCCCGCTGCGGGTTAGGGCAGTCATTACACTCTCAATATTACCAGCTTCTTAAAAAAAAGAAAGCGCCACGCAAAAATTCCGCCGGGCCACCTTTTTACCGGCACCCTATGCGCCTGCCGGCTATTGCCTGCAACCCCAATTTTTGAACCTTCAATGCCACGCCGAACCATGACGCGACACCACTCCCAAACTTCTTACCCAAGCATGTAACCACAAGACCCAGCATGCCCCCCCCAATACGCCTGCATAAAGCCACCTGTTTCACTCAATAAAATCCACACGCAAGGCCGATAAAAAGCGAGTTAAACGCCATGAATATGGCATATTATCGTTATAGCGAATATTTTTGGGTGCTGGCCGCTTGCGTGACACACAGGTTTTAGCGGCGTTACGGCGGCGATGCACATCATCAAAAAAATGAGCGGATTGGGCCCCACGCACCATGCCCAAAATGGGCGTGATAGTGCCATGATGCTCACAATAACACGATCGCGTTAACTTTTTATGGAGTGCACTTTATGACGGTAGAATCCACATTGGCGTCTTCACCTGCGGTTCGCAACTTGCTTCACCCATCGCGCCGACGAGCCAAACTGCTTGCGGCAACCGCTGCGGCCATCTCAGGCATTGCAACGATGCCGCTCGCGGCCACAGCAACCAATCCGGCGCCGCCACTGGTGGATGTCAACTTCACATCAGGCTCAACCTACCAAGCGTCGGGTGCTGCAGTCATTGGCAGCGGCAGCAATTTTTGGAACAACATCACCGTGCCGGGCGGCGGCAGCAGCACAAGTTTCATCACCGCGAGCAACATCAGCCTTAATACGGTGGCCAACTCGTCGTCCGGTTACAGCCTCAGCTATGCCACCAATCATGGCGCAGGCTCAACTACCACAGCAAGCTTTGACGCCGGCCTCATGCACGACTACCTTGTCGCCAACGCCGGCACCACCGCCAATTACAATACCGTCACCATCAGCGGCCTGGCGCCCAACACCGTCTACGACCTGTATGTTTACGTCGCATCGTTCGATGGCAGCGGCAATGGACGTGCCACCACGGTTTATGCCAGCGGTCAGTCGGCCAGCGCCAATGGCAACGGCAGCACAGCAAGTTCCTTTATCCAGGGCACCAACTATGTACTCCTGACGCCCATCAGCGGCAGCAACGGCAGCATTACCATTACGCAGCAACTGCAGACCGGGGCCGGCGAAGCGGACCTTAATGGCCTGCAGATTCAATCGGCCAATGTCACCTTTACCCAAACCACTCATAACAGCAATGGCACAAACACAAACTTCTGGAGCAACGGCGGCAATTGGAACACCGGTGCCCCGGCTGGCTCGCTTAATGTGGCGATCATTCCCGCCAGCGGCAGCGGCAGCTATTACAATGCCGACCTTAATGGCACATCACAAACTGTCTTAGCGCTGAACCTGGGCGCCGGCAGCAACATTTATAACTCCGGCACCACGGCTGAATCGCTAACCATTGATCCCATGAACACTAACTATGGTTCCACCATCGCCGGCAATATCGGCAGCACCTCCGGCACGCTGCCCGGCAACAGCGGAGGAAGCGGCGGGCCGGGAGGACAAATCAACCTGATTATTGATGGCGCTACCAATAATACAATCTCAGGCCAACTATTTGGCGATCTTTCGCTGACCATCAATGGCGGTATTAACACCCTTTCCGGCGACAACACCTATACCGGTGCTACCACTATCAATGGCGGAGCCACCGTCTCGCGGCTTAGCCTTACCGGTACCGGCAGCATCGCCGACTCCAGCGGCGTAACCATCACCAGCAACGGCATTTTGGATATTTCCGGCACCACCAACGGGGCAACAATTCAATCGCTCGTCAGCAGCAGCAATACCGCCAGTGTTACCTTGGGCAGCCAAACGATCACTGTATCCAATGGGGGTTCATTTGCCGGTGTCATCAGCGGCACCGGCGGCGGGCTTACAGTTTCAGGCGGCTCGCTGCAACTTTCGGGCGCCAACACCTACACGGGAACTACAAATATTACCGGCGGCACGTTGGCTCTTACCGGAAGCGGCAGCATTGCCGACTCCAATGGCGTGGCGGTAAGCTCGGGCGCAACGTTCGATGTCTCCTCTGCGACGGGCGGTGTAAGCGTCGCAACCGTCAGCGGGGCAGGAAGCATCAATCTTGGCGCCAATACCTTAACACTCACCAATGCTTCCGGCACCTTCAGCGGCATCACCAGCGGTTCCGGCGGGTTAACCATCGTCAACGGCACAGAAACGCTCTCCGGAAACAACACATACACCGGCGATACCACGGTTAACGCAGGCGCCACCCTAAATATTTCCGGCGGCATCTACACCGGCGGTACGCTGGGTAACCTCGTGGCCAATGGAACCCTAAGCATCGGCCCCAGCGTGGCAGTTTCGCTTAATCAACTTTCGGGAACCGGCCTGCTTAATATCAACGGCTCAACCACGCAAATCAACGTAGACGGCACCACCACCGGCTCGGGCGGCGGCGTATCAAGCAACTTCGGCGGTACGCTTACTGGCAATGGCACGCTCGTGGCTTCAAACTGCAGAGTTACTCTCACGGGTAATGTGGGCTCTTTCACGGGCAACCTGCAAGCCACCAATGACGGCAACATGAGTGTCGCCGGCACAGGAACGCTTGCTTCGGGAGTGGTGATGCAGGTTGAAAACAACAGCATTGCTTCCGTCGGCTACAGCCAGCTTGGATCCGCTAGCGCGTTTTTCAGTGGTAATTCTACTCATGGGGCGCTCAACATCACCGGCGGCAACCAAACTGCAACTCTCGATGGCGCCGGCGGCGTCGCCGTCGTGCTTAACGACACCACCGGTGCAAGCGTCAACGTCATTGACGCCGGAATCAACACCAGCACCCTGACCATCGCAGGCTCCATCAACAGCGACAACGCCAACTCGACTCCGGGCGGCGGCAACACGCTGCTGCTGCAAAATGGCAACTTTATTGTCACCAGTAACCAGAATAGCACCAGCTTTACAGGCGCTGGTTCTCTGCAAATCGGCAACAGCGTCTCGGCGACAACCGTTGCCTTTACGGGTTCGCAGATGCTGCCCAATGCCAGCATTAATCTCGTGCTCGATGATGGAACATTTCAGTTCGGCGCAGGCAACATTAACATCACCAATAAGCTTAACGTAGACGCCGTCGGCGGCACGCTCGATATCAACGGGCAGAGCGGATCTAAAGTCTCGGGCCTCATGACAACCACGGGGGCGCTTACGCTTGAAAACTCCGCCGCCCCCGGCGGCACGATCATCCTGGCCGACAACAACACCGGCAGCGGCAACATCGTGGTTAACAGCGGTCTGACCGTAAACTTCACCAACGCCAATGCCTTCGGCAGCGGAGACATTGTTCTCAATACCGCCGCCGATACGTTGCAGTTTGGCGCCGGCAATATCAACCTCGCTAACGCCGTTGTACTTAACGCCAACACCATCATAGACACCAACGGCCAGGGGGGCGCCACACTTCAGGGAGGTCTCAATGGCGCAGCAAACCTCACGCTGGAAAACTCCGCCATTACCGGCACCGTCGCCCAGGGAGCCGGTGGGGCCATCGCGCTTAACGGAAATAACTTTGGCTTCTTTGGAAATACAACCATTGCCAGCAACGGCTTTACGGCGAGCTTTACGCAAAATGGCGCGTTCGGCGCTACCGGCGTTGTGGCGCTGAATGCCGCCAACGATACTCTGCAATTCAACCAAAACAACCTTAACGAGGCCAACCCGCTCAACCTGCTATCTACCGGGGGCACCCTCGACATTCAAGGCAATAACGCCACATGGTCGGGCGTTATCAGCGGCAACGATCTTAACGTCATTAACACCGGCGCGGCCAACGCGCTCACCCTTTCAGCCGCCAATACTTACTCCGGCGGCACCACCATCGGTTCAGGCGTGGCGCTCATTGCCGCCAATGCCAGTGCGCTCGGCACGGGCACGGTCGTGCTTAACTCCGGCGGCACGCTCAAAACGCCGCTTGCCGCATCGGGCGGTGCTTCCGGGAGCACCTTGACGCTTAACACGGGTAACTATACGCAACACCGCGGGGCGACACTGAGTCTGGCGCTTGGCGGTACGCCTGCAAGCGGAAATTACGACAGCATCAATGTCAATGGCTCCGCCAGCCTAGCTGGCTCGCTAAGCATATTGTTACAACCCGCGGCAGCGCCGACTTTGGGGCATCAGGCCAGCTACGATGTAATTAAAACCGCCTCCGGCATCATTGGCAATTTCAGCACCATCTCGCTGGCGGCAGGTTCGCCCACAGGACTGACCATCACGGGCAGCATCGTTGGCGACAACTATGAACTCAATTTGCTTAACGGATTCAGCTTCACCACGGCATTGACCAACCCAACACCCACTCAGCTTGCCGTAGCAAACTATCTCGATGCCGTCGGCAACAGTGGAACCGCACCCGCCGGCATCCTAAGCCTCCTGCAAACGCTCACCGGCCTTACTACCAGCCAACTTAGCACGGCGCTAAATGAGCTGGCTCCCACGGCATACGCTAATATTCCCGCGACGCTGCTTAATAATTCCATCTTTGCCAGCCAGGCGCTTAACGGCCAGATTGCCGGCCAATTTTCGGGCGGCGGCATAAATACTGCAGGCCTTACGCTGCTCAAAACCGATGATACCAACCCATTTGCGATGTCGCTGGATGCGGCCATGCAATCCAACAGTACCGTCAACAATGCAACCTCCTCCATCGTGTCGCTCGATGATGCCTCGCCTACCGGCATGCCAGGCGGCCGCGTACCCGTGCCGCCGTCGCGCAGCAGCCGCCACGACGCATGGCGCGGCTTTGTAGCAGGCGAAGCGGTGCTCGGCAGCCAGCCGACCGACGCTTCCGGCCAGAACTATTTCACCGGAGGGGTGTTATCCGGCGTTGATTACCGCTTTGCCAAGTCGCTCATTGTGGGTGTGAGTTTTAACTACAGTTATACCAACGCCCATATTGACAATGCCGGCAGCGTGCTGACCGACAACTCCTACGCACCGGGCGTATTTGCCGGCTACCGTAAAGGCGGCTTCTATGCCGACGGCTCGGCCGACTACACCTATACGCGCTTCAGTGTACACCGCAACGTGACCATCGGCGGCAGCGCCAGCACCGCCACCGGCAAACCCGACGCCAATCAACAGGACGTAAACGCCCTGGCGGGTTACAACTTTCCGCTGCTTGCGGGCTTTAAGGCAGGCCCGGCCGTCGGCTTGGACTACACACACGTTGATGTATCCAGCTATACCGAAACCGGCAGCCCGGCGGACCTTGCGGTCTCCGGCAACGCTATTGATTCGCTTCGGAGCCTGTTGGGCGGTCAGGCCGAGTACCGGCTCAACATTCCGCATGTGCCGCTGCCTTTAACCATTACCACCAATGCGTTCTGGCAGCATGAATTTTTGAACAACAGCCACGGCATTACCGCATCCCTGGCCGGCGCGGGCGGCAGCTTTATTACCAATGTACCCAACCCCGGCCGCGATTCAGCCCTTTTGGGCGCGGGCCTCAACGGCAAGCTGTGCCGCTATGCCAATGTATTTGCCAATTATGAAGCCCAGATCGGCCCAAAAGATCAGCATAGCCAAAGCATTATGGTTGGCATGGCCATTAAGTTTTAAGACAGCTTGCATGCCGGCGAATATGCCGCCGGCGCAGGTGCGAATGCTGCTCGTTGTTGCTGCATTTGCCGACAGTAAAGGCCTGTCGCACATGCCGAGGCTTTTTGTAACGAGTGAAATCGAGAACATGCGCCGACCGAGGCTCTGCTGGGCATACAAGCGCCACAGCGCCAACGTTTAAGCATTATGGGCGTGCCAAGAGTCGAACTTGGGACCTCGTCATTATCAGTGACGCGCTCTAACCAACTGAGCTACACGCCCGATGCCGCAGCGGCAATGCCGGCCGCTACGGCGGATAAAACATTCTCTTTTAACGCCCCTGCAGTGTCAAGGATGCCGTTATGAATGAGCACGTCGGGGGTGTGGCCATATTTTTTGGCACTCCGGCAAGGGATCACATTCGCAATACCCAAGCGAAGCGCAATGCGGAGAGC
>JBMFVX010000141.1:0-7087 GCA_049965775.1 Phycisphaerae bacterium
GGGGAAGCTGATTTTTGAACAATTCGCAATGCCTACGCGGGTGAAATGCGTTTTCTATATAAGGAACTTTGGTTTAATTCATTCTTACGAATAAGTTGGCGGTTTCGGTGGCGAAACATGGCGGCTCATGGTAGCTTCATTCGCTTAGTTGGGGCGTGATTTGGCTTTGCGTCCGTTTGTTGTGGTCATTTGAGGAGTTCACCACTTGAAATCGCGGTTTGGCGCTATCATCGCCGGTACCGGCAGCTACACTCCAGAACGTCGGCTCACAAATGCAGACCTGGAAAAGATGGTGGACACGACCAACGATTGGATCGTTCAGCGTACCGGCATTAGGGAACGTCGTATTGCCGCTGCAGATGAGTGCACTTCCACGCTGGCTTTGGAAGCGTCAAAACGGGCCATCGCCGCCGCCGGAATAACTCCCGACGATATTGACTTGATTGTTGTCGCCACGCTCACGCCTGACATGCTCACGCCCTCCACGGCGTGCATCTTGCAGGAAAAACTGGGCATCAAGCGGCACATTGCTGCCTTTGACTTGGGCGCAGCCTGCTCAGGCTTTGTATATGCTTTGGTGACCGCAAGCCAGTTCATTGCCACCGGCTCGCACAAAACAGTGCTGGTGGTCGGGGCTGAAACGCTTTCCCGAATTGTTGATTATCAGGATCGCAGCACATGCATCCTGTTTGGCGACGGAGCCGGTGCGGCTGTCTTAAAAGCTGCGGACGATCCTTCGCGCGGGCTTCAGTCATTTTTACTTGCAGCCGATGGTACGGGCGGGCAGTTTATTCATGTTCCTGCGGGTGGTTCGCGCATGGCGGCATCGCCGCAGTCGCTGGCCGACCGGCAGCACTACCTGAAAATGAACGGCCGGGAGGTGTACAAATTTGCTGTGACCCAAATGACCCACAGCCTCGAAGAAGCGATGAAAGCATGCAACCTCCAAGCCGAAGACGTACGACTGGTGGTACCGCATCAATCTAATTTGCGTATCATCAGCAGCGCCACCGAGAAAGTTGGTTTTCCGCCCGAGCGCGTTTATGTCAACATTGACCGCTACGGTAATACCTCGGCCGCCTCCGTGGGCATAGCGCTCGATGAGGCTATGCGGGCCGGTCGCTGTGGCCCGGGCGACTGGGTTATTCTGCTGGCATTTGGCGCCGGGCTGACCTGGGCCTCGGCTACCATCAAACTGTAGTAACCCCGGCAAGGGGGCTTGTCAGCGGCCATAGGCGCTGCACACGGCTGGCCAACAGCGGGTATACAAAGGATAGACAATACATGGCGAACAGCTACGCAATTTTATGTCCGGGCCAGGGCGCACAACACGTGGGCATGGGCAAAGATTTTTATGCCAAGTGCGGTGCTTCGCGTCGCATTTTTGACCAAGCAGACGAAATCCTGGGTTTTTCTCTGTCAAAAATATGCTTTGAAGGACCAGAGCTAGAACTGCAGGCGACTGATGTGGCGCAAGCCGGCATTTTTGTCACCAGCGTGGCCATTTATGAAGCTTTGTTGGAGTTAGGTCGCCTGCCGCAGGCGCCCGACGTAGCAGCCGGGTTATCGCTGGGCGAGTACACGGCGCTGCACATTGCGGGCGTTTTGAAATTTGCCGATGCGGTGCGATTGGTGCGGGCGCGAGGTCAGTTGATGCAGGCTGCGGCGATGGCGCACAAAGGTTCGATGTTGGCTTTGGTTGGCGCTGACGAGGCAGCGGCCGATGCGATATGCTCGCAGGCCAAACAGGCTGGCGTAATCGTTCCGGCAAATTTTAACGCTCCCGGGCAAATTGTGCTCTCGGGGGCGGCAGCAGCATGTGTTGCGGCCGCAAAGGTTGCCGAGACCATGGGGTTCCGGGCGGTGCCATTGAGTGTCGCCGGTGCATTTCATTCACCGTTGATGGATTCGGCTGCGCAGGCCATGAGCACTAAACTCGAGTGGGTGGAGTTTTCTCCCGCCCGCATGCCCGTCATGAGTAACGTTACGGCTCAACCTCATGGCGATTCCGCGGCCATGCGGCAACTGCTCGTACAGCAAATTATCGCGCCGGTGCGATGGTCGCAAAGCATGAGTTATTTGCTCGGCCAGGGAGCCAAAGGCTTTTTGGAACTTGGGCCGGGCCGGGTGCTCGCGGGCCTGATGCGTAAAATTGACCGCAAAGCTGTGGTTACCAATATTTCAACACTGGACGGATAAGGCTGCCGTCGGCGGCGACTAAAGGCACTATCAGCGGGAAGGACTTTATGGCAAATGCAAAACGAGTGGCGTATGTGACGGGCGGCTCCCGCGGCATTGGCGAGGCGATCGTACAATCTCTGGCGGCCGCCGATGTGCACGTAGTGGCGGTGGCACGCAACAAGGACAAACTTGACGCTCTGGTTGCGGCCCTTGCGGCTGCGGGCAAATCGGCTGAAGCGGCCGTTGTGGATATAGCCGACTCCGCCCAGCTTACCGCATCCATCGAGCAAACCATTGAAAAGCATGGCCGGCTTGACATACTCGTTAACAACGCAGGCATCACTCGCGATGGCCTGTTTATGCGCATGGACGACAAAGATTTTGACGATGTGCTGGCCACAAACCTGCGATCTGCATTCGTCGCGTGCCGCGCCGCTGCCCGCAGTATGATTCGCGCCAAGTGGGGTCGCATCATTAACATAAGTTCGGTTTCGGGTATAATAGGCAACGCGGGGCAGGTAAATTATGCGGCTTCCAAAGCGGGATTGATTGGTCTTACCAAATCCATCGCAAGGGAACTGGCCGGTAAGCAGGTAACCGCCAATTGTGTGGCGCCGGGTTTTACCACCACCGACATGACCGATGTTCTGCCGCCGCAGATCAAAGAAAACGTCGTGGGCCTTATACCGCTGCGCCGATTTGGCTCGCCGGCTGATGTAGCGGCGGCAGTAGCGTTTCTGGCGGGTGAATCGGCCGGTTATATTACCGGTCAGGTGTTGGCTGTGGATGGCGGCATGAGCATGTAGCCGCGCGTTACATGCGGCATGAAGAAGCAGGATAAAAACCGGGTGGTGGAGCTTGGTTTGGGTGAAAAGAATTCCCGCGTTAAGGCTCTTGACCATTGCCAAGATGGGGCTGGTACGCTAACCTATCGGCCCGGATGAATATTCGCCCGCGTAGGGCTAAAGCCGGCAGTAACGGAGTTTCGGATTTACCCTTTTATGGAGGCCCATGCGTATGGCTGAAACCGAAGACATTGAACAAAAGGTCATTGATATCGTCGCTGAGCAAATGGGCGTGGACAAGGCGGAAATCACCCGCGACACCAGCTTTGTCAACGACCTCAATGCGGATAGTCTTGACACGGTGGAACTGGTGATGGAATTCGAGGATGAATTCGAAATGTCCATTCCCGATGAAGAAGCCGAAAAGATTCAGACTGTTGGTCAGGCGATTGACTACATCAAGACCATTGCCGCCAAACAGCAAAAGCCGCAAGCCTGAACTCATTGACATTCGGCTGCTGGCCGTGTGTGCCATGCTCGTGGGGTCTTAACGGCCGCGCGGGGAGTGGTATTTTGATGGAGTGTTAAGTCCCGCATGACCAAACGTCGTGTTGTAATTACAGGCTTAGGCGTGGTAACCCCGCTGGGTGATGACACCGACGCCTTCTGGCAGCGACTGCTGGCTGGCCATTGCGGCATCCGCCTCATATCGCGGGTGGACGTGAGCAAATATCCCGTCAAAATCGGCGGTGAAATTACTCCGGAAATGTTCAACCCGGAGGCGGTACTGGCTCATAAAGAACTTAAGCGGCTGGACCGCTTTTCTGTTTATGGCATGGTGGCGGGCATTCATGCCGTCAAAGATTCTGGCCTCGATTTTTCTCGCGAAAATTGCGACCGCTGCGGTGTGATTGTCGGCTCCGGCATCGGCGGTATCGAAGAGATGGAACAGCAGTACGACAAACTGCTGGCTCGCGGCGTTGAACGCGTCTCGCCCTTTACTGTTCCGAAACTGATGGTAAATGCGGCGGCGGGTAATTTGTCCATTCATTGGGGATTGCGCGGGCCGGTATCCGCAACGGCTACCGCTTGCGCAACCGCCGGCAACGCCATCGCCGACGCGTTTCGAACCATTCAATTTAACGAAGCGGACATTATGCTTGCCGGTGGAGCGGAAGCGGCCATGACCAAACTTGGCCTGGCCGCATTTTGCGCCCTGCGGGCGCTTTCCACCTGGAACGACCGTCCAAGCGAAGCCAGCCGTCCGTTTGAAAAAAACCGCAATGGTTTTGTCATGTCGGAAGGCGCTGGAGTCCTGGTGCTTGAAGAATATGAGCACGCCAAGGCCCGTGGCGCCCGAATCTATGCCGAACTGCTTGCCTGCGGTGCCACCGGCGACGGCTGTCACATTACGGCACCCGACGAAAATGGCACCGGTGCGGCCAAAGCCATGACCAAGGCCCTTCAGGAAGCCCATATTAACCCCGATCAAATAAGCTACATCAACGCCCATGGCACCAGCACCGAACTCGGTGATCTCGCCGAAACCAAGGCGTGTCATGCTGCCTTGGGCGCTGCGGCTAAAAAGGTTCCCATCAGTTCGACCAAGGGCGCTTTGGGCCACAGCCTTGGCGCTTCCGGTGGCATTGAATTGGCCATTACGTGTCTTGCCATGAGCCACGGCGAACTTCCGCCGACCATTAATTATGTAGAACCCGACGAACTGTGTGATCTTGACTATATTCCCAACACGGCGCGCCGGGCTGCGGTTAAATATGCCATGAGCAACAGTTTTGGCTTTGGCGGGCATAATACGAGCATTCTCATTGGTAAGCTCTGATTTATTGCCCGCTGAGCGTTCTTGTGAGTGAGCGCTGTGGGCTTGTACTTCAGAAAGTCCGTCCGATTCGGCCCCATACGTCTTAATGTCAGCGGGCATGGCGTTGGCTACTCGCTTGGCGTCACCGGGCTTCGCATGGGCCGCTCGGCAACGGGCCGGCGCTACACCTCCATGAGTTTGCCGGGCACGGGCCTTCGGTATATAAACTACCAAAAGTCGTCAAATCGCTATGTGCGCCGTCCGTCTCCGTTGGATGCCGGTGCGGCGCAGCCGGTAAAAGGCTGCGGTTGCGGGTCGTGTGGCGGTTGCCTGGTGGCATTTTTTGTCATCATTGCGCTGCTCGCACTTTTGGGTGATGTGGTTTCGATAGTTCAGGGGACATCACATGGATGAAATAGAGATGAGTCGCACGTGCCGTACCGCCTCGTCGGAGCGCTACATCCTGAGCCTGGGCGAGGAGCATGTTGCATCGCTGGAATTGCACTTTGTTTCGAGTGACTGCATAGAGGCCACGCTCGTGGTGCTCAACGCAGATGTGATTGCCGAGAGCGCATTGACCGCTTTGCTTGATATGCTCCATCGTCGTCTGTTTGCCGATAACGAGCATCAGCGCACCCAGGCGCGGTTCATGGTTATGTACGGAAAATTTCAAGGCGAATACAGCCCTGGTGGCGAAAGCGTCTGATCATTACTGCAGGTTGAGGCGAAACTTTCGCATCGTTCAGCGCCGCCGCTGCGCGTTCCTGACGGTAAGCAAGCCGAATGCGGGCCGTGCTTCACCTGCTGGATACACCGTGCGGCAGTTATAAAGTTATCTTCAAACGACCGGACGGTGCTTCTGAAAGCGGCGTCATCGTTATTTCCCGCATAATTGCTGGATCGTCTGCGCTGCTGCGGCAGCATCGGTTTTTGATGCATTTTTGTTCAGTGCCAGCTCCGCAAGTTTGCGGCGGGCATATTCCATGAGCGCATCATGTTCGGCGGCGTTGTCGGCCAGTGGTACAACTGCCGCAATCGCCTGGGCGGCGGTAAGGAGCTTTTTAACGTTGCCGGGTGAGGTTGGTTGGAGCTGTTCAGGCAGGCTGTCAAAGGCCGCCGCCATCGCCTTTAATTGCGGCGTGCGGCTATGGGCGGCAAATTCCGCGGCTTGCCACGGGTCTTGAAGCAAAGCCAGGGCGTAGAGGGCCAATGTGTCGCCCGCGTTGCCTGCCGGGTTGGTCTGATAGCTGTGATACAGTCGCGGCTGCAGAATCGCTGCCTGCTGGGCGAAGTTGACCAGTTGAGCCACGCGCTCGGTAACGTCGGTGAGTTCGGTGCTGCGCTCTTTTGGCGAAAGCTGGCTGAACCAATGCCGGGCCTGTTTTACGCTGTTGCCGGCCGAGGCCCAATGACCGCTTCGCACCTGTAACACCGCCAGGTTGCTCCAGGCGCTGCAGGTGAGTTGCAGGAGCAGCGGGCTTGTGGTGTCGGAATGCGCTTGAGCCATGGCGGTCAGCAGTGAGGCTCGCACGCCGGCCACTGCAAGCGTTGGTTCAGCGAGTTGCGGTAAGAGTGTTTGCATCTGCTGCTGTAATATTGCCTCGGAAGCGTCGCCCTCCAGAGCCAGTTGCATGGCCTGCAGCGACAGGTAGCGTTTCATCCGCGAGCCAAGCCCTGGAATGCTCTCGGCCGAGGCCAGACGCTGCGACATGGCCACCATGGCCGGCGAACTGTTCTGGGCATGCTTGATATCCGAGGCAAAAAGCTCACTAAAGGAGGCCTTTTCGTTGGGTGTTACCAGGGGTTTTTGGAGCATGGCTAGAGGGGCGGCAAAAAAACCTGTCTGGTTTTTATGGGGGCCGATGAGTAAATCGGCGTCGCCGGTGCTATCGAGTGGCACAACGGGCGGCCTGCTCGATGACACCGCCGGTGCCGTCGCCGTGGCTGTGGTCGCGGCATGAGGACGGTTGTTCTCGAATAGTCCGCCCGGCGGATTATTAGGATTAATGGGGCCGCTCGCAACAAGATGATGTATGCCGCCGGCCTCAAACGCGATCATAAGTGCCAAAGTCAATGGAATGTAGAGCAGACGCCCAGCGGACGCCCGTACGGTATTCAATAGGCTTTGCACAGTATGCCGCATATGGCGCTGTTCCTTAAACATCTTGAAAATATTACCATGAGAGAGCTAAACCTGCCGCTGTGTACGGACATCTATGGAAGATTAGCCCGGATATTTCATAGGTTTTAGCCAGAGGCAGTCCGACGGCGAAGGCCGGGGGTAATTCCGGCCGAAATTTTC
>JBMFVX010000142.1:0-6965 GCA_049965775.1 Phycisphaerae bacterium
GTTTCGTAAGGTTTCAGTCGCTGCCACTTTAGAGAGCAACGCCAGTTCTCAAAGAACTTAACGGCCCATGTCGCATGAGTATGATCCCACAACTGCCCGAAGGATTCCTTGAGCAGGTAAGCATCTATGAGCAAGCCGTTGTCAAGTGCGGGCGCCATTGCCGAAAATCACGCCTTATGAATTCGCGTGTTAGCATGCCGGCGCGCACGCTCTGCGGGCTTCCAACCCCTGGGGTGGAAGTTTCAGATCAGGGCCGGTGGAAGGGAGTCCTCGCTTTGCGATGGACTCCCTTCCGGACCTTCCCTGGACGTAATCGCCTTGGAGCACCTTGCATGCCACGACGTTACGTCTTGCAGCGGCGGCAGGATGTTTCAACTGGATACGCCAAACATCTATTCGGCATGGTCCCTATCGGGCCTGCCAGTTAACTTATCAGCGGTCGGCCTGCATTCAAATGCGTATCTACCGCTTGCTACCAATAAAGAGTGCTCTTGTTTGTTTACGTTCAGCAGCGTTACATCGGGATGGCGGGCGACGGGGGTGCCACCCTCCAAGACAACCCAGTTTGGCGGGATCGGAAGTTGAATGGTTGCCTCGCTATTGGGCGGAATAACAACATCCACCTTCAATGTGGTGGCAAGACGTCGCCACTGAACTTGTACCGGCCCGCGTGCAGTTGTGATGCTGCCTCGGCACCAGTTGACTTGCGCAACTGGCCGCGGCCGAATGATAACAGCTCCGCCGCCCGGTTGTTTGTCGTCCAGTGTAATGCCAGCCACAAAGCTCCACAGCCATTCGCCGATGGAACTCCACGGCCAATGATTCAGCGATAGAATGACTGGTTTGCCCTTTTCGTAGGTGTTGAACGATTCCCAGAAGGTTGTGCCGATGGTCTCAACCATGTATCCCCACGAGGGAAGGGTGGTTTGATTGGCCATGCGGGCGGCAACGTCATGGCCGCCAAACCGCGAGAGCGCCTGCAACAGCGCCCGTGTGCTCAAGAACCCGGTTGTCAGGTGGCCGCCGGCCCGCTGCACTGCCGCCAGCAGTTTTTGAAAAGCCTTGGAGGCAAGCGGTTCGTCAAGCAAGCCGAATTCAATCGCCAGCGCATAGGAACCCTGGGCATCACCTCGAATGGTTCCATCGGCAGACACATAGGCTTTGGTAAACGCACGGCGAATATTTGAAAAAAGCTTGGCATAATGCTGCTGCCAATGCTGTTCGCCAAGCACACGAGCCATTCGGCTCATGATGTCGGCGGAATGTGCGAAGTATGCGGTTGCGGCAATCTCTTTAGGCGTTACGGGGTTGCCAGCGCTGAGCCAGTCGCCCCAATCATTGCCTCGCTGGTAGGTCCAGAGGTGGTTGGGATTATTGCTGGCAACCCAGTCAACCCAACGGCGCGCAGCCGCAAAGTGCCTTTCAATAATACGCGTGTCGCCGGTATGAAGATAAAGGTCCCAGGGAAGACTCATGCCGCAGTCTGCCCAACCGGGCGAGCCGGCAACAAATTCGCTGCCGCGCAGTTGTGCGTGGGGTGTGATATCGCAAAAGCGACCTTGTGGCGTCTGCGAATCACGAATATCTACGGTGTATTTGCCGAAAAATGCGGCAGTGTCCATGTTAAGCATGGCAGTGTTTACGCAGTCGCGTATGTCACCCAGCCAGGCCAACCGCTCGGCCCGGGCCGCACAGCCGGTGGGCACATCAAAAAGCATATTCCACTGCGTCCAGCGGGTGGCCTGCATGAGTTTGTTATATAGCGGGTTGGAACATTCAAATTCACTGGTGGAAGCTATTTCAGCTCGCACACTTTGTCCTATCAGCGTCTGCGCAGTCGGCGCATGTGTCAGCCCGCGTACCTCAACGTAACGGAAGCCATGCCAGGTAAAGTGCGGCTCAAGCGTGCGGGGGCCTTTGCCATCTAAAATATAATCTTCCCGCTGGAGTGTTCCCCACAGATTGCGCACCGAGATATTGCCCTTGTCGTTCAGGCATTCGGCATGGCGCAGGGTAATGTGGGTGCCTGCCGGCCCATCGGTGGTGAGTCGGCACCAGCCGGAGAACTCCTGGCCAAAATCAAATACGAAAACCCCCGGCGAAACCTCGCGATGGCTTACCGGTCGCAGGGTGCGATTGCGCGTAACATGCTGCGTGCGATGCCAGGTTAAGGGCGTGTCGTCTCGGGGAATCGTAAAGGCGGGCGACCACGAGGCCGCGCTAAAGCCGGGCATATCCCAGCCGGGCTGTTCGAGTCGCAAATCCTGAAACTCTCCGGCCAGCGGATCGCTGCAGCGGATGGGGCCTTCAAGTGTGCTATGCCAGCTTTCATCGCCGGCAATGACTTGCGTGCGGCCGTTGGCGTATTGCAGTTCAAGCTGCAGCAATACTTTGGGCACGTAGCCGAAGATGTAGCACATATCCGACAGGTTCATATGGCCGGCGTACCAGCCGTAACCGAGTCGGCACGCAATGGCATTTTCGCCGCCTTGAATCAAGGACGTGACATCAAACGTATCGTAGCAAACGCGCTTGTTAAACTCAGTAAAGCCGGGAGCCAGCAGGGCGTTTGACGCGGCCCTGCCATTAATGTTTACTTCGTAAAAACCGCGCGCGGTAACGTAAAGTGTTGCCCGCTGCAGGTTCGCACCTGCGGTAAACTCACGGCGCAGCAGGGCCACGCGACAGAGAGTTTGTTCTGCGGGAATATCCCGGATTCGTTGCTCTTGAAACGCTTCAGGGGCGTATTCAAAGTAACCGTTGCCGTTGGGAAGCGGTGGCGGCTCCGCCACGAGCGCCGGCGGCGGCGGACACCAGGATATGGCCGGGCCATTATGCGTGAGATACCTTTGCGAAATCGTGCCGGTTTCAACCGAGTCGGAGCAGGATACATTGCAATTGGCCGCCAGGTCTTTCGCTCCATGAAAAATCTCGATGCGGCCCAGCGCGAAGGTGTACCAGCGGCCTTCCCAGTAGGGCAGCTTGGTTACGATTATTTTTACAAACCTGGCCCGCACCGGCGAAAAGCTAAGTCGCGGCGGATTTATGACCGGCGGTCGCGGGTTGGGCAGGTCGTTTTGAGTATGATCTATCGCCAGTGCTGCATCGCTCAAATCTTTACGATTTGCCGTTTGAATCTTCACGCGCAGCGGATACAAAAAGCTTGCGTAGTCGGGGCTCAGGCCCGGCGGACGGGCCGGCTGGAGGACAACGGTATCTATTAATTGGGCCTTGCCGAGGTCTATTACGATCCATTTGGCGGCATCTGCATGTTCAGTCATCTCGGCGCGGTAGCAATGCTGCGGCACACGAGGATAATTAGCCGGTGTTGCAAGCGTTGCATCGGTGAGCCATTGAGCTTGCCAATCGGTCGGATTAAGCAGCCCCATTGTCCAAAATGCCGGTTCGCCGCGTGCCGGCGATTCTGTACCCCAGGGTGAGAGCCGATCGGCCTGATCCCACACGCGAACCCGCCAGAAATATCGTTCACGCGATGCAAGTGCCTTGGTCGGCATAACAACTGCCGCCGATGGCTGGCCGGCGACACGGCCGCTATCCCATACATCAGCAAGGCCTGCCGCGAGGTGTTGAGGTGAACTTGCCACCTGCACCTGCCAAGCTGTTTGCGATAGTCCGCGGAGGTCGCCGGACAATTCGGTAAGCTGCCAGGTCAGCCGCGGATTGATCTCATCTATTCCCAATGGATTCGCCATTGCTTCGCAACGAAGGGCTATTGGTCGCAGCGGCGAAGAACTCGCGGCTTGCTCGCCTGCCAGGCCGCCATTGGCGCCGCCTCCCACCGTTGTGGCCATTACAGTTCCGGTGGCAATGGCCAACAGGTCTCTGCGCGAAATGGCGCCTGGTGGCACGTTTGTTTTTTGGGATTGTGCAGAGGTGATTATTGGGTTGCTCATAAACACTTCCTTGTGAAGGGCTGCGTGCAGGTACAAAGCGAAGCTGGGGTATTACAAATTCACACCTGTTGGCCTCTGGGTTGACCCATTCAAGATTAACGTATAATAACAAACTATCTTGCCTTGCGGGTGGTCCGCAGGCAATGGGCCGCATTTGCCAGAGGATACCCGTGACCGATACTGCTGCTGCTTCGCTGCTTAAAACGCCATTTTATGATTTTCATGTTAAGCAGGGCGCCCGCATTGTGGATTTTGCCGGATGGGCCATGCCGCTCATGTACAGGGGCATTATCGCCGAGCATCAGCACACGCGGCAGGCGGCGTCTATTTTTGATGTGTCGCATATGGGGCGGGTTAAATTCTCCGGAAAAGACGCCATGCGTTTTCTGCAACATATCATCACCCGCAATTTACAAAAGGCGGTGGTAGGCCAGTCGCTTTACAGCTTGGTGTGCAACCCTGCCGGCGGCGTGCTTGATGATATTATTGTCTCACGATTTGACGATCATTGGTTGATGGTATGCAATGCCTCCAACCGCACCAAGCTGTTGGCCTGGTTCGAGCAGCACCGCAGCGGCTTTGATGTAACCATTGAAGACCAAACCTTTGAAACCGCCATGATCGCCCTGCAAGGCCCGCAGGTGATCGCCAAACTGGAGCAGGCCCTTGGCGAGCCGCTTTCGCAAATAAAGCGTTACCATTGTAAGCAGTTGCGATATCTGTTTTTTAACTTTACGGTGTTTCGCAGCGGTTACACCGGCGAAGATGGCGTGGAGATTATTTGCGGCAACAAGCTGGCCCAGATGGCCATGGGCTTTTTGGCCAAGTCCGGCAAAGACCCCAGGGAACAAACGCTCCAGCCTGCGGGCCTGGGCGCACGCGACACCCTGCGTATTGAGGCCGGCATGCCGCTTTACGGCCATGAACTTTCGGAAAGCATTAATCCAATTGCCGCGGGGCTTGGCTGGGCCGTTGCCGATGATAAGGATTTTATCGGCGCTGCAGCCCTGGCCGAAGTGCGCCGCAGCGGCCCGGCAGAAAAACTCGTCGGTCTGCATATAGAGGGCCCGCGCACACCGCGTGCCGATGCGGCCGTATTGGCCGGCGGTCAGCCGGTGGGGCGTATCACCAGCAGTTGTCCCAGCCCTACGCTCAATCGAACCATTGCCATGGCGTTTGTGCCAGCCGCACATGCGGCGGTGGGCACCGCACTGGCGGTAGACTTGCGTGGTGCGCCGGTGGCGGCAACGGTAACGCCGCTGCCCTTCTACAAACGCCCGGCTTAGGTTACATTTTGCGGTTGGCAGCCGGCTATGCGTCGGTTTGCCGCCGCGGCACCCGCCAGGGAAGATGCAGTAGCCCGGCGATTTAACGTAAAGGATAACTCCATGGCTTCACCGGCAGATCGCTTTTACACCGACACACACGAATGGCTCAAGCTGGATGGCGACTCGCTCCTATGCGGCATCACGCGCTTTGCTGTCGAAGAGCTTACCGATGTCACCTATGTAGACTTGCCCGCGATAGGCAAGGTTGTTGCGGCCGGCAAGGCCTACGGTGAGATTGAATCGGTCAAGGCCACGAGCGAACTTTACTCGCCGGTGGATGGCGCGGTGGCGGCCATCAACGACAAAGTTAAAGCCGACCCCAGCCTGGTTAACCAGGACCCGTACGAGGCAGGCTGGCTGGTGCGCATCAAAACCGATCGCAAGGACTTTTCGAGCTTTATGACTGCGGCCCAATACGATGCCAAACACGCAACGGCGTAAGCCGGCGCGGGTTCGTATTCTCGTTCACATCAGTCTTCAAAAAGCCTGGTCAACGTCCGCGGCGGTTTTGGCGCTGCCCGTCGGCGGCACAATGGCGTCCTTCTCGGCTTGATCGCGAATAATCAAGGCGGTATACGCGGGGTTGGCAAATCGAATCTTTAGCACGCCACGGCTTTTGTCGGCAAATTTAAGGCGATAGACCCCATTTGGCTTGTTCTGGAGGATGGCCAAGCCTATCAAAAATGCGATGGTTCCCACCGCGATGCCCATCGCCATCCCATAGTGGCCGCGTTTTTCTTCAAGTCGCCAGCTCGTAATAAGCCCTATTGCCACCGCACCAACAAGCGTCACCGCCGTTGCGAGTCTAAGGGCCTGCGTAATTTTTCGCTGGCAATGACGGCAAATCGGTGCGGCGATAAGCTTCTTGCCGCCAATAGCTGGCTTAACCCGACTTTCGCACTTTGCGCCTGATTTCGGGAATTTTCCCGATTTTTTCGGCCCTGGTTGCAAACCAATGCGGTTTTAACTCTCAAAACCCTTGTGGTGAAGACCTACCCTCTTTTTTTTTGTTGCAGCGATTTGCGATAGTGCCGGGCATGTTCATTCGACCGCACAAACGTTTCAAGAACGGCAAGTGGCATACTTATTACAGTGTGGTGGAGAATCGTCGCTGCACCAACGGCCAACATGTGCAGCGGTCCCGATGGCTATCGGGACTTTACCTCGGCGAGATCAGTGCCGTGCAGGAAGACGAATGGCAGCAGGCACTCGATAAGTTTAATCCGACATGTCAACGGGACCCAACACTCGATCTATTTGCTTCACCCAAGACGTTGTCAACTGCGAAGGTTCGCACGCTGTCGTTGCGGCAGGATGTAATGCGTCTTCGCCGGCCCCGCACTTTTGGCAGTTGTTGGCTGGGCTGCAGGCTCTGGAGCCTTCTGGAGTTAGACCGGTTCTGGGATTTACGCCTGGCTTATGATGGTCGCTCCGGGGTGGCCTGGCAGAAGGTATTGCAGTTGCTGGTGGTCAACCGATTGGTGGACCCCGGCAGCGAGTTCCGCCTGCATCGCCAGTGGTTTACACGCAGCGCCATGGATGAACTCTTACAGGTGGATAAGGCGGTAGCCGCCAAGGATCGGCTCTACCGCTGTCTGGATCGCATTCTTCCATACCGTCAGGAACTGTTTGTTCACCTGCAGCAGCGATGGAAGGATTTATTCAGTGTTTCCTTTGATATTCTGCTCTACGATCTTACCAGCACCTACTTTGAAGGCCTTTG
>JBMFVX010000143.1:0-6960 GCA_049965775.1 Phycisphaerae bacterium
ACAGGGCGATGCGCTTGAGGTGAATAAGCTGCTGGCGCAAAAATAATGGTCTCGCGGCGCGGCGGTTTTTGCCACATCCCGATAGATTGATTCCTACATTATCGGGATTTCGCCTTCCATGGCTCAAGACCGAGGGTCACAGAGATTTTTATTTTAATTTAGGAGTGCTGTGCGACGGGGATTAACCGCAGATAGCGCAGATGTGCGCAGAGGTTGTTCGTTACGGGGTGCTGCGCGACGGTTGGCGCGCAGAGCCGCGGAGTTCGCAGAGACGATGACGAGGTTCACCGCAATTCCGAAGGCGTCCGGCTATAAAGAGATTTTGGGACAGGCGTTACGATGGTGCCACGATTTTTTATTTTTATTTTGGTTTGGGGATTGTTTCTCTGAGGCCTCGGAGTTCTCTGATTTACTTCATGGCGCTGCGCGACGGGTGGAGGAGGTCTGGATTCTCTGGTGGCGCGGCTCTGTTAAAAGACAAGAGGTTGCGGGTGTGCAATGCCGCAGGTGTTACGCTGCTTTTGATTAATTTTCGCTGCGCAGGCGCTCGACGCGGGCGATGAGTTCGCGGGCGGTGGCTTCATCGTTGCTTTCGGCGATGATGCGGGCGATGGGTTCGGTGTTGCTTGGCCGCACATGCACCCAACCCTGGGGCCAATCTATACGTGCGCCATCCTGCGTATCTACCTTGCCATCAGAAAATGCGGTTTTGGCCCGTGCCACAAGGGCCTCGGCCTGGGCGCGGGTGCAGGTGAATTTTTCTTTGATCATGGCGTAGCGGGGCAGATCGGCCACAAGCTGGCTGATGGTTTTGTTGGTTCGGGCGAGCAGGTCTAAAATGAGTGCCATGCCCAGGAGCGAATCGCGGACGGGGCCGATGCGCAAATCAATCACGCCGCCGTTGCCTTCGCCGCCGATAACGGCGCGTTCGGCGATCATGCGGGCGGCCACATTGGCTTCGCCGACGGCGGTGCGCAGCACGCGGCAACTGTGGCGGGCGGCAATATCATCCACGAGCCGGGAGGTTGATAAGTTGGCCACCACGGTGCCGGGCTTTACGCTCAGCCGGGCGAGCGTTGCCAACGCCAGCGTATATTCTTCGCCAATATAGGTGCCATGTTCATCTACAATGGCCAGGCGGTCGGCATCGGGGTCTTGTGCAAAGCCGACATGGGCGCGGCGGGCTTTTACTTCGTGGCACAGGCCGGTGAGGTTGTCTTTGGTAGGCTCGGGGATGTGGGCAAAGCGGCCATCGGCCGAGGCATTAATATGGATAAGTTCCGCACCGAGCTTGCCCAGCAACATGGGCGAGGCAATGCATCCGGCGCCATTGATGCTGTCAAGCACTACCTTGTAGCGATTGGCGGCGATGGGTTTGGCATCTATATGTGCGAGCACGGTTTGGACATGGTGCGCATGCGAGCGGCTGTCGGTGGTGAGCAGGCCGAGGTTCTCTACGCTTTGGCAGGCAAAAGGCTCAGTTTTGAAAAGCTGATGGAGCTGCGCAATGGCCTCGGCCGGCATGGCGATGCCATCGTGCCGCAAAAACTTAATGCCGTTGTATTGGCTGGGGTTATGTGATGCGGTAATAACCACTGCCGCCTGGGCCTTTAAGAAGCGGCCCATAAGTGCAATAGTGGGTGTGGTGGCAATGCCAAGCTCGGTTACGTTTACACCGGTGGAGAGCAAACCGGCGGTTAAGGCACCGGCCAGCATGGGGCCGCTGATGCGCGAATCGCGGCCGAGTGCGACGTTTACGGGAGTGGAGGGGGCGTTCTGGCGTAAAAGATATCCCAGCGCCTGGCCGAAGCGCAGGGCGATTTCGGGCGTGAGGGTTTCGCCAATAATGCCGCGCACGCCTGAGACGCTTACAATGAGTTCTGCCATGATGGTCCCTTTTTTTAGTTAAAGCCTTGTGATGCCGCCGCGGGCAACATGGGCTGGTGTTGGCCTCTAATACCTGAAACGACTTGTGCGCCCGCCGCCCGATTGCGGCGCTGCGATATTGCAGGCCATTACCTACCGATGCAGGCTCATAAGTCGCGGGCTGGTAAGGAGCATAAGCTGGACGCGTTCAAAGTGACCGAGCCATTCGGCGATATTGGCGGCGAGCAAGTCGGTGGGCGGTGCAAACAGGCCGGTGGGGCAGCTTGCGCCGCTTAGCGATGCGACTTTGTGGCGATAGGTTGCCAGGGTGCGTTCACCGAAGCGTTCGCATTCAAACCAGTCTTCGGAGATAAAAACGAGCACGGGCACGCGCGGCCCGCCGCAAATCATAAGTTCGTTAGCGACGGCTGTTTGAAGATCGGACGCCTGGGGGTCGAATTGCTGGGGGCGATTAACAAACCGCAGAGAAATAGCGGGTGAGGCCTCGGCAATTCGCTGAAAAATGGGGCAGGCATTGACGCAATCGCCGCACCACGGCCCGGCGAGGCACAGCACGTGCATTTTTCGGACAAAGCCGGAAAGCAGGGCTTTTTGTTCGGCAGTAAGCACGACCTGCTCGTAGACGCCTTGCCAGCGGCGTTGATGTTCGTGGGTGGCGTATTTTTGGAGGAACTCCTGATAAGGCAGGGCTTGTTCATACACATTTTGCCAGTTGTAGGCCATTGGATAACTTCCTTATTTATTGAGGGACTCTAAGCTTTAAGCTTCAGCCGCGAAAAAGGTTGCTGCGTAACATTTGTTCAAACGCGGCGATGCAGCAAGTTCTTGGGCGGCGTTAGCCACGGCATTTTTTGATGGCTTCGGCCGGTGTTTTGGTTACGGTGAGCACGCGGTCGAGCCGGGTGATTTTCAATAATTCGCGCAGCGCCGGGCCGAGGTTGCAAAGCACCAGGCAGCCGTTGGGCCGTGTGCTGAGCTTTTTGTGCAGCACCATCACGACGCCGACAAATTGGCTTGAAACAAATTGCACGCGGTCCATGTCGAGCACGATGCGGCGGCGGTCTTCTTTATCTACGAGGTCGTAGAGGGTGCGGCCGATGGTTTCAAGCTCGGCGCCGTCGGTAAGTGAAGACGTCTGAAACTCGACGACGGTGCATTCTTCAAGGTTTTGGATGTATAAAGGCAAGCCCAAAGGGTGAATCCTCACGTTGTAAACCCTGACGCGGATGGTACGCCTAGGAGCCTGTCCAAGTAATCGCCGGGTTGCGACGGCATGATTTTTGGCACTCCTCAAGTAGCGGCGACGATGGCGTACCTGACGCAGATGGTACTCCGAGGAGCCGCGCCGCAGAGGGGGTTCAAAAATGGCACCCTGCAGGGTGAGGCTTAAATGCCCCGTCTGCTGTGTTGTCGGATCTCGCAGACTCATTATTCAGAGTCGGCTCGATTCTCCGCAGCGCATACGGGCCATTTCAGACCCGTCGCAATCCCGGCCATTACTCGGACGGGTTCCTAGATTTTACTGGCATGCGGCCGGGTTGCAAACGACAACCGCGGCAGGCGAAAAAAGCGGGCTTATGGTACAATAAATTATCCGCGGCGGGCATGGAGCATGCTCCGCGGAAAAGCTCTGTTTGATGCGTTTCATGGAGGAGCCATGCTGGAACAGGACGGTCGTATAGACGACCTGCAGATTGAAACCGAACTTTCCGAAAGCTACCTTACCTATGCGATGAGCACGATTATGGATCGTGCCCTGCCCGATGTGCGCGATGGGCTTAAGCCATCGCAGCGCCGCATTCTGGTGGCCATGAACGATTTGCAGCTTGGGCCGCGCAGCAAGCACCGTAAGTGCGCCAAAATCGCCGGCGACACGTCGGGCAACTACCACCCGCATGGTGAAGCGGTCATTTACCCCACACTGGTGCGCATGGGCCAGAGTTGGAACATGCGCCATCTGCTGGTGGATAAGCAGGGTAACTTCGGCTCGATAGATGGCGACCCGCCGGCCGCGATGCGTTACACCGAGGCGCGTATGGCCGAGGCGGCGGCCGAGATGATGGAAGACCTGAAAGAAGACACGGTAGATTTCATACCGAGTTACGACGAGCAGCGCACGGAGCCGACGGTGCTGCCGAGCAAGTTTCCGAATTTACTGGTGAACGGGTCGCAGGGCATTGCCGTGGGCATGGCGACGAGTTTGCCGCCGCACAATTTGCGTGAAATTTGCGATGCGATCGTAAAAATAATTGAGCAGCCGCAAACCACCAGCAAAGAGCTGATGAAAATCGTCAAAGGGCCGGACTTTCCGACCGGGGGCGTTATATGCGGGCGGGCGGGCATTTTGGAAGGCTACGAGACCGGTCGCGGGCGCATTACGCTGCGCGGACGGGTGCATACCGAGCAGCTCAAGGGCGGCAAAGAGCAGTTGGTGATTTCGCAGATACCGTACCAGGTGCTTAAAAAGACGATTATTGAATCTATCGCCGAACAGGTTAAGGAAGAGAAGATAAAGGATGTGTCAGATGTTCGCGATGAGTCGGACCGCGAGCACGAAGTTCGCGTGGTGGTTGAACTTAAGCGCGACGCCGACCCCAATGTGGTTGTGAACCAGTTGTATCAGTTTACGCCGCTGCAGAGCACGTTTTCGATTATTAATATTGCGCTGGTGAACCGGCAGCCGCGCACGCTGGGGCTGCGCGAAATGGTGGTGCAGTTCATCGGCCATCGCAAAATAGTGATTCGTCGCCGCACGATGTTCCGGCTGAAAAAAGCCCGGCAGCGAGCCCATATACTTGAAGGCCTCATTCTGGCCCTGGCGGACATACACACCGAGGAAATCGCCAAAAAGGGCGGCGGCAAGCTGGAGGTTATGGGGGTTATAGAGCTGCTGCGCAACCGCAAGCTAAGCCCCGATGTGCCCACCGCCAAACTCAACCTGATGAAAAAGCGCTTCAGCATTGATGAAGCGCTAAGCTGGAAGGCGGCGATTCCCAAGGCCTTCCGCAAGCGAATTGATGAAGCGCTGGCCCGCGACGGCGGCATGACGCTTTCGGGTGCGCAGGCCGACGCTATTCTGGGAATGCAGCTTCAGCGATTGGTCGGCCTGGAAATTGACAAACTCACCGAAGAATACAATCGGCTCACGAGCGAAATTGAAGACTATGAGATGATTCTTGCGGATGAAAACCGCGTACTCGACATTATTCGTGAAGACACCATAGAATTGAAGGAAAAGTACGGCGAAGACCGCCGAACTGAAATTACCAACGACGCCACCGATATTAACATTGAAGACCTCATTGCCGACGAACAGGTGGTGGTGACCATAAGCCACGAGGGGTATATCAAGCGCATGCCGCTGGATACCTACCGCAAACAGGGTCGCGGCGGGCGCGGCGTAATCGGCGCTGACAACAAAGAAGGCGATTTTATTGAGCATCTTTTCATCGGCTCTACGCATGATTATCTGATGTTTTTTACCAACCTCGGGCGGTGCTACTGGCAGAAGGTGTACGATGTGCCGCAGATGAGCCGCCAGAGCAAGGGGCGTTCCATCGCCAACCTGGTGGAGATGCAGGCGGAAGAAAAACTCGCCCAGGTGCTGGTGGTGCGCGACTTTGAAGATGAAAACAAACATCTTGTGATCGCCACCGGGCAGGGCATTATTAAAAAGACGCTGCTCAAGGCGTTTGGCAACCCGATGAAGCGCGGCATCATTGCCATTGGGCTGGACAAGGGCGACAGCGTTATCGGCGTGGCCGTAACCAATGGCAGCGACCAGATTGTGCTGGCGACGCGCGACGGCATGGCCGTGCGCTTTAACGAAGCCGAAGTGCGCGACATGGGCCGGCAGGCCGGCGGCGTTAAAGGCGTCGAACTGGAAAAGAACGACGCGGTTGTGAGCATGGTGGTTGTGCCGCAGGGGCTGGACCATGGCGACAACCAGGTAACGCTGCTTACGGCCTGTGAGCATGGGTACGGCAAACGCACCCGCATTGAGGAATACCGCCTTACGCATCGCGGCGGCAAGGGTGTGATCAACATCAAAACGACCGACCGCAACGGCCCGGTGGTTTCTGTTAAGCCGGTGACCGACAACGATGAACTGATGATGATTACCAAGGGCGGGCAGGTTGTGCGGATCGGCATAACCGGCGAGCTGCGCGAAATGGGCCGGGCTACGCAGGGTGTAAGGCTGATTCGGCTGGATTCGGGCGATATATTGGTAAATGTCGCGCGGGTTGCGCCGGAAGACAAGGAAGAAGGCGAAACACCGCTGCTGGATGCGAAATAACCCGGCGCGACGGTTGGCGCGCAGAGCCGCGGAGACGACGACGGGTTTTGCCACAGAGTTCACAGAGGGCTCAGAGATTTTTATTTTAATTTAGAGTCGCTGCGCGACGGGGTCAACTGCAGATAGCGCGGACGTGCGCCGACGTTTTTTGATGTGGGGCGATTGAGCGGCGGTTGGCACGGGGAGCCGCGGAGTTTGCAGGGACGATGACGGGGTTCACTGCAATCTCGAATGCGACCGGCTATAAGGGGATTTCGGGACAGGCGTTACGAAGGCACCACGAGTTTTTATTTTTAATTTTCTTTGAGATTGTTTCTCTGAGGCCTCGGAGTTCTCTGTGGCTCAAGCGGTTTTAATTAATGGCGCTGCGCGATGGGGTTAAACGCAATGGATGTGGGGTGGCGGTTTGTTCGCGCAAACGGGTAAAAACCTGAACGTCAGATGGGGTACGCTTAACTGCGGGCAGAGGCGTACTGGCGTAGCGCATAGATCGCCAAGGGTGGTTGCTCCAATCGCTGTGCCGGTCGTTTACCCGTGGGTTTTGCGGCGGCCCAGCAGGATCATGCCGGTCAGGGTGCAAAGCAGCGCAGCCAGAGGGGCCGGTTCAGGCGCGGCAACGGGTGTGGAGTTTACCACGCCGCTGATGGCGAAGATGCCGATGTCGCCGCCGGAGGGAGCGCTGAACGAGATCGAGGATATTAACCCGGATATTTCATAGGTATTGTGATCTTGGGCCTTGCGCGCAGGCCTTGCACCCTGTAAAATCAAGGTGTTAA
>JBMFVX010000144.1:0-6912 GCA_049965775.1 Phycisphaerae bacterium
ATGCGATCCAGAGCGACGAGTTCAAAAAAAACCTCCAGCAGCGACTTATACTTATCGAGATAGTTCTCAGTGACCTTCTGCCACTTCACCTCACCGTGCAACTGATGCTTGCGCTTGGCCGCTGTGAGAAGCTCAATCACCTCCATAAGGTCGGTAGACCGCACCAGCACGCCGCCATAGAAGTTGGAATAATATGCCCCATCCTTATCTGACTCTTCGGTGTAAATCACCAACTCGCTGGGAGAATCGGCTTCTTTTTCGGTGATTTTCACTGCGGACTCTCGGATGGCCAATGTGCGCACTCGGACGCGTCGAATGAGGTGGCGTTTATACTCGCGCGCCAATGTCGCGCCGATACTGCATGCCGTCGAAATGAATTTTTTCGATGGCGCTGTATGCGGTTTTACGGGCCTGGGCCAGGTCGTCGCCTGAAGCGCAAACGCCTAAAACGCGGCCGCCGCTGGTGACAAGGCGGCCATCCTTCAGGGCGGTGCCGGCATGAAATATCTGCACGCCGGGCAGGCGAGCCGCTTCTTCGAGGCCGGTGATTGTCACGCCTCTGGTAACCTGGTCATCGGGCTTCCAGCCGTAACCCTCGGAGGCGAGCACCACGCAAATGGCCGCGCGCGAGTCCCACTCCAGGGTGAGGCGGTCAATCTGCCGGTCTACGCATGCCAGCATGACATCCACAAGGTCGGATTTAAGCCGCATGAGCAGCGGCTGCGCTTCGGGGTCTCCAAAGCGGCAGTTAAACTCCAGTGTTTTCGGCCCGGCAGTGGTGAGCATAAGACCGATGTACAATATGCCGCGATAATCAATTTCATGCCGATGCAGGGCGTCGAGCAGCGGAACAATAATCTCGCGTTGGGCTTTGGTGATGATGTCATCGGTAAGCAGCGGTGCGGGGCTGTAAGCGCCCATTCCACCGGTATTGGGGCCGGTGTCGCCGTCGCCGATGCGCTTGTGGTCCTGGGCGGCTTCCATGAGATAGGCGTGGCGGCCATCCACAAATGCCAGCAGCGAAATTTCGGGTCCGGCGAAGCGTTCTTCAATGACGACGGTTTTGCCGGCATCGCCGAAGATTTTTTTCTCCATGATATTGCGCACGGCATCAATGGCTTCGACCGGGTCGGCGCAGACAATGACGCCCTTGCCGCGGGCCAAACCCGCGGCCTTGACCACCAGCGGGTCGGTGCGCGACTCTATATAGGCTAAAGCATCGCGCAGTTGGGTAAATGCCCGCCCCTCGGCGGTGGGAATGGCCGCCTCACGCATTATTTTTTTGGAAAATGCCTTGTCGGCCTCGAGCTGTGCGCCTTGTTGCGACGGGCCAAACGCCTTGATTCTTTCTTTATGCAAAGCATCGGCCAGCCCGCGTGCCAGCGGATCTTCCGGGCCGATGGCGACAAGGCCGATCTTTTCGCTGACGGCAAACTTAACCAGGCCCGCCACATCGTCGGCTTTGATGGGCACAAGATCGCCCAGCGGAGCCATACCGGGGTTGCCCGGTGCAATATACAGGCGGCTGCAGAGCGGGCTGGCTTTGATGCGGCTGGCCATGGCGTGTTCGCGCCCGCCGGAGCCTACGAGAAGTATTTTCATGGTCTATCCAAAATGATGAAGATGTTGCAACTTCGGCGCATGGCGGCTGATGGCAGAGCTATCGCCTGCCGCCCGCTGCGACGATTAACGTTTGATCATGCCGGCCATGCGGGCGTATTCAAAAACGCCGCCAGCTTCGATAATGGGCTTTACATCGCCCAGGGGTTTTAACTGATGGGTGGCTTTGCGCGTTTCGTTGGTGACGGTGCATTGGGCCAGGTCAACGATTAGTTCATCGCCGGTATGTACCTTTTCGACCAGGCGCTGCACCGATTCGCACGGTACCAAATACCCGCCGTTGACGCAGTTGCGGAAAAAGATGCGGGCATAAAACTCGGCAATTACCACCCGGGCGCCGGCTTCGGCAATGGCCAAAGGGGCATGCTCGCGCGAACTGCCGCAGCCGAAATTTTTTCCGCCGATAACAATGGTAAACTCGCTTTTAAACTCATTGGGCCGCACAAATGGAATGTTGCCTGCGGGCAGGCCGGTTTGTCCGGCGGGTACGCCGTTCATGGCGTACATGCCGAAGAACTTTCGCTCGGCGGGGTCGGAGGGGTTGTAGGCCAGAAATTTGGCGGGAATGATTTGATCGGTATCAATGTTGTCGCCGAGAACAAATGCCTTCCCCCGGATGATGTTTTCCATGTTGCTTTGCCTTTATACAAATCTTTATAGCAATACCGCGGGCACTCAAAACAAGTTAGAGCGGCAGGCTCACAGGCTGTTAGTCTAGGATAACCGGCCCTTGGCAACAAGTAACCCGTGGGGGTTTTAGAAGAAATAGGCAGAGGTCTCCGGCCGCCGGTTAAGCTTTAGGCTGTGGGCATAGTGCATCGCGGCTGCGGTGATTTTTGCGGCTCACCAGTAAATCGGCGATGGTGGAGTTGCGAAGCACGGTTTCGACCCCGGCGATGGCCTCATCAAGCCGCCGATGCAGCGGGCACAGGTCTTTGCCATGCCATGCCAGGGCCAGCGGGCACGTTTCGATGCGGCGAAGAGGATTAATGGCCTGAACGATTTCAAGCAGCGTGATATCGTCCGCCGATTTACGCAGCACCGATCCGCCATGCAGGCCGCGCTGCGACTTAACAAACCCCGCCCGGCTTAACGTCTGAAGAATTTTGGCCAGGTAGCCCTCCGGCACCAGAGTGCCGGTGGCGATGGCGCGTGTGGTTACGGGTTGGCCTTCGTTGGCGGCCAAAAACACCATCACCCGCAGCGCATATTCACACGTTTGTCCGAGCATTGTTGTTCACCAATTTTATCAAACATACCTTGATATACACAAATCCTCTCGCTATATATAGCAAAGAGGGCCGTGAATGCCAAGCCCTTTTATCGGCGTACCGCCGGTGCGCTTGTTTTGCGGCAGGATGCGCCCGCAGCGCGCGGTATAACCCGCGGTCTGCACCGCTGTTGAGAAATGAGGCCTTATGAACGCCCTGATGTTATCCCGAATTCAATTTGGGCTTACCATATCGTTCCATTACATCTTTCCACCGATGAGCATCGGTTTGGCGGCCATCATGGCCATTATGGAGGGCATCTACCTTAAAACACGCGACAAAACCTACGAACGCATGGCCCGCTTCTGGACTCGCATTTTCGCCCTGACCTTCGGCCTCGGCGTGGCCACCGGCATTGTGATGGAGTTTGAGTTTGGCACCAACTGGGCGGCGTACTCGCGATTTGTAGGAGATGTCTTCGGTGCGCCTCTGGCGTCGGAAGGCATTTTCGCGTTCTTTCTGGAGTCGGGGTTTTTAGCGCTGCTGCTTTTTGGCTGGGACCGGGTAGGGCCAAAAACGCACTTTTTTTCGACTGTAATGGTGTCGCTTGGCTCTATCTTCAGTGCCGTTTGGATCAACGTGGCCAACTCCTGGATGCAAACGCCCGCAGGCTTCAAAATTGTCAAAATGCCCGATGGCAACGTGCGGGCCAAACTCGTTGACTATTGGGCTGTTGTGCTCAATCCTTCCACGCTTGATCGGCTGGCGCATGTGCTGCTGGGGGCGTTTTTAACCGGGGCCTTTCTGGTTTTAAGCGTGTCGGCCTATTATGTGCTTAAGCGACAACATGAAGAGATTGCCCGGCGGGCCATCAAAATTGCTTTGGTGGTGGCCGTTGTTTGTTCGCTGGCGCAACTGCTTTCCGGTGATATCAACGCCAAAATGATCGGCAAATATCAACCGGCGAAACTCGCGGCTTTTGAAGGGCATTTTCCTGCCCATGCCCCGGCGGCCATGAGCCTGTTTGGTTGGGTGGATGTCGCCAGACAGCAGGTGATGGGCCTGAAAATTCCGGGCATGCTCAGCTGGCTCATGTACTACAACACCAAGGCGCCGGTGCAGGGGCTTGACGCATTTCCGAGGACCGACTGGCCGCCGGTAAACCCGGTGTTTCAGTCGTATCACCTGATGGTGGCCATCGGCATGGCGCTCATCGGTATAAGCCTTCTGGGGGCGTTTTTCTGGTGGCGCGGTTCGCTGTTTCGGCAGCGGTGGCTGTTGTGGATATTTGTGTTTGCGGTTGTCGGCCCGCTTGCCGCCAACGAACTGGGCTGGTTTTCGGCGGAAGTCGGCCGACAACCCTGGATTGTTTATGGGGTGATGCGCACCAGCGCGGGCGTGTCGCCCAACGTGCCGGCCGGCGAAATTTTGGCCTCAACTATTTTGTTTTCGTTTATGTATGTGCTGCTCGGTGTGCTGTTTGTGTTTCTCATGCACCGAAAAATCATCGCCGGGCCTGAGTCGCATGATGTGCCCGCCGAAGGGGCGCCACTGCCGCAGCATGCAAGGCTTAACGCATAAACACCGCCGCACACGTCTGGTGGGCGTGCGCCTGACCCATAAGTAACAAAAAGGTTGAATATGCATACAAACTTACAGATTACCTGGTTCTGCCTGCTGGGCTTGCTATTTGCCGGCTACGCCATTCTCGATGGCTTTGACCTTGGTGTGGGGATGTTGCACCTGTTTGTAAAAAGCGATGCCGAGCGGCGGATGCTGCTTAATTCCATCGGCCCGGTGTGGGATGGCAATGAGGTGTGGCTGGTAACCGGCGGCGGGGCGCTGTTTGCGGCGTTTCCCTATGTGTATGCGTCGCTGTTTTCAGGCTTTTATATGGTGTTTATGCTGCTGCTGGTGGCGCTTATCTTCAGAGCCGTTGCCATTGAGTTTCGCAGCAAGGAGCCGATGGGATGGTGGCGGCAGCTTTGGGATGTGAGCTTTTCGGTCGGCAGCCTGCTGGCGACCGTGCTGCTTGGGGCGTTTGTGGGCAACCTGGCGCGCGGCGTACCGTTAGATGCCTCCGAAAATTACGCGGGAACTTTGCTGGGCCTGCTCAACCCCTACGCCCTTATGGTGGCGGTGACCACCGTGGCCCTTTTTGCCATGCACGGCTCCATTTACCTGGTGATGAAAACCGAAGGCGACCTGCAAACACGCATTCGCGGATGGGTTAACCGTGCGATCATATTTTTTATTATATGCTATGGCATCACCACGCTGGCGACGCTTTTGTATGTAAGGCACATGACCTTTGAAATGCGCAAGCACCCCGTCTTTTTTGTGCTGGCGGTGGCCAACATGCTCGCCATCGCCAATGTGCCCCGCGAAATTCATCATGGCCGGATGTTCCGCGCGTTTGCCTCAAGCAGCGCTTCGATTGCGGCGCTTTTGGGTTTGCTGGCCGTGGGCCTGTTTCCGCATCTGGTATATGCCACCAATATGGAGTCGCGTTCGCTGACCATTTACAACGCATCGTCCTCGGGCCATACGCTGGGCATCATGCTGCTGATCGCATTGGCGGGCATGCCGGTGGTGGTGGGGTATACCATCTATATTTACTGGGTGTTCCGCGGCAAAGTGCAACTCGACTCACACAGTTACTAATTTTGGGGCGAGCGGGGTTTTCTCACTGAGATGGTCAGGCAGGTATGTGTGCCTTAACACGACGCGCAGCCGTTTAGCCTCCCAGCACCTGCTCGATCGCGGCCGCTACGCCGGCCTCGGCTTGCGTGCGTGTGGGGGCTTTGGCTGCGCGGCGCACCTGCTCTGATGCGTTGCCCATGGCAAAGCTTTGGCCGGCATGCTGCAGCATCGCCAAATCGTTGATGTCGTCGCCGATGGCAACGGTATGCTTCGGACTCACGCCCAGCTTTTGGCAAAGCAGTTCTATGCCCGTCCACTTGGTTACGCCGTGTTTGAAAACCTCAATAACATTGCAATCGTAAAGAGGCGCTCGCAGCGCATGAAAGGTTACCGCATGCCCAAGCGACTGATGCAGGGCGGCTTCCATGGGGCGGCTGTCGGGTAAATCTATCACCATGCCGATGCGCAGCATGTGGCTTAAGTCGTCGGCCGAAAAGCTCTCGCGAAGCTCCGCGTGAATGCGGTTGCGGCCAAACCACTCGGTCGTCGCCGGATGAACCGGCCCGCCATCAAGCATGGCATAATAGGGGCTGCGGTGCGCCGCATCGTCGAGCAATGCCAGCGGAGTATGGCCGCGCTGCTGAAAAAAAGCGACAATGTCGCCGGCGAGTTCCGGAGCGATATATTCGCGATGCAGGGTTGCACCGGTCGCCATATCGCTTAGCGCAGCACCGTTGACAAAAATGCCCGGACCCGCAAGCTGAATCGCCGCCAGAATGCCCGCACTTTCTATTGCGCTGCGGCCGGTGCAAATGGTGACATACCAGCCCGCGGACTGTGCTTTAGCGATGGCGGCGAGGTCGGCATCGTTGATTTTGTGGTCGCGGCCTATGAGTGTGCCATCCAGATCACAGGCAATGATGCCGCAATGTGCCTGCCGGGGCGACGGTGCTTTTGGAGATGTGTGGCGGCTCTTGTTCACGCCGAGAGTTTAGTTGCCGGAGCGGTAGCTCGTCAAAGCTGCCGTCGCAACCCGGCGATTACCGGGACTGGCTCCCAGGCAATTTTCGTAAAAAGGATTTATCAGTTTTCACCCCTTGGGGTACAATAATCACATGCACCCGATTTTAAACAACGATGTGGCCGCATGGCGTAAGCAATACCGCGACGATATAGAATTTTTGGAACGGCTGCGAGCGCAGGAGTTAATGAATATGACCGATGCGCGGGCGCTGGAGATTATTCGCTCATTGGTATGCGCCCAGCCGCCGTGGCGGGAGCGTCGCGATTGGTCAGGCCTTATTGAGCAGCAGGATTTATTTCATCGCCGGAGCAAATCATGACCGAACCCGGCGGCGTATTGACGGCAGCGGCCGAGGTGGAGACATTTTGCCGCGCCAACGGCTGGCGGTTTTGTTTTATCGGAGGGGTTGCAGTG
>JBMFVX010000145.1:0-6873 GCA_049965775.1 Phycisphaerae bacterium
GACCAACGGTGGGAACGCTACTGGGCCAACCGTCCCTCACTCGGCAGGTGCAGGGCCGCGTAAAGTGTCACGCACCCCGCATTGGGCGGTGTTGTATGCAGCTTGCCCTTCCCTACAGCCGCGATGGTATAATGTTGGCATGGACGATTGGCTGCTTTTATATCTTGCCGCCAGCGAACATGAACGAAATCGGCGGCAGACAAATCCGGCGGATGATTCTGATGACCGGTTTACCAGTATCATTCTGCTCGCTTGCTTTCTGCTGCCGGTCATTGCGGCTGTTGCTGCAGCAGTGGCTTTGGGCCTGATGAACCCGTAGGGTGGTAAGCTGTTAAACAGTCTCCGGAAATGCCTGTGCGGTTGAGCCGGCTCGCAATAAGGCTCAGGTGAACCGCGTAAGCGATTGGAGCCTGCGCGTGCTATATTTCGCATGATGGTGTACACCGGCGCGACCGATACAGTCGGAATCCCTTCGCGTGTCTGTGCATCTCTCGGGCAATCGCCGCCTCAATGCGAACGCCTGATCATCCGAATCATTTTAAGATTGATGCTGATGAATTTGAGGAACTGCCACGGCAGAAACGTGCGGAAAAATCGCGTTGAGGCCGTTGGCATGGGCGCGTGACGTTGGCTTGAGTTCATGGGTGTTTACTCCGGAATGATCCACCAAAATGGCCGGGCCTTGGCCTTGTAAATAAACATATAGTGCAGAAGTTTTTTGATCCAGTGGCCGGCGGAGCCTATGTCGCCAAAAGTAAATTTTAAGTCGCGGCCATAATCGCCGAACCGTTCAAAGTCGGGTACCACCGGGTACATGGTCATGGAAGCAGCAGTGCCCGAGAACCAATTGGCCCCGGCGGAAGCCACGCAGGCGGCGCCAAGCTCTGCCAAAGAAGCGGTGCGCGGCGGATGTTGCCGGTTCAGCACCAGGTCGGCGATGTTGTTGGCAACAACGCGCCCCATGATGGCCGAAGGCATGCCGGTGCGCGGTGGAGCCGGCGAAATCGGCGTGCCTGAAGCGCTGAGCCGCGGTTCGGAAATTGGATGAGGCGGCGCAAAGGCAATACCTACCGCATAAACATTTTTATATTGTGGATTTTGATAAAATCGCGGCCAATCAGAGGCTTTCCATTGAGCGTAGGGCTTTTTTGTGTAATCGGCATCTACCTTCATAAAACCATTGGGGGCAAACATTTCTGAAGTGATGTCCGCCCCCTGGCGGTCAAACGCCTTGATGCCCACGCCGGTAAATGGCGGCAGGAGCATCGCGTAGTCGAAGCTCTGTTCATGCGTTTGTCCATCAAGCGTTTCGTAGGTTACGCGTGCCGCTTCAACTTGCTTAACATGAGCGCCGGTAATCCACTCAATGCCGCGTTCCGCAAACAGCGACTCGGCAAAGATACGACTTGATACCACATATCCGCCGCGTTTGAGGTGCAGGCCTCCGACGCCAAAGTCGCCGATTTCAGCCTCGTTGGTTATGTAAATGACGCGGGTCTTATCGCGCACGTTGTGTCGTCGCAATTCAAACTCGACATTGAGCACATACTCAAATGCGGCCCCTTCACAGGTACAGGTGCCATGGCCCACGCCGATGAGCATCGTCTGCGGCTGGCCGCTGCGCATGCGCTCGACGCATTGCAGGAAAGCCGTCGCGGCCCGTTCTGCATGGTCGAACGTGCATACCGACTGCGAAAAGCCCTCCGGGCCAAGGCCCGGCGTGGCGGCAAAGTTGAGTTTAGGCCCCGAAGCGTTGATCAGATAATCGTAAGGTATTTCCTGCCGTTCGCCGGTACGTTGGCTGCTGGTTTCTTCAACCACGACATAAGGCGATGCAGTATTGGCGGACCCCTGTGGATGAATTTCTACAGCGCGTCCCTGAACAAAGGCAATGTTCATGCGCTGATAAACGGGTCGCAGCGGCACCACCACATCTTTGGCTGACATGACGCCAACGCCCACCCAGATGTTGGATGGAATCCAATTGTATACATCCTTGGGTGAAACAACGATTATCTGATGTTCTTTCGGCAGGCGGCGGCGCAGAAAAAGTGCCGCTGTGTGCCCGGCAATACCAGCGCCAAGAACGACGATGTTGGCCATTACACGCTCCTTTAAAAAAGAACGCGTCGCCTGCCGAAAGCCCCGCGACAACATATATCAGGATACAAAACTACGTTATTATTTGCAAACCGTCTTTTGGCTGGTTTCGCCTCGGTTATTCTCCGCCATGAAGCGGCCGCTTGGCTGCGAGTTGCCTCATGCCGGTGGAAGGATGGTTTAAAATTGTCCAGGCATGCCATGGCGTGAAAGCTCCGCACGTTGCGGCTACTCGTCTGTTGCATCGGTATATGTTTCAAGCGGCAATTGAACAAAGACCCGGTAGGAGCCATCCTCGCGTAATCGCCAGGCCTGCCATTCGGTGGCTCCGGTGCTGGCAGTGCGTACAATGATATAAACGTAAACCGGCCAGGCTGCGGCCAAGTCTGTTGCGCTGGGCTGGGCTGGTGCATCGGGGTGGCTGTGATAAACGCCTGCAATATCCAGCCCGGCGGCCGAGGCTCGATTTTGCGCCTGATGCATGGCGGCGGGAGTAATGGCGTAGCGATTGAACTGCTCTGCTTTTGGAGCCTGGTTGGGCGCGGGCCAAGCTTCCGTAATATGTATCTCGCCGTTTAGCCGCGCTGGCCGCAGGCTGTGCCTGGCCAACAGCAACCCGCACGCCTCCTGCGGATAGACAGTGCAAAGGTGCTGTTGTATTTGCCGGCGCAGGCCCGCAGTAAGATAAATGCAGGGTGGATGGTCGGCGGCGTCCTGCGGTGGTTTCGGGTGTGTGGGCTTTTTGTTCATAGGGTTGTGCCTTGTGCCGGTACTTATATCAACCGCCACATGGCGGCTGGCGACGACTTTCTTATATACTACCATCGCGGCGGTTGTGATATGTTCTCGTTTGAGGAGTTTATAAATGTCAGCACATAATAAGCCTGACCCTGCGGGCCATAAGCCGGCATCGAGCAAGCATCATCTGCAGCACGATCCCGAATGGGAAATTCATCCGCACGAGTTGCATGAACTGCGCAGCCGGCAGCATCCGCATGTGCTGCTGGATGTTCGCACGCCGCGCGAGCATGAAGCAGCCAATATTCAAGGGGCGGTGCTGGTGCCGTTGGACCAGTTGCCGCACAAGATTGAAGAGTTGAAGCAGCATGCCGATAAACGAATTATCGTACATTGTCATCATGGCGGTCGGTCGCTGCGAGCAACCGCGTTTCTGCGGCATGCGGGCTTTAAGCAGGTGCATTCGCTGGCGGGTGGTATAGATAGCTGGAGCCTGCTGATAGATCCCGCAGTCAAGCGATATTGATTGTGTCGCAGTAAGGGCACACTAAACGGTTTGTGCAGGACATTTGGGAATAAAGTGCTTTCATGGTGATTATTGGCCATGGTGTGGATATTGCCGAGGTTGTGCGCATTGCAGATATGATGAAGCGTCATGGCGAACATTTTTTAAACCGCTGCTTTACGCCTGTGGAGCAGGCTTATTGCAGCGATCATAAATGCCCGGCCATGCACTATGCGGCGCGCTTTGCCGCCAAAGAGGCCGTGCTCAAGGCTTTGGGCACCGGTTGGCGCGGGGAAATCGCATGGACCGATGTGGAAGTGCGCCGTGATGCCGCCGGCAAGCCGTTTGTTGAGCTTTCCGGCGAGGCGCGGCGGCTGGCCGTGGGGCAGGGCATTAAGCGATGGCATCTTTCGCTAAGCCATACCGACACCGTAGCCATTGCCAGCGCCATTGCCGAGGGTTGAGCAAACCCGCCAGGTATTGCGATAAGTCGCTCTTTGGGATGGCACTGCGATAAAAACGTGGCGGAATTATGCTGCGCTGAAGGTCACAATCGCCAGAAGCCCTCTGCCGGACAGCCTTCATACGCCGGGCCTCGGCCGCAACTGCAGGTACCCGCACTGCCGACGGGTTTGGTATACTATTAAAATGACAAGGTTGCTGGACCCCAGCGGCCGAAAGTAATGCGGGCTTGCGCTGCGGCCGTGGCGGCCATGGTACAGCCCCCAGCTTCTACAGGGACCTCATGGCCAGCCAGCCAGGTATTGTTAGTTTGCCGGTCGCTTCCGATGCGGCGTTGCGCCCCGACCATACTTTGCCCGGTCGTAAGCCGCCCTGGCTGCGGGTTAAGCTGCCCGCTGGACCGGGCTACACGCACATGCGCGGCATCGTGGACGATAATAAGCTGCACACGGTTTGCGAGTCGGCCAAGTGCCCCAATATGGGCGAATGCTGGAGTCGCGGCACCGCCACGCTCATGATTTTAGGCGACGTATGCACGCGCAGCTGCGGATTTTGTCACATTGCCACCGGCCGGCCGCCCGTGCTCGATTTGGATGAGCCGCGCCGCGTGGCCGACGCAGCCGCCCGTATGCGGCTCAAACATATTGTCATTACTTCGGTCAATCGCGACGAACTACCCGATGGCGGTTCGGCCATTTGGGCTGCGACTATCAGCAACATACGCGCAGCTTCCCCGGGTACGACCATTGAGGTTCTTATTCCGGACTTCTGCGGGCATTGGGACGATCTTGATCGCGTGCTTGATTCAAAACCAGATATTCTTAACCACAATGTCGAAACGGTGCCGAGCCAGTACCGTCGCGTGCGGCCGCAGGCCAAATACCAGCGATCGCTGGAACTTTTGAAGCGAGCCAAAGATCGCGGCTTTACCACTAAAACGGGCCTTATGCTCGGCATAGGCGAAACGGATGATGAACTCCGGCAAACGCTGGTCGAAATCCGCGCCTCCCGTGTAGACATACTTACGCTGGGGCAGTACCTGCAGCCCACCCGCGAACATCTACCCATAGACCGCTGGGTAACTCCCGAAGAGTTTGCCCGTTGGAAAGCATTCGGCCTGGAGCTTGGCTTTTCTGTTGTTGAATCAGGCCCGCTGGTTCGCTCAAGCTATCATGCCGACGAGCAGGCGCAGTTAAACTGGCAGCAGCAGGCAGCCGGCGAGCAGCGTTAGCGCGAGGCCATGCGAAGCACAATCGGTGCTGGGGCATGATCTGTTATTTCGTCATGTAGTGGAACGTGTGCATGGATGCTTCAGCGATGGCTCCCCACAAGACGCCGCCGGGCGCAGTGCCGCCATCGGCGGCAGGCTGGTCGCAGGCGGGTTTTGTTTTTCGCGTGCTCGATGGCATGGTTTATTGGGGTGGGGCGGTAAGCATACTCACCGGCCAGGCGTGGCGCTGGATAGATTTGCGCTTTGCCGGCGGCCATGCCATGCAGGCGATATTTCCACCGCTGTGGCTGGTATCGTTGCTTGGGCTTTATTGGCTGCGGTACCCGTGGCGCGTCAGCCCAAAACCTCTTTCGCTGGAGCAGCTTAGTTGGCGACGCCGTCTGGCCCTTGTCCTGAGTCTGCCAAGCTGGCTGTTGCTGGCGGCGCTGCTCTACAATGCCCATCAGTTTTATAACCTTATGCATAGCGGCCGCGTGAATACCACCTTTCATATACCCATGTGCCTGCTGGTGGCGACGATTCTGGCGGCGTGGCTTGGCGCTAAACCATGGAACGTCACCGGCTTTGAACCTGAACTGCTACCGCCGCCGTTGCCGGGCATGCAATTGCTTAAGCCGCGCTGGGCTGATCGCATAATGGTTGGGCTGTGGGCAACGCTGGTGGTGGTCACATTCTGTTTTTTGTTTCGGGCCAATCCACCGCCGCGATCTATGGTGTGCGATGTAGCGGTGGTGCTGGGCAATGCCACCTTGCCGCACGACGTCTGCGGCTGGACCGCCGCCGCCCGCACACGTAAGGCGATTGACCTCTATAAGCAAGGTCGGGTTCGCATGATTATGCTTAGCGCCAATGCTCCGTATGGCATAAGCAATCCGCGGCAAAATGCGCCGCTCGCGATGGCAAAGCTATGCCGCGCCGCGGGCGTACCTCAAAAAAATCTGGTGCTCGATTTTTATGGCGACAACACCCGCTACAGCGCCTGGGATACACTGCAGCTAAAACAGCGGTATCACTGGAAAACGATCGTGGTTGTCAGTTCCGATTATCATTTGCCGCGCGCGCGGCTGGCCTACCGGCAGTTCGGCATGAAGGTTTATACGGTTGCGTCGCGGCATCATGTGTGGAGGCAAACCAGCATCTTTGCGGTGGTGCACGAACTGGTGGGCTATGTGGTTTATTATTTTGACCGCAACTACCATCATCCGGTTGTGAGGCAGCCATGAGCGAAGCATCAACTCCGCCCGCCCAACCACGGATTATCGTACATAAAGCCTCAGGAAGGCTGGACCTTTTTGATGGCCCCCAAAAATGGCGCAGCTATGCCTGCATCACCGGCACAAACCCGGGCGATAAGCAGGTAGAGGGCGACCGCATTACGCCGCTGGGCGTGTTTTATGTTGTGTTCAAAAATCCGCACAGTAAATTTCATCTGTCTCTGGGGCTTAATTATCCCAATCTGGCCCATGCGCTGCGCGGGCTTAAGAGCGGCCTGCTGAGCCAGCCTCAATACCAACAACTGGTGGATGATTTAATTACCGGCGATATGAGCGACGAAGCCGTGCAGAACCGCGTATGGAAGACGCCGCTGGGCGGTGAAATATTCATTCACGGTTGCGCTGAAGGGCGCACGAGCACCGCTGGCTGTGTGGCGGTGAGTAATCCAGACATAACCGAAATATATTCGCTTGTCGGCGTGGGTGCTCCGGTCGAAATATTGCCGTGAAGCGTCAACGGAAGATGCCGCATCCTACCGAATAAAATAGCCCAACTTTCGCACTTCGGCCCCAAAAACCGCATTATCTTGCAAATAAGGCCGAAAGTTTCCACCACAAACCAC
>JBMFVX010000146.1:0-6821 GCA_049965775.1 Phycisphaerae bacterium
GCCCCCGCTGAAAATAAGCTCGCGCAGACGGTAGCGGTGCGGCGAGGCTTCGGCCTGGCTGAACATGTCGTCTATTTCATGATGGCTGATGCAGCCGGGCGTTACATCGCGATTTTTAAGATAGCAATAGCGGCACAGGCCGCTGCAGTAGTCGGTAATGCGCAGCAGGGCCTCATAACGGTATTTTTGAACCCAGCGGGGGTGCTCCACGGCCTTTTCGGGCAGTTGAAAGGCGTCCCAACGTTCGGTGCCGGGGTCGGCAAGCTCGGCGGCGCCGGGCAGGGCAAGCTCCCACAGCGGGTCGGCGGGTTTGTTGGTAAGCACATGCGTGAGGTAAAAACGCGGAATCCGAAACGTGTAGCGGTCGGCCACCTGCTGCATCACCGCGGCCTGCCCGTCAGAAATAGCCCCGAAGATTTCACGCAGCTGCGCAATAGAGGTTACCAGCGGAGTATCGCGTAAAGGCTGTACGATTGGCGATTCAAGCATGTATATAGTGTATCGTAATCTAAGGCGGCTGGGTACTGAATAAGGGGCAATATTTGAAAGTGAATGTTACCGAATCGCGGGTGCCCAAAGTCCTCATCGCCCCAAAGCGCCGCAAACCCCTGCCGACCGCTGCCCCGAAGGCGCTCTTTTTGGGCGATTGTCAGCGGGCGCTATTAGAATATAATTCCGCCCACTTGGCTCATTGGTGAGAAAATCGCCGGGTTTTTTACAAGGAGAAGCGATGAAACTTTTGGCGGGTCAACAAGGTAAACTGCGCTCGAAGCGCAAGCTGGTCGCAGCTGCAATGACTGCAGTTGCTCTGGCGGTTGGCGCCGCAGCCCAACTGTCGCGGGCCGACACCATTACACTTAGCAACGGCGACAGGCTCAGCGGCTCGATTGATCGCATCACGCCTACGCTCGTTATTCTCGATACCAACTACGGGGGAGTTATTACGCTCGAACGCTCGGCGGTGGCCGCGATGGTAAGCGTCAAGCCGGTGCAAATTGTGGATGCCAACGGTACCTCGCATGAGGCATTTGTCGCCCCCACGGCCAATCATAAAGGTTGGGTCGAAACCCAGGTAGCCCCGCCGGCCGATGCGTTGGTGTTGCCGGCCGGCGCGCCCGCGACGCCGCCTCCGCCGGTGAAGGCTCCCGCTCCGGCCCAGCCCATCTCGCTTTTTGGCCCATACTGGGATAATTCGCTCACGCTGGGCCTTACCAATCTCACCGGCAACACGGAGCAAACCGAATTTGCCGGCAACGTTAATTTTCATTACAAGCACGTCCTTAATGAGCTTGGCATCAACTTTGCGGGCGCGTACGGCACTACCAACGGCGTACAGGACAACGGCAGCTTTGCCGGCAATGCCATTTATCGCCGCGAGTTGCCCAGTTGGTGGCCCAAAAATCATTGGTACGCCTTTGTCGAAAGCAACAACCTCTACGATGAAATCAAAGGTATTTCGTTCCGGACGCAAGATATAGTTGGTTTGGGGTATTACCTGATCTCCACCAAAAAGCTGGAAGTGGATGTGCGGGCCGGCCCCGGCGTGCTTTATGAGCGGTTTTTTCATGGCGGTGATATTACCGCACCTATTGCCGCGGAAGGTTTGCGCGCTGTCTACAAACTCAATACCCGCGTAACGCTTAGCGAAAATCTGCTGGCAACCCAGTCGCTGGAGTATCCAAGCCGCGATTATCAGTTTACCACCATCACGGCCGCCAACTTGGCCATTCCAGAAGTAATGCGCGGCCTGAGCCTCACCGCTTCATTTGAGGATGATTACGACAACTCCGCACTCGAAACCGGCAAGAAGCCCAACGACACCCGCACCCTGGTGGGCCTCACGCTCGGATTTTAACGCGTTGCACGGCCGCTTTGCCGTGCAGGGCTGGTGGTACAATCTTCGCCCCGGCTGGCTGACGAAGCTGCCGGGGCTTTTTTATGCCTGCGGCTGATTCGTCAAACTCCGTGATGAGCTTTCGCTGGACTTTTTACCACTTGGCAGAGCATACTAGCAAAACAGATGCTGCTCCGTGAGCCTCACGGCCCTCGGCATCGGGATGTTTTCAAGGATGATGGCATGAGCAACACAACGGATGTGCTGATTGTTGGCGGCGGTATCATGGGGCTTACCAGCGCTTGGCGGCTGGCCCAGGCCAGCGTCAAAGTAACCCTGTTTGAAAGCCGTAACTGCGGCAGCGGCGCCAGCAGCGCGGCGCTGGGTGCCCTGTGGCCCGCCAGCGCCCTGGTCAATGCCCCGCTGCAAAATTTGCATCGCAAAAGTCTTTGGGAGTTTGAGGCATTTACCAGAGAATTGACGGATTTTACCGGCAAGCCGGTGCCCTTTATGCGACGCGGGCGGGTGGAGTTGCTTCATTCCGAAAAGGCTAAAGCGCATGCCCAGCAGGAAGCGGCCGCAGCCTGCGCCGACTGGCCGCAGCTTTCGCCCGGCCCGGCGATGGAAGTGCTTTCAGCCGACGAATTGCGCCGGCAATTTCCGGAGATTAACTCTTTGCCCTTTGGCGGACAGGTTTGTCACCGCTCAGCGCAAGTTGGGGTAGAGGGCCTTTTGGCGGCCCTCATTGAGGCGTGCCGCAAAGCGGGTGTGGTGCTTAAAGAAAACTGTGCCGTGCAGCAATTACAGGGCGACGGCGAGAGCATCACCGGTGTGATGGCGGGAGGCGAGGTTTATGCGGCCGGAGCGGTGCTGGTGGCGGCGGGCGTGCACAGCAACCACCTAGGGTTTGAACTGCGTCAGCGGGCGCCCATTCAACCGGTCAAAGGCCAGGCGATGCTGCTTAAAACGGCCGAACCGGTGATTAATAAGATCGTTAAAAATGGTTTGATATTTCTCGTGCCCTGGCCCGATGGCCGCGTGCTGGTAGGTTCCACCACCGAGCCGGACGCCGGCTTTGACAGTTCCAACACGGTAGAGGGCGTAAGCTTTTTACTCAATGGTGCGGTGCAAACATGCCCTGCGATGGCGTCGGCCCGGCTCGAGCGCACCTGGGCGGGCCTGCGGCCCACCGGGCCGAACAAGAAGCCCGTGCTCGGACCCATGCCCAACAAACGCGGCCTGTATGTGGCCGGAGGGCACTTTAAGGTGGGCATCGGCATGGCTCCCATTACGGGTAAGCTCATAGCCCAGATGATTACCACCGGCCAGGTGCCCGGCGAGGCGATGCCGTTTGTGCCCTCGGCCGCCGAGGCGGCGCTTTTGGCATAAACCCGCCGCAACGGCCCGCAGCTTCCGGTCGCTTACGATGCGGCCGGAGCGGGGGTGCTCAGGTCCGAAGTGCAATGTGCGCATCGCGCAGCCTTGATGGGAATGGTCGAAAGGCAATAGGGACATTCTTTGGTGGTCGGTTCGGCGACGGGCGCCGGTTTGGTGGTGAGCTTTTTAATTTTGCCCATGACCACCACAATTAGAATGAACATGACAATTGCGACGATGAGAAAGTTAACCACCTGTCCGCCAAAGTGGCCGTATTGAATGCCATGCCACGCCAGCGGTTTTTGGCCTTTTTGGGGCTTGGGTTCAAATGTCGCGATAAACGGCAGCACAATGTCGTTGACCAGCGAAGTGACCATAGCGCCAAAGGCGCCGCCAATCACTATGCCCACGGCCATGTCAATCATGTTGCCTTTGAAGGCAAAGTCCCGAAAGTCTTTAAACAGCGACATCAACAGATCCTTTTATAGAACAAACCTCCCAACGAATGTTTCAAATGTTATTCAGGGAGCTGGCTGCGGTCAATGATGAACTGCGGCTGGATTATAAATATTCGCCGGTATGAACCAGAACCTGCCCGCGGCCATTTCAAAAGTATGGCTGTTGCGCGTATTATTCCTTATCGCTGGTTGCATTGATTTGCCGCGACGCCAGCGTGATTGCCTCCGCAAATGGGCGTGTGGCGGTCAGGTTTTACAGGAAAAAATGCAATGAATAAGCCCGCCATAAATAAGCCGCGCATTCTTACCGGCGATACGCCCACCGGGCGGCTGCACCTGGGCCATTGGGTTGGCTCGCTTGAAAATCGCGTGGCCATGCAGAACAGCTACGAGTGCTTTTTTATTATTGCCAATGTGCATGCGTTTACCACGCGGGCCGAGAGGCCCGATGATATTCGCCAGAGCGTACTTGAAATTGCCACCGATTACCTCGCCTGCGGCATAGACCCGAATGTCAGCACCATATTTCTGCAGTCAGAAATACCGGCCATCGCCGAACTGACGTTTTTTTTCGCGATGCTTGTGCCCTTCGCACGGTTGATGCGCAACCCGACGCTGAAGGATGAAATTCGCGACAAGGGCCTCGGCGACAGCTACAGCTTTGGATTTTTACTATACCCCGTCGGCCAGATTGCCGACATCCTGGCTTTTCGGCCTGATATGGTGCCGGTGGGTGAAGATCAAATGGCTCATCTCGAGCTTAGCCGCGAGGTAGCTCGCCGTTTTGATCAGATGTATTGCGGGGTAGACCCGCAAACGCCGGACAAGGAGTATGTGGCCGCTGGCGGGCTGTTTCCGATCATAGAGCCAAAACTCGGCCGTGTGAAAAGGCTCGTGGGCATTGGCGGACCCAACGAAGAAGGCCGCCTGCTCAAAATGAGTAAGTCCCTCAACAACGCTATCTTTTTAAGCGATGACTCCGATACGGTGCGTAAAAAAGTGATGTCCATGTATACCGATCCCAATCGCAAGCGCGCCACCGACCCCGGCAGCGTCGAAAATAATCCGCTCTGGATTTTTCATGAGGCGTTTAACCCTGACGTACAATGGGTGCAGGAAGCCGAAGCAAAATACCGCGCCGGCGGCATCGGCGACGTGGAATGTAAAAAAAAGCTTGTGGATGTGCTGGTGAATTTAATCGAACCCATTTGGCAGCGGCGGCAGACGTTTGAGCGCGATCCCGGTGAAGTATGGCGGGTGCTGCAGCGGGGCACCGCACGTGCCAACGTCATCGCCGAAGAAACTCTGCTTAAAGCCAAACAAGCCATGCGGCAGGACCTCCTGCCGCGATCGCTGACGTTTAATGTGTAGCCTGCACGCAGCCAATCATTGAGGCAAAATTGAACGTCGCCCAACGACGAGTCACGCAGTTAAGCCGTGTGGTTCACCTCAGCCAGCCGCAGCGCTGCCGAGGTGCCCGCCTTGCGCGGCCGCACCAAGAGAAATACGTCAATTCAGACCCCGAGCAGTATAGCTTGGCCGGCAGGCGCTATGGGCATTGGCCTGCGGCCAAGTTATTTTAACGACAAGGCGTACCCAACCCATCGCGTTAACCATTTTATGAACGGCTTACCACGCTGCATTTACGGTAACGGTTGTTGGATAAAAATTGTTGGACCACGGCTGCTGCCACAATCCGGCCAGCGGCACCGTTTGCGCCGAGCCATCCAGGTACGACACATTGATGGCCCCGAGGTGGCGGTCTATGCAGAAGCGGCCCAGTTCGTCATTGGAGCTAAGCGAGGTGTCGCCGGTTTGCAGATTGGCTGGTACCGGGTCGGTATCTTGCGGGCTTGCGTCCACCCAGTTGCAGTCGGCGAAGATGGGCGTGCGGGCATTGAGTGTGCGGTAGGTTGACCGTGGGTCGAAAGGCGGCGGCGTCGCCTCGGTAAACGAGCCATTGCCCTTGCTGGTGTAGGTTCCGCCGACAACCACCACGCCGTTGATGTTGTGGCCGCCGTCGTTGGTGAAGTCGCCATTGCAATAAATGCTGCCCTGCAGGTTTAACTGACCGGTGATTGTGACGCTGCCAAGGGTAACGATGTTCATGTTGGCGCTGAATTGGCCGTCGCATGTGACATTGCCCGATACCAGCAGCGTGCCGGTGCCGATGATCGTGATCTGTCCGTTGGCATCCCAACTTCCGTTGATGATAAGGTAAGGATGGGTTGTAAAGTCAATCGTTCCTGAACCACTGGTAGGGTAGGGGTTGTCGTATTGGGTAATCTGGTTCCAGATGGTTTGTACATTGGGCGGACTTACGCCCACCGAGTTGGGATATTGGTTGCCATTGACCGTGCCGCCGCCGTTGACGCTGATGGTCCCACCCGACACCAGATTGCCGTTAAAGGTATTGCCGCCCTTGCTGGTGATGGACACCACTGAAATAACGTTGCCATTGAAGGTTTCATTGCCGCGAAAGTCGAGGGCGTTAAAGCTGGCCAGGGCCGCAAGGCCGGCTCCGGAAGGGTCAATCCAGTTGTTCATGCCGTAGCTGGCGGTGGTGCCGCTAAGCCAGCCGTACTGCGGCGACAACACGGAACCGGCGGTGGGCACCGATCCCCACGCTTGCGATGCGGTGCCCACGGCTCCGGTTCCGGTGGTTGCGTCAGGGCAAATAATGTTGGCTGCTACGTCATCATCAAACAGTACAAGCTCTTTGCACCAATATCCCGTTGGCTCGTCGTAGTCGCAGGGGTAAGTGCCGCGATAGTGGGCGGCATAACTGTTGGCCGCCAATGAAAGCTGATGCAAATTCGACAGGCATGCCGTTCGCCTCGCCAGTTCGCGTGCACGGCTGAAGCCTGCGGCTATCAGCGCTATAAGCACCGTGATGATGGCAATCACCACAAGAAGTTCGACCAATGAAAACGCCAAACGCCGTCTCATGGCAGTCCTCCCAAAAATTCCCCCCCGCCATTATTATTTTACCTGCCGTTGCGAACTGTGGCTCAACGACATCCTTCAAACTGGGGCAAGAACATACCGCAGTCTTGAATGAACCTTACATATAGTGTAACCGTTCACGGCCTTTCGGCCAGTCAGACTCACGACGGGCCTAACCACATGTAAAGTTTACCTCCCCCCCGGAA
>JBMFVX010000147.1:0-6758 GCA_049965775.1 Phycisphaerae bacterium
AGGATAGGCGCGAAGATAGGCCCAGCATGTACTTTGCAGTGCAAGCTCCGGACGGTAGCAATATATTTCCTATCAGTCCAGATGGATATGAAAGCCGATGGCGATGCGGCGCGTCGCGCTATGCATCACTGGTACAACAGAAAATGATCGAATGGAAACGCATCGGAGAGGACAAAGAAGCCCGATGGCAACCCTATCAGAAGTTTTACTTAGCGGGGAGGTTGAGGCAGCCGTCAAATCTCTGGTACGACATCGAAGGGAATAAAAAGGCATCGATTGATGTTAAAACACTCTTTGATGAGAAAGTATTTGATTTTCCGAAGCCAGTGGAACTGATCGAGAGATGCATCAGCATATGCGCAGAGCCAGATTCTATCATTCTCGATTATTTTTCTGGTTCATGCACAACTGCCCATGCGGTCCTTGATCTCAACAAGCAAGACAGCGGCACCCGCAAATTCATCATGGTACAACTTCCAGAACCATGTGATAAAGAGTCCGAAGCCTTCAAGGCTGGCTATAAAAACATTGCCGAGATCGGCAAAGAACGCATCCGCCGCGTCATCGAAAAGCTCAACGATGAAGATGCCGCTGCCACAGCGAAGGAACAACAAGCCCCCGCCTTATTTTCCTCGGGGGGTCGGGCATCTTGCCCGACACAAGCAGGCCAGGATGCCCGCTCCCCCGACCGCGGCTTCAAAGTTTTCAAGCTCGATTCCAGCAACATCAAAACCTGGGACCCCAATTTCAACCAATTAGAACATACCCTCTTAAACGCCACCGAAAAAATGAAGCCCGACCGCACCGAAGCCGATGTCATTTATGAGGTGCTCCTCAAATACGGCCTCGATTTAACCCTGCCAATCGAAAAACGAACCATTGCCGATAGAACTGTCTACATCATCGGCGGCGGAACACTGGTGGTCTGCCTGGGCATGAACATGACCCTCAAAATCGTGGAAACAATTGCCGAACTCAAGGATGAATTCCAACCCGAAACCCCGCCCGGCATGCGCATGGTGTTCAAAGACAACGGCTTTGCCAATGATGAACTAAAGACCAATGCAGTGCAGATTCTCAAACAGCGCGGCATCGTAGACGTGAGGGCGCTGTAGACTGCAGTGTTGATTGCCGAGGCCCGGTACAGCTTTGGCCGAGAGTGCATCCGGAATTGTAAAGAACATAAACCAGAGTCTGACAAATGATGACCTTTGCTGAATTATTTAAGCGCCTTCGTGACGGCGACGAAACCGTTGAGATCGAGGCAAAAACGGGCCGGGACGTTGGAACCTCACTGCTGGAAACCGTTTGCGCCCTGTCCAACGAACCGGGGCGCGGCGGCGGGTACATTTTGTTGGGCGTGCGACCTATGCCCGATGCCCTGTTCCCCGATTATGAAGTGGTGGGCGTACCACAGCCCGACAAAGTGCAAGCCGACCTGATCAGCCAATGTTCCAGTGTATTTAACATCGCGGTACGGCCGCAGGTAGAAACAGAAATTCGCCCCGATAGAAAGGTCGTGCTGATCGTCCATGTGCCGGAGGCCCCGGTTCACGACAAGCCGGTGTATTTCAAGGCCAGAGGGGTGCCACGAGGCGCTTATCGGCGTATCGGTTCAACAGATCAGGTTTGCACGGATGACGATTTACAGGCACTGTATCAAGGACGTAATCATCGTAGCTTAGATGAGAGCATCGTCGAAAACTGTATTCTCGACGACCTGGACCCCGCAGCTATCGCAGAGTACCGGCGCATTCGTGCTGAAGCGAACCCGAACGCGCCGGAGCTGGGCTACACGGATAACGAGCTTCTGATGAGTTTGTGCTGTGCGGATCGGCGTGGAGACAAGCTGCTGCCGACCGTTGCGGGAGTGTTGCTGTTTGGAAAGCGCACAACCATTCGCCGGGTACTCCCGCTGACGCGGGTGGATTATATTCGTGTACCGGGGCGAGAGTGGGTGCGCAGTCCTGACACCAGGTTTGATACGGTGGAAATACTCGACCCGATCATGCTGGCTTTGCCGCGGGCGCTCAACACCGTACTGGACGACATCCCAAAGGCATTTCACTTACCAGCCGATAGCGTACGCCGACAGGATGTGCCGTTAATGCCGCGTACAGCCATCCGCGAAGCCCTGGTCAACGCCGTCATGCACCGGAGCTACCGGCACAAATCACCGGTTCAAATTATTCGCTACGCAAACCGGTTGGAGATACGCAATCCGGGACATTCATTGGTGCCCGACGAGCGTCTCGGCGAGCCGGGTTCAATGACCCGCAACGAAAAGATTGCCGCTGTTCTGCATGAGACCCGCTACGCTGAAACAAAGGGCAGCGGCATTCGGGCGATGCGCGAGTCAATGGCCCTGGCGAACCTGACTCCACCAACCTTTGAGTCGGATCGCCAGAAAGATTGCTTCGTCGTAACGTTCCTTTTCCACCATTTTCTCAACGAAGACGACGTGCGGTGGCTGGGGCAAGTTTCGGATGCGTCGCTTACCGAAGACGAGCAAAAGGCACTGGTATTTGCGCGAGAAACCGGCGCCATAAACAACGCCGCTTATCGTGACATCAACCGGGTGGAAACGTTGGTCGCCAGTGGCCATTTAAGACGGCTGCGGGATTTGGGGTTATTAGAGCAAAAAGGAAAGAGTTCAACTACCTTTTATGTACCTACTCCAAGGTTGGCCGAGATTCCCGCCCTGCCTGGACCAGTGGCGGAGGCAACCCCTGCGCTTACGGGCTTAGCGCAGGGGTTAACCCCTGCGCTTGCGGGCTTAGCGCAGGGGTTCGGGAAATCGCCAGGGGGTATCTCCGCCAACCCAGGAGACCTGCCTGCTGCTTTGGCAGTCTTGGTTCAGGGGCTTGGTAAGCGTGCCAAGCCATCGGAGGTTCGCCGCGTCGTCCGAGAACTTTGCATTTGGAAGCCCCTTAAAGCGGAGCAAATCGCTAGGTATTTAGGCCGCAAACAACTCTATGTGCTAAGGAGGCACCTTACGGACATGATCCGTCGTGGCGAACTCACATATGTCTATCCCGATAACCCCGCCCACCCCCAGCAGGCGTACAAGGCAACCGGGCAGTCAGGAGACAACCCATGAAACTCCAATTTGACTCCAACCTCGATTTCCAACTCGAAGCCATCCGCTCCATCGTTGATATTTTTGATGGCCAGCGGGCCAGCGCCTCCAACTTCACCGTTGCACCGCTGGAAACCGAAGCCGCTGATGTCATGTTCTCATCCAGCCAGAAAAGTGATCTGGGCGTCGGCAACCGCGTCTCGCTGCTACCTGAAGAACTGCTGAAAAACGTCCAGGCCATCCAGATGCGTAACGGCCTCAAGCCGGCGGACACGCTGGACTCGATGGATTTCTCCGTCGAAATGGAAACCGGCACCGGCAAAACCTACGTGTATCTGCGTACCATCTTCGAACTGCATCAGCATTATGGTTTTACCAAGTTCATTATCGTGGTGCCATCGGTGGCCATTAAAGAGGGTGTACATAAATCGCTGGAAATGACGGCGGAGCATTTCAAAGCGTTGTACGAGAATATTCCGTTTGATTACTTCATCTACGATTCGCAAAAGCTGGGCCAGGTGCGAAACTTCGCCATCAGCGATGGCATTCAGGTTATGGTCATCAACATTGACGCCTTTCGTAAAAGTTTTGACGACCCAGAGAAGGAAAGCAAGGCCAATATCATCCACCGCCCGCAGGACCGCATGACCGGAACCCGCCCCATTGATTTCATCCGAGCCACCAACCCCATCGTCATCATTGATGAGCCGCAAAGTGTGGACACTACCGACAACAGCAAAAAGGCCATTGCATCGCTCAATCCGCTTTGCACGTTGCGTTATTCCGCCACGCACATAGACAAATACAACATGATGTACCGCCTGGATTCGGTTGATGCGTATGAACGTAAACTGGTGAAGCAAATTGAGGTGGCGTCCATTGCGGTGGCAGATAGCCACAACAGGCCCTATATCAAACTGCTCAAGGTGGATAACAAAACCAGCCCCATTACCGCCCAGGTTGAACTCGATGTGCACAGCCGTGCCGGCGCGGTAAAGCGCACAAAAAAGACCGTCCGGCAGGGCGACGACCTGATGGAGCTTTCCGGCGGCCGTGGAATGTATGAGGGTTACATCATCGAGGATATTTATTGTGAACCCGGCAACGAGTACATCAGCTTTACCAGCCAGCCCGAGAACATCCGCCTGAATCAGGCCATCGGCGAGGTGGATCAGGACCAATATAAGCGCCTGCAAATCCGCAAAACCATTGAAGAACATTTGGAAAAGGAACTCTCGCTGCGGCCACGCGGTATCAAAGTATTAAGCCTGTTCTTTATTGACCGCGTGGCCAATTATCGTCTGTACGACGAGCAAGGCAATCCCCAGCCGGGCAAATATGCCCTGATGTTTGAGGAAGAATATGCCAGGGCCATCCGCAAACCCAAATATCATTCGCTCTTTGACGGTGCGGATTTAGATACGGCCGCCCAGGGCGTACATGACGGCTACTTTGCGGTAGATAAAAAGGGCGGGCGCGAAGTACTAAAAGATTCAAGCGGTGAGGGCCGTACGCAGGCCGATGAGAGCGCCTATAAACTCATCATGCGGGACAAGGAAAAGCTCCTGAGTTTTGAAAGCAGGCTCAAGTTTATTTTTTCGCATTCAGCGCTGAAAGAGGGCTGGGACAACCCCAACGTATTTCAGATTTGCACGCTTAACGAAACCAATTCCGTCTTGCGCAAGCGGCAGGAAATCGGCCGCGGCCTGCGTATCGCCGTGGATCAGCAGGGCAATCGCGTCCATGGCTTTGACGTTAATCGGCTTACCGTCATGGCCAATGAATCGTACGAAGATTTCGCCCGGCAACTGCAGAAGGAAATTGAAGATGACGAGGGAATTCGCTTTGGTACGGTAGAGCTGCACCTGTTTGCCAATGTTGTCATTTCCACCGACGGAGATAAGCCGCAATACATGGGCGTGGAAGCATCCGAACAGCTATGCGAACATTTGAAAAAACTGGGCTACGTGGATGATCGGGGAAGAGTACAGGATTCTCTGCGGAAGGCCTTAAATGATGGCGCCGTCAGCCTGCCGCCGTCGGTAGCTGCACAGGCTCCGCAGATACTCGCGGCGTTAAAGAAAGTGGCCGGCAGGCTTAATATTCAGGATGCGGCCAGCCGCAAGAAAGTAACGCTCAATAAGAAGATATATATGGGGGAGGAGTTTCGCCGGCTTTGGGATCGCATCAAGTATAAGACCACCTTTCGCGTGAGTTTTAATTCCGGCGATTTGATTTCCAAATGCGTGCGGGAAATTGCGGATATGCCCTCGGTGGGCAAAGCCCGCTTTGTGTTCCGGCGGGGCCGGGCGGTGATGGATCGCGGCGGCGTACAGATGGATGAGGTGGAAACCAGCACACACGTTTACGACGCCCACGAGCATGAGCTGCCGGATATTGTCAGTTATCTGGAAGAGCAGACGCGCCTGACGCGCACAACAATTGTTCAGATTTTGCTGCAAAGCAAACGGCTCGATGATTTTAAGAATAACCCGCAGAAGTTCTCCGAAACCGTGGCCCAGATCATCACCCGCGTGATGCGTATGTTCATCGTGGATGGCATTAAATATGAGAAAATAGGCGACAGCTATTTCTATGCGCAGGAACTCTTTGATAATCAGGAACTTTCCGCCTATCTCAACGCCAATATGCTTGAAAGCGCCAAATCCATCTACGAACAGGTGGTGTACGATTCGGATGTGGAGTATCAGTTCGCCCGGCGATTTGAAGCCAGCAGCCAGGTGAAGGTATACGCCAAGCTGCCCGATTGGTTCACGATTTCCACCCCGTTAGGCAATTACAACCCGGACTGGGCTGTACTGGTGGAACTCGACGGGCATGAAAAACTTTATTTCGTTGTAGAATCCAAAGGCAGCATGCTTGCCGAGGCGATACGGCCCGCTGAGCAGGCCAAAATCGAATGTGGCAAAAAGCACTTTGCCGCACTGAATACCGGCGTACAATTCACCAAAGCCGACACCTTCGAAAACTTCATGGGTCAGGTGGCCGGGTAGAAACACAAGACTTCAGCGTTGAGTGGTTCCCCCTCAAATCAATCTTTCTAAAAAAGGAGCCTGCCAATAGAACACAAGCCCCCTGAGAAACTATTACTCAAACCCAACGAGGCCTCGCAAATGTTGGGAATCTCTGAACGAACGCTTTGGGGACTCGGCAAGCAGGGGAAAATTCCCGTAGTCAAGATCGGCAGGGCAACGCGATACGACATTGCCGACATAAAGCGTTTTATTGAGCAGGCAAAGGGCACATCCCTAATCGAACAACAAAGTTGAGCCCCCGCCGCACCCCTGCCACCGCCTCCGGCCCATACTAACCCGCCTTCCCGAAGCGGTGCCCCATAACCAAAAACCCCGCATTACCCAGCCTTGAGGCAAGGATGCCGAAATCCCGGTGGGGTATGGAACCAACCATCGGGTTTGAGGCACGGATGCCGAAATCCCCGATGGGGCAGGAGCCGCCTTTCGGGATGCGGTTAACCCTCGTCGCCCAGCGCCCTAAATTAAGCAGTCATCGTCGTCTCCGTGCCTCCAATTCTCTGCGCGCCATCCGTCGCGCAGCGCCCAACTATCTCGACCATGCCGCGCATACAACATCTCTGGTAGCAAACTGTTTGTTGCCAACCGCTGAAAGCCAAAAGCCGACAGCTGAACAGCTCTTTGAC
>JBMFVX010000148.1:0-6666 GCA_049965775.1 Phycisphaerae bacterium
CCCTGCGCCAGGATGGCTTTACTTATCACGATAAGCCCCTTGACCACGCCATAATGCATCAACTTACAACGAATTGGAACCCCTGCAGCCTTCGGCTCCATGTGCTAATACAATTTTGTGAATTTTGAGGATGCGACAACGCAACCGGCTCGCTTATATTGCGATTTGCGACACGTCTTATAAATGCCACGCTGTTAACATTAATTCAGGCCTTCGGGAGTAATTTCGCCAAATGCAACACACAAATATCTTGCTAAGTCCAATAATATTGTTCGCAAATCAATCACATTAATCTCATAATATACAAATCATAGGCACCATGCCGGATGCTGCCACTCCATAAACGGACACCGGCAAGCCGCCCTGACAACCCAAACTATTGCACTTCGGAATGCACTGCAGGCGGATGCTTGAGCGTTTGCAACACCGGACAGGCCTCTATGGCAGCACGAACACGCTCATGTAGTTCGGGCGGCAACTGCGATAGAACATTCTTAACTTCCACTCGCATGTCGCCTAAGCGCGACGGATTGGTGGCATATTGTTTAGTTACGGTGGCCTCAACCCCCTCTAGTGGATGCCCGTGCTTTTTAGCCGTTAGCAGGGCAAGCATCATTTCGCAGGCGGCCAAGGCGATTGGTACCAAATCGGTAGGTCCCGGGCCGGTATTTGTGCCCCCCTGCCGGGTGGTAAGGTCAATCCGCAAAGCCCACCCATCATGTGATACATCAATGGCATAGCCCGTGGTTTGCCGAAGGGTAAAAACCGTTTCCATTTGATACAACTCCTTACGCCTGTACTCTAACAATTGAACAGTTATCAGCACCGCCCATGCGGCCGCCTCTTTAGCCAATATACAAAACCATCGGCTACACCCAAAACCAACAAAGTTAATATCGGACGTTTTGCGGCCTTGCCTTTTCCTTATCCATTTGCTAATGTAATTGACATGGCAGCCGCGGCAGGCAGCGCGGCTTTCGGGGTGTCTGGCCAGAATATTGGGCCACAAGGCCCGGTATGTTTGGCTAAGTGCTGCGAACATTTACGCAAGGATGGACTTATGGCCGAAATCACTTCTCCCACGGTGGCGACGGGTGGTCTGCAAGGCAACTTTGTCCAAACCCGCAAGCATGTGGACGTACCGGAGGGGTTGTGGCTCAAGTGCGCGGGGTGCAGCGAGATGATCTTCCGTAAAGATATGGAAGAAAATCTGCATACCTGCCCCGGCTGCGACCATCATTTCAGGCTATCGGCGCGCCAGCGAATTAAAATACTGACCGATGATGGTTCGTTTGAAGAAACGGACGCACGGCTCGTATCACGCGATCCCATCAGCTTTTCCGCCAAGAAGGCGTATAAGCAGCAACTTGCCGCCATCCGCCAAACTACCGGCTCCTGCGACGCTTTGGTAAGCGGCAAAGCGTTTATCAAAGGCCGGCCGCTGATGCTGGCGGTTATGGACTTTGACTTTTTGGCTGGTTCTATGGGAGCCGTAGTCGGCGAAAAAATCACGCGATCCATCGAAAAAGCCCTCGCCGAAAAATTGCCTCTCGTTATTGTATGCTGCTCGGGCGGTGCTCGCATGCAGGAAAGCACCATCAGCCTTATGCAAATGGCCAAAACCTCGGCCGCATTGGCACGCTTTCATGCGGCTGGCGGGCTGTTTGTTTCGGTGCTCACCGACCCAACCACCGGCGGCACGACCGCAAGCTTTGCCATGCTTGGCGATGTCATCTTTGCCGAACCCAAGGCCATGATTGGTTTTGCTGGACCGCGCACTATTGCCAACACCATTCGCATGGAGTTGCCTGAAGGCTTCCAGCGGGCCGAGTTCCTGCTGCAGAAAGGGTTTGTAGACCGCATCGTGCCGCGACGTGAGTTGCGGTCGCAAATTGCCCGCACCATAGATTACTGCGGCAAATGAGCCTTTGGGGCCAGCCATTTCGGTATCGTCAGCTTCTGATTCTTCCATAGCGGTTGCAGCGCCATCGCTTTGAGCCAGTGCTTGCGGGCATTGGCCTTATCGCCCAATACCAGATAAATCTCAGCCATCCGCCACTGCGTCAGGGCATCCTTGGGTTGGTCCTTGGCAATTTCCTTATACACCGCCAGCGCGGCAGCGTAGCGATGCACATGGGCCAGCGAATCGGCGAATTGCCAGCGCACCAGTCGCGATTGCGGTGCGTAAATCAAAAACTCCATGAACTTGTGCATGGCCTGACTATACTCACCCAGATAGTAGTACCCCTGGCCAAGGTTTACATCGGTGGTGGAGTAGTTCGGCCAGATTTTTTCTGACGCATCCAGATAGCGCATACCCCGGCGAATAACCGAAGGATGATGCGTCTGCACGCCCAGCGAAATCAACGAAGCCCCATAAGATGTAAGCGTCATGAAGTTATTCGGGTTGTATCGGTATACATACCCCCACAGATACGCCGGCGACTCATAGAGCACGCTCTGCCCCCACGACTGCAAGCTCAGCGAGGCCAAAATAATAATACTCATCAACCAATATGCCTTATGCGACCATTTGCCGGCTCGATTGGTTACCAGCCGCAGGCCGGCGGCTGCCAGCACAAGCACGCCGATGCAGGCAATGTACTGATAATGATCCGCAACAAAGGTGAAAAGCTGCGTGTAAAAATTAATAAAGCCCAACACCGGACCGATGCTTAAGCCAAAAACAAGAATTGCAGCAATGGGGCCGCGGCCAATGCGGCGGCGCAGCAGCCAGAGTGCGGCAAGCAGTCCGACCGCCGCCGCCGGAAAAATCCACTGCCACCCACCCATCTGATTTACATTCCACCGCGGATATATTTCCAGCAATGGATTAGGCCAGAAAAGCTTACCTATATAAAACCAAAAGGCCCGCCCGGCAATTATAAAACGCTGCCCTATCGAAAACGCCCAATGCGAACCGTTGGTGCCCACCGAGTTGCTGTGTTCTATGTGAATGGTCACCAACCCGGCCGCCACTCCCATGAGCAGCCACGGCGCCAAACTCCATAATTGCCGCACGCGAATGTGACCGCTGCGATACCATAAGAGCACCAGCAGAATCACCGGCAGAGTACAGGCCAGCGTTTTACTTAAAAGCCCCAGCGTATAAAGCCCCGTTGCCAGCAAATACCAGCCCCATCGCATGGCAGACTGGCCCTCTACCGCGCCCTGCGAGGCGGTTGGCGACTCCGGCATAGGCCACGCATTAAGAAAGCACCCGGCCGCCCAAAACATAAAAAAAGCACTAAGCAAATTCTTCAATTCTGCCACCCAGCCCACAGTTTCAACCTGAACAGGATGAATGGCAAAAAGCGCCGCGGCCAGCCACGCGCCGGGTATGCGAAGTTTGCGCAGTACCCACCACAGCAACAGGGCATTGCCCACCTGCAACAGCACGTTGACCAGATGATAGCCCATGGCGCTGGCACCCCACAGATGCCATTCGACATCGAATACGCTGAACACCATCGGATAGTACTGCGGGCTAGCCGAGAGCTTAAACCAGATGAACTTCAAACCCTTCCAATGGTGCACAAAACTGTTAACCAACAACCACTGCCGATCGTCCCAAATGAACGCCCCCTTCTGCAGTGGGTAGTAAGTCACCAGGCAAAGCAGAGCCAGCGCCGCGGCACCCAACGGCACAGCCCAGCGACCGGCAAAATCAAGCCCGGTTCGCACCTGGCCTCCGGCCGGAGACGGCACACCCGGGCCGGCCGATTCTTTATTGAACTCGCTTGCTACGCTCATAAACAATCCTGTATTCCAACCGCACCAATCTTACCGGCGGTTTATTGGTTGGGCAGAGGGGCCGCCGAATTCAAAGGAGCCGCTGCATTCGTCTTTACCGGCGGGAACGGCAGGTTAACAAAAGCCGGATTGAGCTTAACCGCCCGGGCACGGGCCTGCCGAGCCGCGGAAAAGTCACCGAGCTGCCACAGGTCCATCGCCAGGCTGTTCCAAGCAGCAGCCTGCGTGGGAAATAGTTGTGTAATTTTGCGCAGTTGCGCTACCGCTCCTTTCAAATCATGGTGCGATTCAAGGTAAATAACATACCGCACACGCCACATGACCTGCTGGGGGTCCATGGAAAACACTTTCTGCATCTGGGCGTCGCCGGCCGTCTCGTCGCCGGCGTTGAGCAGCGCTATAGCCCAGGCAAAACGCACGGCAGGATTGCGCGGCTGCAGACTAACTGCCAATTTATACTGCTGCAGAGCCGCGGCAACATTGTGGTGATCCAAAAAGTACAACGCATAGCGCACACGCCATTGAGGATCGTGCGGCGCCATCGCAAACACTTTATTTAACTCCGCCTGACCAGCGGCCGTTTCCCCGTGGTCGAGCAGGGCCGTCGCCAGATTGAAACGAAAATCCAGCTGCTGCGGCTCCAACCGCACGGCCGCACGATAATGCTTAATAGCCCTGGTGAAAAAGTTCTGGTTGTCTAGCGCGTTGGCGTACTGATACTGCAGCAAAGCGTCATTTGGATGCTGCGCTGCCAGGCGATGATACGTGCGATCGGCCGCACTGATGTCGCCCAGCGCCAGTTCCAGCCCAATAAGCATGCGCTGCTTTCCGGCGTCATCCGGAAATTCACCCGCCAGCAATTGGGCTTGGGTAAGTGCTTCCTGCTTGTTGCCGTTCTCCAAGAGCCATTCAATCAGTGTTGTACGCAATGCAACATCATTGGGATGCCAGCGAACCGCCATTTTTAGATATTGAATGGCGTCCTTGAGATCGTGCCTGAAACGCAGCACATTGGCAAGCGTTCGATTGCCCAATTCAGATGTCGGGTCTATCTGAACCGCCGCCAGAGCATGTTTGGCCGCATGCACATAATCGTGACGGGTAAACTCGTAATCTGCCAGCTCCGCAAGAGCCTGGGCATTGTGAGGATGTTTAGCCAGCATCGTCTGAATTTGCGCCAATGCGTCGGCGTTGGCGCCGACCTGCTCATCCCATAAAGCCAGATGCAACCGCGCGTAGGCATCATCAGGGTTTATGCGTATCGCCTGCTGGAGTTCCTGCCGGGCGAGGTTGATCTGCCCCTCCAGTAGAAAATATTGCTCCGCCAGGTTGTCATGAGCGGCCCAGGCATCAGGGTTTACCTTTAAGACGTGTTTCCACAGCTTAATCGGAGAGCGGTAATAACCCGCATTGGTAAAGCTGGCTATACCCAGCGCCAATACAACAACCAAAGCCGCCAACTCTACCGCCACGCGGCCGCCAACCTGCGCCCGCAAGCGCCATCGGCCAAAAAGCCCGCAGATCACCGCAATGGCCGGCATGATCGCCACATACGCCAACCGATTGGCCACCGGAGACACCATAAACGCCGGAAGCTTCACAGGCCCGGACACCGGCAACAGCGCAATCGTATAGGCTGCTGCGCCAAAAAATGCTCCACGCCAAACCCCACCCCGCCGGACGCCAAGACGCCACAGCACAAATAGTAATACCAGCACACCAGCCAAAGGCAAAAACCCGATGACCGAAACGCTCAGCGGCCATGCGGAATACATTGGAATCACATTAACCGGCAATACGAGTTTAAAGAGGTAAAACCAAAATGCCCCCCCGGCATGCGCCAGCCGCACATTCCAAGGCATCACAAGCCAACGTGTAGCCGCAAGCGACATCCACACCTGCGCGGCCACCGCCCCCAAGGCAACGAGCACCAATGACGCCAAGGCGACCATTCGACTGCGCGAGCCTTGCCCCCGCCGCCACCCCACCATCAACAGCATTAAAAGTGGGCCGGCCGCCGCAACCACCGGACTGCACAATAGCGCTGCCACGGTAAAACCAAGCACGGCGAGGTAACGTCCAGAACGAGCATCGTCCAGCCAGTACACAAAAATCAGCAGGGCAGCGAGTATCAAAGCACCGGCCAGTAAAATGGGTAAAGCCGAAAGATAAAGCACCGTTTCGACGGTGATGGGATGAACCGCAAATATTAGCGCCGCTGCGAATGCCCCGGGCACGGTTAATCGCCGCAGAATCAGCCAGAAAAGAATGGCAGCCGCCATGCCCAGCAGCAGATTCACCACATGAAAAGGCACCGGCGACAAAAGCACCTTGGCGCCGGGCTTGTTTAGTCCGCGTTGAGCCGCTAAAAATCCATGATATTCCAACCACGAAACACTGGTGGCCAAGGGCGCAAAACTGTGTTGATAGGGCGAAGTCCAGGCATCCAAGATGCCACCCTCGTTGAGCACCAACGGATTGTTAAGCAGCCGCGACCAATCCTTCCACATGAAGTAGCCGTCCAAGGCACGGGCGCACACCAAAAGCATGGCCAGAGACAGAATAAGACCCATGCCAATCTGCCGCCAAGGCACGATGCGCTTCAACCGCACGGGCGCAAAGGCGCCGTCAGCCGGACCTCCGCCAGACGGCACCTGTCCGGCCGAACCACTGGAACTTAAAGCGTCAGGCATATAACTTTCCTTATCTCAAGCCGCTGGCACGCATGCGGCAACTGGCGCTAAGCCCCGGCATTTAGCCCACTTGCAGCAACGATGGCGTTTTAATCGCTTTGCTACTTAGCGCCAAGCACAGCCATTAACGGCGCGGCCTGGAAGAGATACTATTAAAAGTTGTGGACGAAAGAAAACAGGCGGCGTAACCTAAATATGAAATTTCAACGTTACCTTTTTA
>JBMFVX010000149.1:0-6659 GCA_049965775.1 Phycisphaerae bacterium
ATCGAAAATTTCGGCCGGAATTACCCCCGGCCTTCGCCGTCGGACTGCCTCTGGCTAAAACCTATGAAATATCCGGGCTAGCTGGTGAATAGTGGATGCCTACAGACTATTTTTTTTTGACACCACGGCCGCCATTTCGGCTGGACCTGACTGTCTGGGCGCTACGTCGGCGCCCCGATAATGCCATTGATTGTTGGGAGGACGGAATCTATCGCCGGACCCTTTCAACTTGTGACGGGCTCGTTGAGGTTCTGGTTCGCCAGATTCGCTCTGGTGCCAGGCCGCGGCTTCGCGTGCATTTGCGTGGAGTCCGGCGTACAGATGCAGTACAAGCCGGGATATCCTCGACGTTAACCCGGATTCTGGGGTTGGATGTTGAGCTTCACCCGTTCTATCTCTTTGCGGCGCGATGGCCGAAGCTCAACGATCTGGCGCGCCGCTTTAAAGGGATGAAGCCGCCGCGATTCGCCAGCACCTTCGACAGTGTAGTTAATGCCATCGCGTGCCAGCAGTTGACGCTGACGGTAGGCATTCAGTTGCTCAACAAATTGGCTAGAACGTGTGGTGATGTCTGCAATGCTGCGGGTGCTGTGCCCGCTATGCCTGGCCCCCGTGAGTTGGCTGGTGTGGCGACCCATGTACTTCGCGATCTGGGTTTCAGCCACAGGAAGGCCGGATATCTTACGAAATTGGCCCAAGAGGTATTGGCCGGGCGCGTGCGGTTGGACGCGGCCGACGCGATGTCTGATGCTGCTGCGGTGGCCTACCTGACCGAGATACACGGCATTGGCCGATGGACCGCAGAGTATGTGCTGTTGCGCGGGTTGGGTCGCACGCATATTTTTCCCGGCGATGATGTGGGCGCGCGCAACAATCTGCAGAAATGGATGTGTCTTTCTGGTCCGTTGGATTACCAAGGCGTAGAGAGCGTACTTGCGGCCTGGCGTCCGTTCGCTGGGCTGATATACCTGCACCTGCTTTTGCAGGGCCAATCAGAGGCCGGCTGGATCTGACGTTGTAAGGGGGTTGCGATTACAGCAAGCTATCCCGCTGTGAATGTCGGTGAAGCGCTGCGGTTTTGGAGTCCAAGGCTTATGCTTCCGGCTCGTCGGCGGGCTTGTACTGGGCGGCGATGCGGGCTTGGAGGCCTGCGGGCACCGGGTCGTAATGCGAAAACTCCATGACAAAGCTCCCCTGGCCGCTGGTGACGCTGCGAAGTTGGCTGTCGTATTGCGATAGCTCCGCCAGCGGCACGGTTCCACGAATGGTGGCAAAATCGCCCGAGCCATTGAGCAGTGTCTCGGTTACGCGGCCGCGGCGGCCGCTCAGGTCGCTGGTGATAGCTCCAAGATGTTCCGCCGGCACGGCGATTTCAATATTAACCACCGGCTCAAGCAGTGCCGGGCGGGCTTTGCGCATGGCATCGCGAAACGCAAATTTGGCCGCGATACGAAAGGCAATGTCTTTGGAATCTACCGGGTGGCTTTTGCCATCATGCACAATTACGCGCAGATCCTGCACCGGATAACCGGCGAGCGGGCCGCGATCAAGTCCGTCGCGTACGCCCTTTTCCACCGAGCCGATGAATTGCGTTGGAATCGCACCGCCGAACACATCGTTGACGAATTCAAAGCCCTGGCCGCGCTCCATCGGCTCGATACGCAGAAATACTTCGCCAAACTGGCCGGCGCCGCCGGACTGCTTTTTGTGGCGGTAATGTCCTTCGGCCCGGCTGTTGATGGTTTCACGATAGGCAATGCGCGGCGGCTTGGATGAAACATCGAGATTGAAGCGATTTTTCATTTTTTCGAGCATCACGCGCAGGTGCAGGTCGCCCAAGCCATGCACTACCAGTTCATGGGTTTGCGCATCGTGTGTGGTTTTGAAGGTTGGGTCTTCCTCGCAGAGTTTGGCCAGTGCTGCCGAGAGTTTGGCTTCATCGCCGCGCGATTTTGGCTCGATGGCGATGGAGTACATGGGGGTTGGATAACGCGGAACAACGGGTGACAGGTCCTGCCGGGCGGCCGGGGCGTGAATAATTTGATCCACATGAATGTCGTCGAGTTTTGAAACCGCCACGATGTCGCCGGCCCAGGCCACCAGCGATTCGGGATGTTCGCGTCCCTCCACCTTGAGCACATGGCCGGCGCGGCGGCTCTTTTTATCGTGGCCGGCGACAAAAGCGGTATTCGCATCCAGCTTGCCCTGCAAAATGCGCAGCATGCAGAGCTTGCCAACGTAAGGATCGGTCGTAACTTTAAAAACATGCGCCAAAAGCGGGGCGGTAACATCCGGTGGACACTCGAACAATTGGCCATCGCCTTCGGCAACCGGGGCGGGCTTGAGCCGTTTGGGCCGGGCGGTTGCGGGCGATGGCACATCGTTGGCGAGAATATGCAGCAGGTCGTCTACGCCGATTTCCCGCTTGGCGGAGGTAAACAGAATCGGCACCACGTGGCCGATGTTCATGGATTTGATGAAAAGCGCTCGGAGCTTGTCCAGATTAAGGTTTTCTCCGGAGAGATATTTTTCCATCTCGGTATCGTCAATTTCAACCACCGATTCAACCATCTCGCGATGAATATCGGGTACGGAGCCAAAATCAGACGATCCGGCATCATGGTCGAAGCAGTCAACCACATCGCTGCCGCCGGCCGCAGGCAGGTTCATACAATGAGCCGAAGCACCCAGTGTTTGTTTGATTTGGTCAACCAGTGCGGGCAGGTTGGGGCATAAGTCTATTTTGTTGATGACGATCATGCGTGCGAGGCCCATTTCGCCGGCGGCGTGGTAGAGCCGCTGCGTGTTGTATTCAATGCCGCGCTGGGCGTTGACCACGATGACGGCGGTCTCGACGGCAGGCAGAGCGGCAAGGGCCTGTCCGACAAACTCCGGATAGCCCGGGGTATCAATGAGGTTGATCTGCTTTCCCTCGTAATTGGCAAACATGAGCACGGAGGAGGTGGAATGTTTATGGTGTCGGGCCTCAGGCTCAAAATCAGAAATGGTGTTGGCATCTTCAACGCTGCCCATGCGCGTGGTGATGCCGCAGCGATGGGCAATGGCCTCAGCCAGAGTGGTTTTGCCGCTGCCAGCGTGGCCCAGCAGCACGATATTTCTAATGTTTTCGGGTAGAAATGCGTCAACGTTAGCCATCGTAAAACCTCCAGGCCGTCGGTACCCGCCGCAATATGTTGCCGGAGAATAGTGTACCGCAGCGGCGAAATTTCAGCGAGCTGGAGCCTGGCGGCCTAATTTTGGCGGGGCCATGCAATATAGCGGCGATACGATCGTTTAGCTATGTTAAATAAGGTTTTGCAACAAGTTGGCCCTATAATAATATATAGACGCGGGGCAAGGGGGGGCACGAGGTTGAGGCCGGTTGTCGCAAGCCCAAACATGCTCTTGCGTGGAGTTATGCTGATGCGGCGGTGGAACATAATGCGGCGGTACAATATATGGTATGCCATGCCGTGGCTGATTGTGCTTATCGCGGTGGGCTGCTTTCTCTGGCGCTACAGTGGATCGTATTGGCGTATTGGTAGTTTACGGGTGGCTCCGGCGCAACGGCCTCATGCCGCAGACATGTCGGCAATGCAGATATCGAACCTGCTGCCGGCCCGGGTAACTTTTGACCGGTACATTCGGCCCATTTTGGCGGAAAATTGCTATACATGTCATGGGCCTGATGAGCATTATCGCAAGTCCGGCTTTCGGCTGGATACCGAGGCATCTTTGTACGCGCTGCTGCCGGGCAAACTGCACAAGGGCTGGCATGCGTTTGTGCCGGGGCATCCGGAAAAGAGCCTGGCCTATTTGCGTATGACCAGCAAGGACCCCTCGCTGAAAATGCCGCCGCCCGGCTCGCATCTTACCGTAGATCCGCTGGACGCCGCCTTGGTAAAAAGATGGATTGAGCAAGGGGCGGTTTGGCAACCGCATTGGTCGTATGTACCCCTCGTGGTTCCCAAGGTGCCAAATGTCGGTCCATCAAAATGGGTACGAAACGATATAGACCGCTTTGTGCTCGCCAAGCTGCGAGCTCATGGGCTTACGCCATCCCGGCAGGCAAGTCGCGGCACGCTTATCAGACGCGTTACGATGGACCTCACCGGCCTGCCGCCGACACTCCAGCAAATTGAGAACTTTGAGAACGACCGCAAGCCGGGCGCTTATGAGCGTGTAGTGGATCGGCTTCTGGCGTCACCAGCTTATGGTGAACAGATGGCGGTGTCGTGGCTGGACGACGCCCGCTACGCAGACTCTTACGGCTTTTTGAATGATCCGTCGCACAGCATGTGGTTGTGGCGCAACTGGGTTATAAACGCGTTTAATCAAAACATGCCGTTTGACAAGTTTACGATAAAGCAGTTGGCCGGGGACTTATTGCCGCACCCGACCATAAACGATTTAATCGCCACCGGTTTTAACCGTAACAACATGATCAATACCGAAGGCGGCATCATTCACGAAGAGTTCAGAGTGCAGGGCGTAATAGACCGCGTGGACACCACCGGCGAAACATGGCTGGGGCTTACCATTGCCTGTGGCCAATGCCACCACCACAAATACGAGAATATTTCGCACCGGGACTTCTACAGTTTTTACGCCTTTTTTAACAGTGTTAACGAAAAAGGTGTCATGGCCGACATGCCCGGTGCCGACTCCGGCATAGATTGCCCACCCATTTTGCGTGTTCCCGATGCTAAGCAGAAACAGCAACTCGATGCCCTGAAATCTAAGATTGCCGCTCTGCAGAAGAACGTGGCGGAAATACGCAAGCAATCGCCGGCATTTGCCGATGCGTGGTTCAAAGCTGGAGCGAAACTATTTACTCCGGTGGGACGGGTTGCAACCCTGCCGTTAAATGGAACGGAAATGGGTGCGGGGGCTAAAGGGGCTGTGGTCGAGGGCAAGTATGTTGGTAAGGGCAAGCCGGTGTTTACACCGGCTCCCTTCGGCAAAGCTTTCTTGGCCGATGGTAAGGGAGCCGGCTTGGCCTATTCGGGCGACTTGGGAAAATTCAGTCTGCATTCCAAGTTCAGCGTCAGCTTTTGGGTGAAGCGTCAGGGTAACGGGTCAATCTTGGGGCGTATGCAAGCGGGGCCAACTCTCCGCGGATGGGATTGCTATTTAGCTCAGGGCCGGTTGATGTTTCATCTCATTCACGTATGGCCATCAAATGCCATAAGCGTTCAAACCAAGGCGCAAATTGCTAAAAATAAATGGACGCATGTGACCGTTACCTATAATGGATCGGGCGAGGCCCGTGGTGTAAAAATATTCTTTAACCAGCAGCGTCAGCCGCTGGATGTGCTGAATAATAATCTTACAAAATCAACCATCGCTAAGGCGAAGTTCTTCATCGGGCGGCGGGTTGATGAAGCCTTTTTTTCAGGTTCGGTCGCTCATGTTGAGTTATTTGACCGGGCTTTATCTTTAACGGATGTGAGACTGGCTTTGCAAACATCCGCTGTAAAACGCATTCTGGAGCTTCCCGCCGCCAAGCGGACTCTGCCGCAGCAGGAACAGTTGGCCCGTTACGCGCTGGAACTTAGCCCGCAATATAAAAAAATGCGCGCTGACTTAACGACGGCCAAGACGGCACTGGTTGCACTGCGTAACAGTCTGCCCGTAACTCAAATCATGCAGGAATTGCCGACGCCACGGCCAACTTATACGCTGCAGCGCGGTCAGTACAATATGCCCGGTCGCCGCGTTTACCCGGCAACACCGCACGCAATTCCGCCGATGCGGCCCGGCGAGCCGCCCAATCGCCTCGGCTTGGCGGAGTGGATTATGCAGCCTGATAATCCGCTTACGTCGCGGGTGCTGGTCAATCGGCTCTGGGCGAAGTTCTTCGGCCGTGGTCTATGTTCAACAACCGACAATGTCGGCGTGCTTGGATCGTATCCGAGCCATGTAAAGCTGTTGGACTGGATGGCGGCGAAAATGATAGCCATGCACTGGAATCTTAAAGCGTTTCAAAAAATGATTGTATTGAGCGCTACGTATCGGCAGTGCTCGGCGGCGACGCCAGCCCTGATAGCCGCCGACCCCAAGAACCGTTGGTTGGAGCGTGGTCCGCGATTCCGCCTTACCGCCGAAGAAATTCGCGATCAGGCCTTGGCTGCGTCAGGCTTGCTGAATCGCGCGATTGGCGGACCGAGCGTAAAGCCCTACGAACCGCTGGGCCTGTGGGCCGGCAACGTCTATGGCAATCTGGCCCAGTACAAAATAGATTATGGTCCCGGCTTGTACCGGCGCAGCCTGTATACGTTTATCAAACGCTCAGCGCCTCCTCCGGATATGACCGCTTTCGACATGCCCGATCGGCAGACGTGCACCATTCAGCGCTCGGTCACCGATACGCCACTGCAGGCTCTTGTCACGCTCAATGATGTGCAATATGTAGAGGCGGCTCGCATGCTGGCGCAAAAAATGATGCTAAATGGGGGCCAAACGCCCGGTGATCGAATCGCATATGGATTCCGACGGTTGCTGGCTCAAGCGCCGCGGGCGAGCCAGGCAGCCATTTTGCTTCAGGGTTTTTCGCAGGCTTTGGCACATTATAAAAAGCATCCTAAGGGCGCGTAAACAAATAACCGCTACGGTTGACGTGGCGTGATCGTATAGTTCCAGTCGCCGTGGAAGTCATG
>JBMFVX010000150.1:0-6603 GCA_049965775.1 Phycisphaerae bacterium
CACGCAGTGGTTGGTTGCCGGCTTCGAGCGAGCGATGAGGCTGCCGTGGACCATTTTCAGTTCTTGACGTTAAGCAAGAAAAAGGTAGGCCGCATGCGGCTCCCCGCTGTGACAAATGTACCGCCCCAAAGCATTCCACCCCAGCGCGTGGCGTCGTTTGCGGGAAGTTGCGCATCGTTGTATGTGCCGACATGGCCATCCAGCAAGCAGACATTGACGTTGCCGACTTGAGCAGTGCCCGTGGGGTCGTAAGGGCGGTCGTGGCGTCCGTAGACATACTCATTGGGTTTGTTGTACGGCACCATCCACATGCCATCGTAAATAAAGCATAAGTTCGCCGGGTCTGATACGACGCTCATCTTATACCCTGAGGTGACAATGCCGGTGCTCTTCTGATCTATCAGAGCAAAAGTTGGGTTGGCATTGTTATAGGTTCCGCCGGCATAAGTTGGACCGCCGGGCGGTGGCACGGACGGGTCGTTGTTCAAGAACCAATAGCCGGCGTTGATGCCGTATGAGCAATCGGTGACCATTTGCTTATTGGCGATTTTTGTTTGATAGCGCAAGGTTTCATCGCCTTGCCAGTTGATGGGACCAAACGGACCGGAAATGACGTTGCCGTTGCCATCCACCTGCGCAACATCGCCGCTGGGCAGGGCTGGGTCAACAAAAATGGAACCTTGTGCAGGCCCGGTAAGCACATTGCCCGGGTAAGGGGCAAGCCCCGCCTGCACCATAATCGCGGGCCACATATCGGTGCCGGCGTATGTGTTGCCATCGGTATAGCTGGCCGGCAGGATGGCATCTTGGTATTCGTCGGCATAGGCTTGTATGCCGGTGCCGATTTGGCGCAGGTTCGAGGCGCACACGGTCTGTTCCGCAAAGTCTCTGGCTTTGCCAAGCGCCGGCAAAAGCAGAGCAATGAGAATAGCAATGATGGAAATAACCACCAGAAGTTCCACGAGCGTGAAGCCGCTTTTCGGCTGGCAAAGTATTTTAGCCAAGCTTCGTTGTCTGGCGGGCCGCTTACGCATTTGCCATCTCCTTTCGCAGTAAGTCAACCGCAACTGCAAGGCCGCTTAAGCAGACTTGCGGCGGCGAACGTTATTCACAATTCACAAATTCAAGTCCCAAAAAGTCACAAGCTCACCTTTATACGCGATCTCCCTTTGCCAGACACAAGGCGGACTTAACTTATTTGAATCCAAATTCGCTGTTAACTATTCTAGCTTATGCGACAATACTCAAACAACAACATTTTGCGTTTTTTATACAACAATTTGCGACAAGGCTGTCATAGACCGCTTTGGGCCAGAATTGTGCTATTTCTCGTGGTGCTGCGGCGCAACCCGGGCACCCCGGCGGCGATGCCGCTGGCCTGCCTCAATTTCGCGAGGCTTTTCTTTCGAGGAAATCGGCGCCCTTTGTGGAACCGATAACCCAGAAACTCAAAACCATCCGTTACCGCATCTGTCTTGCTTCAGTCGGAATTGGACAAGGGGGCTTTTGGCGTTAAGGATACAATGACGCCGTTTTTAGGAGTCTGTTTATGTCCAGCACCCCCCGTCGCAGTTACACCGGAAGTGAAAAGATCGCTATCTTGAGAGAGGCCCTGCTTGAAGGAGTCAGCGTATCGGATGTGTGCCAAAAACATGGCATCTCGCCCGGCATGTTCTACGAATGGCAGAAAAAGCTATTCGAGCAGTCACTGCCCGTGTTACGGTCTGGTTGTTCGTCTCCGGTTGCTTCCCACCTTGCCTCGCGGACAACGCGGTTACCTTCGACTGCACGCCGGAACATCGACGTGAAGAGGACTTTTACCTCTCAGGCTTAAATCCGCTCTCCATCGCACGAGCGCGGACGTCCCCGCCCGCACGGGTCGCCAGCAGGCTCTCCGCATTGTGCTTCGTTTGGATATTGCGAATAAGAGCCCCTGCCGGAGTGCCAAAAAATATGGCCACACCCAAATCAAATGTATCATGGTATCACGGTTGACCGGGGGATATCCATGATATTATAAATCATGATTGTCGCCTGTGCTTTGGAGTTTGAAATAGTGATGTTTTACGACAGAGCATGCCACCATCGGCCTTTACGCCCGACCGGGCTATGGCTTGTCATAATGTTTGCGGGGCTGTGCGGTGCCAATTGTTCATTGGCTGCTCAGCATCATTCAGTTAATGCTGGCAGCAAGATTCCCATCGCCGGTCCCGATACATGGGGGGCGACCGATGGGTTGGGGCGTGTGCTGCCCGATTATCGGCAGGTAGGCCCGCCCAAACCAAATAGGACCGTAGGAATCTTCTATTTCACACACGACGATAATCCCGGTCATCGCATTTGGGATAATGCGACCATCCTGGCAAAAAAACCGAACGCGGTGATAGGCCCCTTAAATTCAAGGCATTGGTGGGGTCAGCCATTGTTTGGTTACTACATCAGTTCGGATCCATTTGTGCTGCGTGAACACGCCGCCATGCTTGGCGATGCTGGCGTAAATACCGTGATATTTGATAACACCTATGGGCGGAGCTTTTTTAAAGCTGTTGATACAAAGCTTTTTAAGATATGGTTACGAATGAAAGCTCTGGGAAATCGTGTGCCGGACTTTGCCTGTTTTACGGGCAAGGGCGCATGGAATGATACGTATCAGCATATCTATAAATCTGGAATAGCAAAAAAGCTCTGGTTTTACTGGAATGGCAAGCCGCTGATGCTGATTCATGGCAACGTCGGGAATCTGCCCCCCGCCATCAAGCATTTTTTCACGCTGCGTTATTGCTGGGAACATACCGGGGGAAAAAATAGATGGAGTTGGGACAATACACCATGGGGTGCACAGGTTGCAAGCAGAGAGGACGGGCTATTTGGCTGGCATCTCAATGCCCATACTCCCGAAGAGATGCCCGTGGCGGTCGCCGGTTGGGCCACCGCCACCACGGGTCGCAGTTCGTATGAGGGGGTTGAACCGGCCCCGAGCGAGCAACATCCGGGGCGGGGTATCTGTTTTGCCGAACAGTGGCGACAAGCGCTTAAGATTTCTCCTGCATTTATTTTTATCACCGGCTGGAATGAGTGGAACTGCGGCTGTAGACCGGAGCTCCAGAGTCGCGGATATTTTGCGGGCCATTGGGTCACCAGGGGCTACCCTGTTTTTGTAGATGAATACAGTCCTGAATTCAGCCGAGATATTGAGCCTATGAAGGAGGATAAGCGAGGTCTTTATGGCGGATTTGGCGATAACTATTATTATCAGATGATTTCTTATATCCGGCGTTATAAAGGCGTTCATCGCCTGGCACCTGTTGATTGGGCGACGATTCATATCGGAGGCTCGTTTTCGCAGTGGCGCAAAATCGGCCCGCTGTTTGTCAACAATGTCGGCTTGGCGGTGCACCGCAATTCGCCTGGGTGGGGATCGAATCATTATGTCAATAACACGGGCCGCAATGATATTGTGGCGAGCAAATTTGCTTATGATGAAAAACATATATATCTATGGGTGAAAACACGTAAAGCTTTATCATTCTGGGGTGATCCGGCCTGGATGCTGCTGTTTTTGCATATTCCGCACCCCGGCAGCAGCAAGTGGATGGGTTATAACTACGTAGTAGACCAACGGGTTATCAGCGATCATGTATCATGGGTTAAGAAAAATATCGGCGGCAAATACCAGTGGAAATCGGTTGGGCAGGCGAGCATTCGCATCAAGGGTAATGAAATGCAGATGGCAATTCCCCGATACGTGTTGGGTATCGCAGGAGTGATGCCCAAAGAGATTGACTTCAAGTGGGCGGACAACATCAAGCAGAACGGGGACTGGAAAGATTTTTATCTGAATGGCGACTGCGCGCCGCCATTTCGCTTTTATTACCGGGCAAAAATGGGTAACTGATACGGTGCTTGGCCTTTTGGATATACCGCTCGCGATCAGAATGGAGCCATTTCTCGTGGTACTGCGGCGCAACCCGGGCACCCCGGCAGCGCTGCCGCTGGCCGGGTCGGGCAAAATGGCTTGACCACGCGGCTCAAACGCGTGGCTCGTTGGTGGGCGCCGTTCACCTTTGCCTCAAATTTTGGCCGCTGGCAGTATAATAACAGTGGTCAGTGTGCAGTGTGCCGTGTGCAGTGGACAATGTGCAGCGGGTATTGGGTACGTAATCTTTTGGACCAAAAACCGATGAATGGTAAGAATTCAATCAAGGAAGGCAAACGCCGGGTACGAAGACCGGCGATGCCTAACCGGATCGCGCTAGCGGGGCTGGGTGCGTTTGTCCTGGCAGTGCTCGTGAGCACCGCTGTTGCGGGCGCTAAAACGTGGACGCTTACAAATGGCACAAGCGGTGTGAGCTTTGCCCTTTCGGCGACGACGGGGCACTATCAGGTGCAATGGCGGAATGCGCATTGGACATTCGGCGGATCCATGGCTAAGCCCCCGATACAAGTCTATCAGGACAGCGTCAGCAGCCCGCTCGGCAAAGAAATCCGCCTCGCATGGCGCGAGCCAGGCAGCCGAACCCGGTACTCCGTTTCGCTTGTGCAGACGGCGCGGACGCTTGTGTTTGCGGCGGCCGATGAGTCGCCTGGCGAACAATTTCCCATATTTAATGAGGCTCCCCACGGTTTACTGCATTTAAGTCTTAGCGGCAAAACTTTTACGCCGCCGCAATTCAAGCTCGTTGACACCGCGACGCCTTGGGTATTTTTTAACCGTCAGTATCGAACCTGCGTCTTTGCGCCCGCCACGGATATTCTTGTCTCGCGTTTGTATGGCGATGGACAGAGGCTTATTGCCGATGGTTTTAACCAAGGAACTCGTGGTGCGGCGCTGAAGAATGCTCACCAGACATTGTTTGTTTTCGGCAAGGGAATACGCCGGACGATTGGGGCCTGGGGCCATACTTTTTGTAAGCTGCGTCATCGCCGGGCGACATCGCAGGAGGCGTGTGGAGTCTTACGGGATTTTGGCTATTGGACAGATAATGGCGGAGCCTACTTCTACAACTACGATAAGAAATATGGGTACGCCGGCACACTGGAGAAAATGGCATCGGAATACCGACAGGCACATGTCCCACTGGGCTACATCGAACTTGACAGTTGGTGGTATGAAAAATCCCATCACCTTTACGACGGGTCGAAAGTGACGCCGATGAATCCGTACCTTCCGCGCCATAATACTTGGAATCATTTTGGCGGGACATGGCTTTATCAGGCGGCGCCGGAGCTTTTTCCGCACGGGCTTGACGCATTCCACAAAGATATCGGTCTGCCTCTTGTTGTCCACTCGCGATGGATTGCACGCGATAGTCCGTACCAAAGCAAGTATCATATGTCCGGGGTGGCGCCCTGCGACCGTGCCTATTGGGTTTCACGTGCGAAATATCTCGCAGCCAATGGGGTGCGTGCCATGGAGCAGGATTGGCTGGTGCGTATTTACCAATGGTCGCCGCAACTTCATGTTCATCTTTCGCTGGCCCGCGACTTTACCCACGGGATGAATAATGCGATGGCAGCGCGTCGTATTGCCATCATTTATTGTATGCAGACCGGGCGGTTTCTAATGGAAGCGGGCGCTCTGCCGGATGTTGTTGCCATGCGGGGAGCAAACGATCGGTTTCTCAAGCAGCGGTGGCGGGACTTCATATACAATTCCATGTTCATTCATGCGGTCGGCGCCTGGCCGTGGTCGGATGTTTTTATGAGCAAGGAGCGCGGCAACATGCTGCTGTCGGTACTCTCCGGTGGACCGGTGGGCGTAGGCGACACGCTCGCGCATACAGACTTAAAGACCATGGTTGCCCACAGCGTAGGTGCGGTGCACCTGGGTGATCCCATTGGACCAATAGACCGGCACAATATCAGCATGGCTGCGCGGGCTGACGGACGATTGGTGAAGCCGGCGGCACCACTGATGCCGACGGATCAGACGATTGTCAACGATGCTTTGGGCCGGAAGATTCCTCTGGTTGCAACCACGCATACCGGTAAGGATATTCAAAGCACATTGGTGTTTGTGTACCGCCGCAGCGGGTTCCATTCCAGCGTCATTCTTACTCCGAAGAGTCTTGGTCTTGATCCGCATGGAGTCTGGATGGCACGGGAATATCTCACCGGTAAGACCGTCCTGTTTAACCGCGATCATCCGATACAAGTTATCTTAGGGCCGCATAAGTGGAGCTACTGGATTCTCTCGCCGCTGCTTTCATCCCAGATTGCATTTTTTGGTGATTTGAGGCAGATGGTACCGGCGGGCCACCAGAGAATTGCCCATCTGGCGTGCGTCGGGGGTGTGCATCAGGGTATAAGAATGCAGACGGTGTTTGCCATGGGCGAAAAAAAGATTCCGTTGACGTTTTACTGTTTTCATACCCCCGAGGTAACGGTACATGATCATAAGGTGCCGGTGACTGAATCCAAGCAGACCGCTCATGTCTATCACGTGATGATTCCGGTGAAATACGCAACGCGGCAGAAGTTGCAGCATCACATGGTTGTACGTATGGCCGACACGCTCATTGTCAACTCTAGGCCTTAAACAAGCGAATCCCCCTGCCGAAACCTGATAATTCTTGCGTGATATTTTTTCACGCAGTCTCCCCA
>JBMFVX010000151.1:0-6358 GCA_049965775.1 Phycisphaerae bacterium
GCAGCATAAAACGAATTTGGCTCGGCCAACACATATTGTTGGGCAATTCTTGCCGCTACGAGGGGCCGGCCTTCGCGCTCCAGGAGTTTAAGCCGCAGCAGACGCGTATAGCCCTTGAGGATGGCTCTCGGGTAGGTGCCTTCCCATTGGTAGATAAGCTGTCGCGCCGTATCAAAATGGCCGCCGATGATGTAACTTTCAATATTGCGAGCCCACACCCCCTGCTGAATTTCCTGCTGCCGATAAGATTGACTGCCGCCGCTGCCAGCCTCTTTGGCGTAGGCTGCGGCGGCCTTTCCATCGCCCAGGGCCACGGCGGCGTACGTCAATGCCGCGAGCATGACATGCCGCACCGCGGCGTTGTGCTGGTACGGTTCTAAAAATGCCTTTGCCTTTTGCAATGCGGCCCGTGCGTTTTGGGTGTAGTTGCACGCCGCTACGACATAGCGGGCCATGAGATCAGCACGGATATTGGCTCCCAACTTCTTATGCGAAGCAGCAAGGTAAATATCGGCTGCGGCATCATACTTGTCGGTTGCCAGCAGGGCCTGGGCGAGCATATTGGCCGTTTTAAGGACGCGCCGCGGAGAAGCCGATGCCGTGGACTCTGCCCACGCAGTGCCCCACGCGGTAAGGCCCGGATAGGCGTTGTAACGCCGAAAGAATTCCACGCCGCGCAGCAGGCTTGTGGCATCTAAATACTGCAAGTTATAGGTCTTGAGTATGGCGGCCACCACTGCGGGCGGGTCCGCCGGCGGATACGGAAAACCTTGAACCATTTCCGGTTGAATTTGAATTTTGCGGCTGGTTGTAAACCGGTGTCCTGCCTGCACCACCGTCAGACCGATGGAGTAAACGCCCGGCCGCATAAACTCGTGGTCTACGCGCAGCCCCCAGGCCGTTTGGCCATCAGAAAACGACCATTTGACCCGCGGAGAAAAAGATGCCGGCACCGCGGCGGTGAAGGTGTATCGCTGAAAATAATGGGTTGGCGGGACAAAAATTTGCGCCTGCGGTTTAAGGGTAAAGTCGGCGGCGTATGAAGCGCCAACTTGCTGCAACCGCCCCACCGTAGCCTGCGCCACTGGAGCAAACGCCACTGCGGGCACCGGCTCAAAGCGCATCTGGCCCGGCGGAATCCAGTCGAGAGCGATGCCCGCATTGCCGCCAAAGTTAATTTGCCCCGCCTGCAGCCGATGCCACCCCGCCTTTAGATACACAGTGCGTTTAAAGCGTACGCGGCCCCACATTCCGCCGCCCCAACGCTTGCTTAAAACATTGTGTCCATCGAGGTTGATATAACCCCGGTCGTTACAGTCGAAGGCAAATATGTACGAGCCAGATTTGGCAATATGCAGCCACGCATGAAACCACAGCATATCGTGGCTGTGAAAACCACGTGGATCGAAACCCAGAAAAATATTATCCGCAAAATAGGAGCAGATTTCGTGCGCACGCTCAAAGCACTGTTGCATGGCACGCCACGTCTGTGTATTACCTCCGCCAAAATGAAAAACCTGCAGCCACACGCCGCGGTCTATTTTAAGCGGCGGCGGCGCAGCGCCCGGCTGCAGATTGCCCCACCATACATAGTACGTTCCGCTGCTGGGGGCTAAAAAAGCCACACGAACCAGATCGTCATGCTCGGATAACCGCATGATACGCATCGGCATAACCAATCGGCCGCTGTTGGTAATGCGCAGGTCTGCTCCGCTGGGGAGCCGATGTTGGTCGGTATAAAACTGTGCCCACGCAATGCTCTGTCCGGGAGCGTTCGATGGCATTACTTGCACCTGAAGGGGCCGGCGAAAAGTCCACTGCGGCCCAAGCACCGCGGCCAGAGACGGCCCTGTATAGAGACACACAATAGCGGCCGCAACAACAGCACTGAGCAGCCGCGGCAAAAGACTTTGATATCGCATGAGTAAGAACATCCTTTTTTCTGTTTTGGCTTGCGCCGTGAGCACCCGTAAGGCATCGGCTCTCCGGCGAGCCGAGGAGAGATTGCCTGATCGACACCCGCCACGACCGCTCGCAGTGCCACCCGATTATACGCGCGGATGCGACAACACATGACACCAAACGCACGGTAGGCCCCACGCAGCACCACCGCCAACGTTGCCTTAGGCACCCGGTTCGCTACCGGCTGATAGATAACGCACAAATTGAACCATTATTTAGCCGAAACCTTGGGGGATAGCAGATAGGCAAACCATCGCAGATATGGCAGACAAGGCTTTCTGCGGGCCATCGTCATTTCCGTGGCCGTTTGCTTCGGTGGCATTGCTCAACATGTGAGCAGCGACGGTATCGGTTAAGCCGATGGGAAAAGTCACTGACGCGGCAGAACGCCAAGTATAATATTTAATTTTGCGAATTTATATGCGTACAAAGTTGGCATAGAGCCACTCATTGAGCATTAGGATGCTCCACACATTCATATTTGCGAATTATATAATACCGTGCTAACTATTTGCTCTTGCAATCTTAGCGCATCCCGCTATTATCGCACTCAAGTGGTGTCGCTTATTTGGCGTTATCGCCCTCTGTGAGCCGATAATGTTTAGTAAGCGAATGGTGAGCGACTGATGAAGGCGCAGTTCGCTCGGCGGGCAGGCCCAGTGCCGTGACACAAACTGTGTACGCGGGCTGGAACAAGAGTAAGAACCCAACAGGGTAGTTAAGAACCTGATGGAACGGGTGATTGAGGTATGACCTCGCGGTTTAGGCCAACATGGTTTGGCCGGCTTAGCGGGTGCATTTTTGAAACTAAAATGCACGTTTCGCTTGGCACAGGCTTGCCGTAAGCAGCCGCGGGCATAACAGCAAAAGGCAGAACCGAGGGTTTTGTAAGGTTCTGGCACGGCTTGGCGGAGTAGTACAACTGGCGTTGCAGTAGATGCAGGATCGGGTACATGGCAACGGAAAAGCCTGAATGCCACCCCCGGTCTTTGAGGAAATGCTGATGTTCAGCGGGAAACGAAAAAACTGGCTTCTTAGCGCAGCGGCGGCAATGGTCGCCTTGTCTGCGGGCGTGGCGTGCGCCAGCGCACCGGCAGCGCAAGATGCCAACGTTGACTTGGCACTACCGCAGCCAGTGATGCCCGGCCAAATGCCCAGGGCCGCATCACGCGATTGGCATTTTTCAACCCAGTTTTCTTTTACCAACAGTTACTGGTTCCGTTATCAAAATCGCGAACCCAATCGGCTCAACATTCAGAACACCAGCAGGCTGACGTTCGATTTTCATCGTTGGGGTTCGCTCTATATAGAATCCTTTGAAAATTACGCCTACGGCGCCCGCCGGCCATATGTAAGCTTTTATGGCGACCATGGCATTGACGAAGGCCCCGCTCCCACGAGCAACCTTACCGAAATTGACCCTACCATCGGCTATCACTACAACGTGTGCAGTTTTGTGGGCGTTGATGTCGGCTGGACCGACTACATCACACCCATTGACGGCATTAAGGTTTCGCCGGCGCCGGGCGCGGCCGTTGTCGGCTATGGCTCGCACGGCAAGGTGGATTCGCAGGAAGCGTTTATTCGCCTGCAATTCAACGACCACAAACTTTTAGGCCCCTTGCATGTAAACCCTTATGTGTATATTGGCTTTGATTACAACGGCAGCTACTATGCCGGAGCAGGCCAGTATTACGAAATCGGCATTGGGCGGCATTTTGTGGTGCCCAACACCGGCGGGCTTGATGTGCATCCGTTTGCCAGCATGTCGTTCATCGGCAGCGAAGGCCGGCTGGATCGCAACCTCACCAGCACGCGGGATGGGTACCTTGGCACCACGGTGGGCATAGGTACAACCTACCCGCTGAACCACCTGCTGCACGTGCCGGCACGCTGCGGCAGCTACTACGTGGGTGGTTTTGTGGATGGAGTGTTTACGGGCAATCGGTATGCGGAACCGACCGGAACCAGCCGCACGGCCGTTTTATTTGGCGGCGATATCGGCATGCAGTATTGAATTGGCAAAGCGCCGGGACGGCGCAGGCGGGTGAGAGGCCGAATCAGAAACGAGTTCGGCTCATGAATTGGGTTCATGGGCTGAAGGTTTGTCCGGCCTGGTGAAGCCGGACGAGTGGAGCATCTTTTATAAGGAGCTATTTATGCGTCACCGTCACTCCAAGGTTTCCCTTGCCCTGGCGGCCCTGATGGCCACCGCGGGCGTTGCCGCGGCTGCAAGCCCGTCGGCACCCACCGTCAGCCTCGACGACAGTTCAATGCAGCCGCAGTCGCTGCCGGCACTGTCGTACGGCCTGAGCAAGATTCCGACCGGCAACGGCGGAAACTTGTATCAGGACATGCAGAACTGGGGCATCAACATCTCCGGCTTCATTGACGTTGGCTATACCGCCAATTTCGATCATCAGGCCGGACACAACATTGCGGGTCGTGTTTTCGATCAGGAAAACGGCAACCACCTGCAACTCGATCAGATTGATGTTTCAATCTCCAAGGCCATTGACTTCTCCAACGCCAATTTCCGTAAGCGCGGCTGGGATGTCGGCGGCAAAGTGGAAGTCCTCTACGGCATGGATGGCGATCTCATCCATTCCAACGGCATGAACTTCTACCATGGCAACAACTACTACCAGAGCGGCCAAAACCCGTTCAAACCCATTAACCAGTTTGACGTGGTTCAGGCGTATGCCACCTTTGCCGTTCCAATGTTTGACACCGGTGGTTTGAAGATCAAAGCCGGTAAGTTCGTCACCCCATTCGGTGATGAAACTATCAATCCGCTGAACAATCCGTTCTATTCGCACAGCTACGAGTTTGGTTTTGGCATCCCCTTCACCCAGACGGGCATTTTGGCGATCTTCTCGCCCAACAGCGATTGGACGTTTTCCGCTGGCGCAACCCGCGGCTGGAACAACACCCTTACCAAAACCAACGACACCCTGGCCGACTTCCTTGGCGGCATTAACTGGACTCCTCAAGAGAAGCGATTCCAGGGCATTACCGCCACCCTGAACTACAGCTTGGGCGCCCAGGACCCCAGCTACTATCCCAACAACCTTGATGGCAATTTAGATGGTTCCGGGCTGCGTGCAGGAGATAACACGCATTACCGTTCGGTCACGGAAGCCATCCTCACCTACACACCGCCGAAAGCCAGCCAATGGACTTTTACCTCCGACAGCCTCTGGGGCTATGATGGTGCTGGTGATATCATCAATGCGGAAGGCGCCGGACCCGTTTCGTACGGCGCAGCCAACTACTACGCCGAAGAAGGCGTCGTGTCGTACGCCCTTAACAGCTACGTAACGCTCAATGGCCGCGCCGAGTGGTATCACGATGGCCACAGCGCCACCATGTACGGCATTGTGGGCCGCACGGTAAATTATTCCGAGTTCACCGTTGGCGCTACCATTACGCCGTTCCCCAACTCCTCTTGGGGCAAGTACCTCAAGCTGCGGCCGGAACTGCGGCAGGACTACGCCGATCATCCGGTATTCCAGACCGGCGGCGGCAGCGGCAGCACAGCGAAGCGGTACCAGACGACCGCAGCCATGGATGTCATTTACTCGTTCTAACCGAACGAGCCACATGACGCCAAAAACGTAAACCGCAAGGGCGGGGCAACTTGGTTGCCCCGCCCTTTTCATTGTTTGAGAACATTATGCGAAGACGTAAATGGATACGATGACAATAGTCCCTTACTACAGAGCCGATCCGATAGGCCCCTTAAGGTTTAGCAGTTCGTCGAGCACCAGTGCCACCGCCCCCATCAGCGTTGCCCGCATGCCAAAAACCGCCGGGGCAATGCGAAGGCCCCGAGCGCTTTGCTCCATTGCATGTCGCTTGACCGAATCTTCAATAATTGAGAATAGAGGCGGACCAGCCTGCGCTACGCCGCCTCCGATAATGACCGCTTCAGGGTTGAGAATATTGATCATGGTGGCCACGCCCAAGCCTATATACCCGGCGGCACGAGTGAAAATTTCCGCAGCGCCGGCATCGCCACCTTGCGCAGCAGCCGCGACAATTTCCGCAGAGACGCGGTCAGGTTTGCCCTGGCATAAATCCCAAAGGACCCCACGCCCCGCTTTGGCGACCAAGGCTGCGCCATCGCTCGCGATGGCATAGCCGGAGGCTAGCGCCTCAAGACAACCATAATTGCCGCACTTGCACTGCCGCCGACTTGTGGTGTCAACGCACAGATGCCCCAATTCGCCGGCCAGGCCGCGAGCGCCGTATATTGGCCGGCCATGGTCAACGGTCGCAGCGCCAATGCCATAGCCCAGGTTCACGCACACGAAATTTTTACTGTGGCGGCCGATGCCGTACCGGAGTTCGCCCATGGCCATCACGCGCGTCACGTTGTCACAACTGATGGGCA
>JBMFVX010000152.1:0-6312 GCA_049965775.1 Phycisphaerae bacterium
CGCAACGCCGCTTCCTACGCCAGTCGGAAACGCCGGAGTAAAGGTGAAGAGTTTTTATAGCGCTGTCGTGTTAGGCCGCGCTGTGAACCCTGTGGCAGAACCCGTCGCGCAGCGCTCCAAAAATCTTCGTGCCTCGGTGTATTCAAAAAACTCGCGTTTTTCCCGCCTACACCAAAATCTGGCATCCCCCAGAAATAACCAGTTCCCGGTGGCGGCAGCGAAGTTACTGCGTCCCAGCACAAAAGCGCAGCGCCCCATACGCTACTTTCTACTATCTCCATCTACTCTCTCACGGCCCGCAGGCCGCGTGACTAACATCAAAAACGGCCTGCATAAGTTGCCGCAGGCCCGCCAGCGACGCTTGTATATGCAGCGGCTGGGCCAACGCGATTGCCCCAAAAAGTTTCTTTGTGGCTTGTCGTTTAACGTTCGCCGATGGGGCGGCGGATATAGGGATAGCCGCGAGAGCCGCCGACGTGGCATAGGAAAATAACTTTGCGCCGTCGGCATCATCGGATAAACTCGCGCAGATATGCATAAGTCTCGGACAACATCGTTTGGCTCGGTTGCGATTATAGGCGTTGGGTTGCTCGGTGCGTCGCTCGGTTTGGCTTTGAAAAAGCGACTCTTGGCCAGCACAGTGGTTGGTGTTGGCCGCCCAGGCAGTTTATCGCTGAAAACAGCCTTGAAGATGGGTGCGATTGACACGGCCTCAACCGACATGGGCGCAGTAAGCGAATGTGACCTTATCGTGCTGGCGAGCAACATAGGGGCATTTCCGGAATTGATGCGGCAGTTAGCCCGATACATCAAGCCCGGTGCCATTGTAACGGACGTCGGCTCGACCAAAGAGCAGGTTATGCAATGGGCTGCCGAGCTGTTGCCGACGGGGGCGTTTGTCGGCTCGCATCCGATGGCCGGCTCCGAACGGCGCGGGCCGGAGTTTGCGCGGGCCGATTTGTACCAGGGCGCCGTGTGTTTGGTCTGTGCGCCGCCGCAAGGTATAAGCCCAAAAGCGGTGCGTCGGGTGCAGGCATTGTGGCGGGCTGTGGGCATGCGCACACTGGGCGTTGCGCCCCGGCAACACGATGAAATTGTCGCAACGATCAGCCATGTACCGCACGCGGTGGCCGCTGCCCTGGTGCAACTTAGCTGCAGCGTGCCGGGCGCTGATGCGGCAATTGCGGGGGGCTTTGTTGACACCACGCGGATTGCTTCAGGTGATCCAAAAATGTGGGCGGATATTTTCAAAACCAATGGGTCTGCGATTAATGCGTCGCTGGGGTTGCTGATTGCGCTGCTTGAACATTATAGGCGCGTGGTGCGGCGTGGGGACGTAGAAGAGCTGCAGCAGTTATTTGCCGAAGCTAAAAAGCGGCGCGACGGCCTTGTGGCCAAGTTGCGACCTAAAAGGGAAGCGACAAGGTAAACCGCGTGCTTGTAGCGCCGTCGGGGGCGGTGTGTTACAATTCGGCATGTCTTAAAGCCTTGTCAAGGGGCGGTGGCCGGGTGCCGGCGCGGGGGAACGGTTAAACTTTCAGCGAAAGGACCTGATGGCTAAGTCTAAAAAACTGGCGGATGGCACGGGCCTTGTTGAGCAAGACCCATGGCTGGCACCGCATGCTGACGCGTTGCGGCATCGCTGGCAGCATTACATGAAAATTAAAGACAGCATTTTGAAATCGGGTGGTTTACTTGGGCCGATAAGTCAGGGCCATACCTATTTTGGTTTTAATCGTGGTGAGTTAGAGGGGCAAAAAGGGGTGTGGTATAGAGAGTGGGCGCCGGGGGCCGCTGCGCTGGGGCTGGTGGGTGACTTTAACGGATGGGATTGTACGGCCAACCCGCTCACGCGAGATGAGTATGGCGTGTGGAGCGCGTTTTTGCCTGATGCGCGTTATGGCGATCGGTTGCGCCACGAGAGCCGCGTTAAGGTTCGGGTGCAAAGCGCTGCCGGTGCGATGGACCGCATTCCGGCCTATATAAGGCGGGTGGTGCAGGATGCGGCCACGCATGATTTTGTGGGGCAGTATTGGCACCCGGAACATTCGTTTGAGTTTTTGCACGCGTCGCCCGATGCGCAACGCCGGCCCGGCGGGCTGCGCATATACGAAGCACATGTCGGCATGGCATTGGAAGAGGCGCGGGTAGGCACGTATGCGGAGTTTACCCGGCATATTCTGCCGAGAATCCATGATCTGCGTTACAACGCCATACAGCTGATGGCCATTATGGAGCATCCGTTTTATGGCTCGTTTGGCTACCATGTGAGCAATTTATTTGCGCCGAGTTCGCGCTTCGGCACGCCGGAAGAACTCAAAGGCCTGATTGATACGGCACATGGCATGGGCATAAGCGTGCTACTCGACGTCGTGCACAGCCACGCGATAAAGAACCTCAACGAGGGGTTAAACCGTTTTGACGGAACGGACTATCAGTACTTTCATGCCGGGGCGCGCGGGCAGCACGTGGCATGGGATTCTATGTGCTACGACTACAGCGTGTATGAAGTGCAGCGGCTGCTGCTGAGCAACTTGCGCTACTGGATGGAAGAGTTCCGGTTTGACGGGTTCCGTTTTGACGGCGTGACGAGCATGCTGTACCTCGACCATGGGCTTGGGGCCAAGTTTACCAGCTACGACAGCTATTTTGGCCCCAATGTAGACGAAGACGCCGTGGCGTATTTGCGGCTCGCCAACGAGTTGGTGCATACGATTCGGGCTGATGGTATTACCATCGCGGAGGACGTTTCGGGAATGCCGGGGATGGCACGGCCGGTAGCCGAGGGTGGGTTGGGGTTCGATTATCGTTTGGCGATGGGCGTGCCCGACTACTGGATAAAATTACTCAAAGAACAGCGCGATGAAGACTGGAAGCTTGGCGAGCTATACGGCACGCTGCTTAACCGCCGACACAACGAAAAGCACATTGGTTATGCCGAAAGCCACGACCAGGCGTTGGTAGGCGATAAAACGATTGCCTTCTGGTTGATGGATAAAGACATGTATTGGAATATGAGCAAGTTCACGCAAAGCGTCATCGTAGACCGGGGGCTGGCGCTGCACAAATTGATAAGGCTCATTACCTTCAGCCTCGCGGGTGAAGGCTACCTTAACTTCATCGGCAATGAATTCGGCCATCCGGAGTGGGTTGATTTCCCACGGCCCGGCAATAATTACTCGCATCACTATGCGCGGCGGTTGTGGTCTATGGTGGACCGGGACGACCTGCGCTATCGCGGGCTTAATAATTTTGACCGCGCCATGCAAATGCTTGACGATAAATACAGCCTGCTTACGGACTCGTTTATTGAACAGTTGATGGTTCATGAAGACACCAGGCAGCTTGCATACCGGCGTGGGCCGCTGGTGTTTGTGTTTAATTTTCATCCTAATGAGTCGTTTTTTGGGTTGCGCATTCCAGTGCCCGACCGGTGCGACTACCGCGTTGTGCTTGATACCGACCGACCGGAGTTTGAAGGTCAGGGCCGGGTGCAGGATGGGGCGGTGTATCCGGTGCAGGATGTGCCGTTGTACGGGCGCAATCAGAGCGTTCAGATATACATTCCGGCGCGCACAGCGCAGGTGCTGGCCCCGGCGTCAAAAGCGACGTAATTGCGCTTGGCAGAGGATTTTGGCGCATGGCACAACGCGGCAAGCGGCATATCGGCCGGCACCCGACGGTGGCGCTGCTTATTGAATCATCGCGCGCGTATGGGCGCGGGCTTTTGCGCGGCATTGCCCGCTATGTGCGCGAGACGGCCCGGTGGAATGTGCTCCATCAGGAGCGTTCGCTTTCGGATGCGGCTCCCGTGTGGCTTACGCATCAGGCTTGCGATGGAGTAATTGCCCGTGTGGAAAGTCCACAGCTTTTAGAGCAGCTTCGCCGCCTGCGGCTACCCGTGGTGGATGTTCGGGGTGTGCTGGAGTGTAAGGGCATTCCGCGGGTGTTAAGCGACGATGGGGCCATTGCGGTGATGGCGGCCGAGCATTTGCTGGACAGAGGCCTGCGTAACTTGGCGTTTTGCGGCTTTGGCGGGGCGGACTACTCGCGTCGGAGGCAGGAGGCGTTTTGTCGGCGGGTATCGGCGGCTGGGTACGCCGTGGAGGTGTTTAATACGACAGCGCCGCTTCGCCGGGCTGATACGCAGCGAATTGAAGCCGCGGCCATTGCCGGCGAAAATAAGATTCGCCGCTGGCTTAAGCGATTGCCAACTCCGGTGGGCATTATGGCGTGCAACGATATTTGCGGGCGCATGGTGCTCGATGCGTGCCTGCGCGAGGCTTTACGCGCACCGGAAAGCGTTGCGGTGGTGGGAGTGGACAATGATGATGTGTTGTGCGAGCTATCGAGTCCGCCGCTTTCAAGCGTGCAGCCTGACTGCGACGGCATTGGTTACCGCGCCGCAGCGCTGCTGGCGCGAATGATGCATGGCGGCAACCGGGCGGCAAGGTCGCTTTACATTGCGCCGACGGGCATTGTCACGCGGCTTTCGACCGATATGCTGGCCGTGGATGATCGGCTGGTGGCCGAGGCACTGGCATTTATTCGCCGCAGCCGCGGCAGGCATATAAGCGTTGAGCATATTTTGGACCATTTGGCGGACAGCGGGCTGACGACCTCGCGCAGCACCCTCGAGCGGCGTTTTGCCGAGCATCTAAAGCGGTCCCCGCGCGATGAAATTGCGCGTGCCGCGATGGAACGGGCACGCGAGCTGTTGCTGGGCACGGGGCTGCCGCTGCAGCGTATAGCCGAGAGCGTCGGCCTGGCCTATTCGGAATATTTCATACGGGTGTTTAAGCAGCGGTATGGCGTAACGCCGGGCGAGTTTCGGCGGCGTGCGGGCCGGTAAAGTTTCGGGGTGCGGGCCAAAGGCGGATGGTGAATTGAGTCGCGTCATGAGAACTGACGCAAATAGGGCGCTGTGTTAAACGTGCGTGGCATCAGAACTGCGATAAATGTCCATGTTGAAGCTGGCTCTCATGCGGGCGAGGGTGCACATGGTTGCCGGTGATATACGGAAGGCGGTGCGCTGTTCCGGCTCAAAGACAGCGCCGCTGATGCGAACCTGCGAATGTCGGGGTAGATTATCAAAGACGTCAAGACGTTCTAAAAATGGGGAGATGGCGAGCTGCAGCACGTCGTCCATGACGGGACGCGGCTCGTTGGTGATTTCAAAGTAAACTTCCAGGCCATTTGATTTTCGCCTTTGTAGGAGCTTGGGATGGCAGAGATCGCCTTTTCGCCATAGCTTAAATGGGCGAATTCCGAGGGCCTCGGCGAGGCACTCAGGGTCGTCATCGAAATTCTCGATAATCACGGAAATGCAGATTTCGGGAGATCCTTGCTCCACGACATCCTGCGATTCCGGCTCTGGCGTTTCCGGATTCATAATCCGTACTGCTCCACATTTAAGCCAACAAGCTGGCGGCCACAACTAGAGTTTATCGGCCTTGCAGCCCAAAACCTATGAGATGTACTCCCTGAAAGGCGCTTGCCGGGCGATGACCCCTGCAAGTCAGCCTTGCACTGCGCCATATTATGCAACCAGAAGCGTAAATATCCAAATCTTTTCATCAAGAATCTTCGTTCAATACGGCTGATAACGGCGTTTTCAGCCTCGTCACAATGATTTATCGGTGGTAGGCAGGCCTGGGCATCACTTGCATGAATAAAATATTGCGAAAACATTGTGATTATAAGACCACAGCCAGCAGGGGTGGTTCGCGCAAAGGGCTGGTGGGGGCATCCAAGCGCAATAAAAAAACCCGTGGCGGGCTTTCGCTTACGCCACAGGCTTTGGGAGATCCTACGGTTCATACGATTCTTGGCTTGGTGGAGAAGGTTTTTTACCAGCCACCGCTCAAGAACTTAGACCTACGCTCAAGAACTTAGACCTACTTTAACTCGTTACAACGGCCGCACAAGGAGATATTACATCATTAAGCTATACTTTTGCGTCAGACTGCAATCCGCAGAGCTCCCCGGCCAAAAGCAACATTGGGTGCGCGGCTTTGTAATCGGCTTGCCCGGAACCGCCGGCCGGTCAACAAAGCAGGGTAAGTGCCGAGGATGTTGCCGGTAGTAACCAAGGTTCCTCCGATGATGTGATGCAGCCATGGCGCGGCATCTGTCTTCATGGGTGTATTTGTAGCGACGGCGATAGGAGCGATTGGGGGGCGTATGTCAACGACGAGCTGGCGCACAACGCTTACCTGTGGCCTCTTGAATCGCATCAAGAGGGTTGGAGGTTCGTAATGGTGGCGACGAGGCTCAGGCCAGTGCTGGACCGGTGCTTTCGCGAATTACCAG
>JBMFVX010000153.1:0-6234 GCA_049965775.1 Phycisphaerae bacterium
CCGGTATTACCTATCATCGGAGTATCTCACCATCACACTGCAATAAAGCCTTCAAATTTTGGCCGTGGGAGGTATATAACATGTTACTTCCGAAAAAAACGGCGATTGGATTGAATTGACCCAACCGCTATCCACCGATATATAGAACGGCGGCTTCGCGTGAGTGCCGCCCAGGCCCAGTGTGCAACCAGCCTGAAACAAACGCACCGACTGGCGGTCACCATTGAGGAACTCCATGCGCAATAAACTTATTTCCTTACGACAAAGGTTGTTATTTGCCGCCGCCTCGGCCGCCCTGTTGCTCGGCGCGCACCGTCTTGCCGCGCAAAGTGCCAGCGGCGATGCCCGGCAGATGCTGGCCGATCAGTTGGTGGACGATGCCCGACAGGTCGGCCACAACACCCAAATACCCAGTACCCTTGCGGCCCGCCAAGCCATGGCACTGTTGAACCAGGCATATGAACTGGCGCCGGAATCGCCGACGGTGCTGCGGCTGCGCGCCGAAGCCGCGGCGGCCCTCAACAAAACCAGTACGCTGCGCCAAAGCCTGCTGCAGCTTGTCAAACTCAGGCCGCACGACATTGCCGCGCAGGTGCAATTTTTAGATGCGCTGGCGCAGAGCGCACAAACCGTTCGCGGCAAAATCAATATTTATCTTGCAGCGCTCAAACAGCCCGACTTAGACGCACAGGTTGCCTCGGCCATGGCGCTGCGCGTGGGCCGCCTGCTTGAGGCGCAATCGCGTCATCGCCTGGCGCTGAAAATGTTTGAGGAAGCGGTGACGCTCAATTCGGCCAATCTCGCGGCACTGCAGGAGGTTGCGGCCATTTTGCACCAGCGTCATGCGGCGCGCGTTAAACAAGTTGCCGCCTACATTGCGGTTCTGCAAGCTGACCCGTACCAACCCGCGGCGCTGGCGGCCGTCGGCAATATTCTCGCCTCGGCCAATGACTATCATCATGCGGCGGCGTGGCTTAACAGCGCCATCGCCCAATATCAGCAGGTGGCCGCACCGGTGCCGCCAGAGCTGATGGTGCAATTGGCGCAAGACTGGGCCATCGCCGGCGACGAGCCGGAATTTGACGCTTTTATGCGTGAACTCATCGCGGGCAAACACCCCGCGACGGCACTTTTGATGCTGGACCTGACCGCCCGGAGTGAAGGCCTGCCGGTCAACGGCCCGCGCAGCAGCGCCATTTTCCAGCAGGTTCGCAAACGCCTGGTTGGGGCACTGGCCAAAAATCCAAAAAATGCCGAGCTATTCGCCGACCTGCTATGGCTTGACCTGTACTATGGCCATTCAATTCCGCCCGCCGCCGCCCAGCGCGTGACCGAACTGGGCCGCATGCTCCCCAAAAACTCGCCGACTTACCTGCGGCTGCGCGGCTGGCTGCTGCTGCGGCAGCACTTTGTCCAGGCGGCCCGCAAGCGTTTTGTCGCCGCCGGAAACGACCCGTACGCCAAGCTTGGGTTGGCCCGGCTGGCGGTTATGGAAAATCGCAACCAACATGCCGCAAAGATAATACAAGCACTCTGGAATACCCATCCGCAGGGGCTGGTGGCCCTGGCGGCGGCCAATGCAGCCTCCAACCTGGGCGTTACGCTGACGCAAGGCGCGGGTGACGCGGCGGTGTCGGCAGAGGCGGCCATCTATCCCAAAGCCATGCTTGGCGCAGTGGAGCATCCGGCCAATGTTGTACTGGTAACGGTAAGCTGGCCCAATCAGTACATCAGCTATGGGCAGCCCCTTTATCTGAAGGTGCATTATTTTAATGCCACCAACCATACCTTGGCCGTCGGACCGGATACCGCCATCACCACCAACGTGGCATTTATCGGGGCCATTCAAGGGCTTAACACGGTGAACCTCGGCGCGTATGCCGTGGATTCGGACGTGACCACTCTCAAGCTTGATCCGCAAAATACGCTGACGGTGCGCTACCGCGTTGACCAGGGACCGCTGCGCGGGCTGCTTTTGACCAACCCGGCGTCGCTGGTGGGGGGCAACATTCAGGTGATTACGAATCCGCTGGCGGTTGGCGATCAAATGAAAACCGGTCTGGGCGGGCAAATTGTGACGGGAGGCTATTTTAACGTACGCGGCCTGTTTGACGATGCCGATACCGGCATGGCAACCGCTGCAGCCGAACTTGCCAGCATGCCCCAGGCGCAGCAGATGCTCAACGCCGGCGCCTTGATTACCGAGTTGCCCGGGGTGCGCCAGGCCGCGGCTGCCGCGGCAACGCAGCCGGCGTCGCAAGGTGTTAAGCCGCCCGATCTTTCGGCTCTGAGCCGCAAGATAACCACAGCTCTTGCCGGATTGCTGGAGCCAGGGGGCGATCCGCTGGTGCAGGCGTGGTTGCTGCGCCGTGCGCCGTTGCGGGGCTTGCCGGCGTCGCTGACCAAACAGCTTGCATCGCTGAGTCACAGCCCGGTGGCGCTGGTGCGAATGTTCAGCTATGACCGTATGCTGCAGCAGGCCTTGGCCACCGGCAGCCGCAGCGAAGAAACCGCCACCTCTAAAAAACTACTGGCGCTGTCCAAGGCGGAGAAAAACCCGCAAGCCGCGCGTTGGGCCGGCTGGCTCGCCGAAAACCTGACTTTTGCTGCTGCCGCCAATAAGCCTCCGAGCACCGCTGCGGCCACCGCCTCGCCCGCTGCAGCACAGTAAACCCGCTGGCGGCCACGTTAGCTCACTTGATGGATAACCGCGCCCTGCACTCGACGGCGCTTTTTGCCCAAGCGGCCCCGGTTATAATGGCTGCCATGGGCGATGTGCATTTACCAATTCAACAGCTTCGCGGCCGGGGCGCCGCCGAAAACCCGCCCAATCGCTTTGAGCGCCGGCGGTATGAACGTGACCCGGACGAGCCGGCGGAGATTCTGGATGAATCAGAATCGCCAGGCCCGCGAACTGAGCTGATTGCCGATGATGCCAAAAGCATCATTCGCCGCAACGAAAGCCCTGACCTGCCGTTCAATTACAGCCTCAACACTTACCGCGGCTGCGAGCACGGCTGCGTTTACTGCTATGCGCGGCCTACGCACGAAACGCTGGGCTACTCGGCGGGGCTTGATTTTGAAACCCGGATTCTCGTCAAGCACCGCGCCGCGGAACTGCTCCGCCGGGAACTGATGGCCCCGTCGTGGAAGGGTGATGTTATCAATATATCTACCGTTACCGATTGCTATCAGCCGGTGGAGCGCAAACTGGGCATAACGCGGCAGTGTCTGGCGGTGCTGGCGGAGTTTCGCAATCCGGTGGTGATTGTGAGCAAAAACCATCTGGTGACGCGCGATGTGGACCTTTTGGCCGAGCTTGCGGGGCATCAGGCGGCGTTGGTTTGGATTTCGGTTACCACGCTGCGGCCCGATCTTACCGCCATTATGGAGCCGCGTACCAGCAGCCCCGCCCGCCGCCTTGCGGCCATCAAGGCTCTGGCACAGGCCGGAGTGCCCGTGGGGGTGCTGGCGGCTCCGGTGATTCCGGGCCTCACCGATGAAGAGCTGCCCGCCATACTCAACGCCGCCGCTGCGGCCGGAGCCAGGTTTGCCGGCTACACGCCGGTGCGATTGCCCTACGGCGTAAAGGATTTGTTTGTCAACTGGCTGCGGCAGCACATGCCCGATCGCGCTGACAAAGTGCTCAACCGCATTCGTGAAGTTCGCGGCGGGCGGCTCAACGATTCTAATTTTTATTCGCGCATGAGCGGCGAAGGAATATTTATGCAGCAAATTGCCGGGCTTTTTGGCGTGGCTTGCCGCAAAGCCGGCCTGAGCGAAACCCCGCAGCGCCCCTCAAGTGCGGCATTTCGCAGGCCCGGCGAGCAGCAGTTGAGCCTGTTTGCACCGCCGTAGCCCACGGGCAGCGCAAGCGTCTGGCTTGGATCAACAGGCTGTAAGGTTTTTGGCGCAAACGACATGACAAAGCAAGGCCTTGCGGGCCGCTATGCCAATCGGTCATAGATCCAACTGAACTGCCGGGGCGGCTGTTTGAGGTGGTAGTCGCGGATTTCGTCGGCATGGGAGGCGTAGCGCTGTGCCTGGCGGCACAGATATTCCTGAGCTTTGGCGGCAGGGCCGCAAACCGAGCGGCCGGCGATGTCCCACGTTTCGACGAGATGACTGATGATGGAGGCGTAGTCGTGCACGGTGTAAACGCCGAGGCGCTGGGCGACAATGGCGAAATGATCGAACAGATCGGGGTCTTTGCCGTCAAACATAAGTCGTCCGGGCATGGCAATGAGGCCGCGCATCATTTCGCGGAAGGTCAAAATGCCGCCGACCGGGTCGAGATTCATAACCTGCAGCATCATGCGGGTGTAAAAGGCCTCATGGCGTGATTCGTCGCCGGCGATTCGCAGGCATATTTTGGCAAGGTTGGCATCGCCCTGGCTTCCGGCGAGCTTGGCCACGTTGGCGTGCGAAATTTTTGTGGCCCGTTCCTGAAACGAGGTATAAACCAGCCCGGCGTAGGGGTCCATGTTGGCACGGGGGTTAAAGCCCTCGGCAATGAGATGCTGAACGGTAAGCTCCACGCGGCGCATGTCTACCCGGCCGGTGATGCGGAGATAGGCGTTGAGCAGGTCGCCGTGGCGGTTTTCTTCGGCGGTCCAGCCGCGCATCCATTGTGCCCAGGGGCGGTCGCTGTCGCCGGTGTAATCGCGGGCAATAAGGTTAAGTGCGATGGCATAGCTGGGCAGGGCTTCTTCGGTGACCATGTCGCCCACGAGCACGACCAAAACCTCATCTGAGAGGCCTTGTGCCGGGGCGCGGTAGTCGGTGAGCTGCTGCTGCCAGTTCTCGGCGGCAAAGTCCGGAAGGTAATCGGTGGGTTGCCAGATGCGGTCAATGGGCGCGAGATAGTTGAGGTTCTCCCCGACAAATGGCTCCATTTGGGCCAAGATCGCAGCTCGCTCATCAAGGGTTTTCAGGTCAATAACTGGCAATTCATCTCGATACAGGACATCTACAACATCTAAGTATAGAGTGTTTGCGCGGCAAAGGCCAGATAAAAAATAAAAATTTTGATAATTCACAAAACTAAATGTATTCTCATGCGTGAATACCATTGTGCGTGGTGTGTGCCATGAGTCGCAGCGGTCGGCATTATCGAGCGGTTTTACATACCGAGGTGCTTGGGCACAGCGGGTTTATCGAGAACCGCAGCGAATGCCCGCCTGCAGCCGCAATGAACCGCCCCGGCGAGCGTTATACTGCTCGGTTGGGAAGCATTGTTACCAATATAGAGGAAGTGTGCGTGAATGCAGGTTCGATAGATAAGGGCAGCGCCATTAAGTTGGGCTTGGCGGTGGCGCTGCTGGTTGTGGCGGTGATTTGGCTGGTGCTTCATTGGGGCGCCATGTTCGGCCGCGTGGCGGATAAATCCATCGCGGTGTTTCAGGTGCCGCACCAGGTCGGGGTAGACCCCACAGAGCCCATCGGCCAGAACAATCCGGCGGACAGCACAGCCAAGGGTATGTATATCGCGTACGATTTTGCCAGCGAGCAGGGCAAACTCTGGATTTACGTTCACCCCAATGATCCGACTTATCATATGACGGCGCTGTTTCAGGAGAGGCTTTCGCGCCGCCGGCCGCCGCAGTGGGTGACGCAATTGCGTGCCCTGTCGGACCCGGTGGACCGCGCCATTTTTTTTGCGGCGCGGCGCGGGTTGGGCGGACTTGACGCCTGGCTTAGATCTGCCGGGGCCACCAGTGAGCAAATGGCAAAGGTAAAAACTGCCTGGGGCGTTTACCACGACTGGCTGGTGCTGTTTAACCAGCAGCAGCACGATGGCACGGCGGCTCCAAACGCCCTTGCCGCCATGGAGCAGGCGTTTGCCGCCTATCAAAAAACTCCGGGCGATATTTTTAAGGATCGCGCCAAGCAGCAGGCCGCCCGGCAGGTGTATGCGGCCGGCATGACTTATGTTGATCACATTGACGCGCTTCGCAACAAACATATGAAGCAGTTATCCGAGGCAATTAAAGCGACGCTTAACGATACGCAGAAGACCGGTCTAACCGACGCAATCAACAAGCTTCTTAATCGCTATCCGCCGGGGTAGGAGCCTGTCCATCGCGGGTACACTATACCGCCATCATGCTGTTTCTTCCGGAACGACCCTTCTGTCCTATAAGAAAGTGTGTCTGCACTGGGAGCCTGTCCAAGTAATCGCCGGGTTGCGATCCCGGCGCGCGCCGGGAATTTTTGGCACTCCTCAAGTAGCGG
>JBMFVX010000154.1:0-6167 GCA_049965775.1 Phycisphaerae bacterium
ACTTTTGAAGCAAGCGAGCCGGCAAGCGGGCGAGGCGGCGATGCAGCCGATTGCGCCGTGTAAACGAGCGGCCATTGTACACTTCCAAAAAGTCCCAATGATCTTCTACGGTGGCCACCTCAATAGCCGTCGGATGCCGCAGCTCACCGATATCAAAAGTCGGCCTATCCGCCATTTTGGTCTGCCAGGTGGTGTGTGTGGCGTCAGCCCTGAAGCCGATGTTCGACACCAGGTTCACCGCCGGCGTAATACCGATACCGCCCGCCCGCCAGCAGGTAAATATCCACTGCGTATCCCACGTGTCGGTACGACCGGCATGAATGTTATTGAAATAGCGGGTCCACATGGCCCGCTCAAAGGGATCGGTGCAAAGGTCTTGCAGGCGGCCGCTTTGTTTAACCACCGGCCACAGCGCGGTGTTGACATCGTAGAGTTCCCAAGCGCGCCGCCAGGTGGCCCATCCCCATATATGCATATATTTTGAAAAATAGTAGCTATGAGGACAACGCCAGTTGTTCGCCTGGAAGTTGCTCCCGCCAATGTGCATGACCCTCGGCTCATCACGGTAACGCGCGAGCAAATCCTGGCAGTAGTTAAAAAACGACGGGTGCGGCAGGCAATCGTCTTCCAGAATAATGGCCTGCTCCACCTGCTCAAATACCCAGTCCAGCCCGGACGATACCCGCCGACGGCAACCCAGGTTGCCCAGCGAAAAATTCGTGCGGACCTCGCAGGGCCAGTCCACCCTGTGCAACAAGGCACGGGTCTGCCGGCATAGTTCGGCCTCTTGCGGACGCGACGCCCGCGGGCCATCGGCTATAACCAGCAGGAGGCTGGGCCGGGCTTTGGCTATGGCGGCGAGCACCTGCTGCGTCAAATCAGGACGGTTAAACATAATCAGTGCAACAGGCGTATTCATGCGGTGTGATCCTCGGTCAGTCGGGCAGGCGCAGGTCGGTGCTTAATGCACCGGTGCGGCTCGTATGGCTCATCATGGGCCAGTTACCCGGCACAAAAGGCACATCCTGCAGACCGACTTTATCTTCCACCACCGGGCTATATACGCGGGCGCTGCTGAGCGTAGCGGCCCACCATGAAAATGACGAGTTTGCCCGGAAGATAACATCGGCCTGCATGAGCGTAAAAAAGTCAGCCAGAAAGCCCAACCCCTGCGCTTCGAGCGGGCAGCTTTGCGCGGTTTCGTCGCATATCCAAATCACATCTTCGTTGGCAATGCCTGCCTGTTTGATCGCCTCATCGTAGGCACTTTTTTTGACCACGCAAAAGCGATTTTGCTCCCGCACATAATCGCCCCGGCGCAGATGAGCCGCGGCGTAGAAGCTTCGCGGTTTGGGGAATAGCGCTGTAATTTCCGGGCGAAATGCCAGCCATTGCTTAAGCTCGCGCCGCGACAACAGGTCCATGCAGCGCTGATTTTGAAAATAGCCCAGCAAATCCACGTTTACCTGCCCCATCTGCCAGCCGTCATCGGGGGTGGCGGGCAGCGGGCGATGAATTCGCGGGTGGCTTATGTTAAAGGCGGTCTCCCCGAGCCAGGGCGGCGTTTGCAGTTCGGCGCTATGGAGTTCGGCGAATTTTCGGGCGAAGGCGTATTGAAACAGCATGTTGCCAAAGCGTCCGCGCCGTCCCAAGCACGAGAGCGTGACCACCGGCGGCTCACCTGGCGATTGTTTTTTTTTCCACCAGCCCAAAAAGTGCACTCCAGGTTCAGGCAGCTTCAACTGCAAGCTGCCGAACAAAGATCACGCAGCCATGTCCAGAACTTTCATCCACATGCAGCACCTCCGGCAGGCCGCCGCCTGCTCGAATGGCCGCGAGAAGTTGCTCGGCCGTATAGGGTGGGTGTATCTCCACCGTCAGAAGGCGCACACGGCGAATCCAGCCGGTGCAATGAGCAAACACTTCTGACTCTGCGCCTTCAATATCGCACTTAAGAATATCTATGGGGCCTTGGATTCCGCTGCGCGCTAAAATGTCCGGCACCGTAAGGCCGTCTATCGGCGTGCCACGCGGCTCGCTGGTCACATGAAACAGGCACTCGCGGTCGTCGGTTGCGAGATACACCTTTCGAGCAACGCCGACGGCACACGCCTGAATCAGGCTTACATGCGCGCCTGGAACCGCCGCGGCATTGCGCCGGCACATCGCGAGATTGCCGGCATCCGGCTCAACGGCCACAACATGACAACCCGGCCACTGCAACAACCACCGCCGAATTGAATAGCCGGCATTGGCCCCCAAATCAAGCACTGTTTTCACATCGCGCGGAGCGGCGGCAACCAGCCGATCATATTCACCGGCGACAAATATCTCATTAAGCATGTCGCAATCGCTGGAGACCAATCGCGCATGAAACACCCCCGGCACACCAGGGCGGTTTATGCGTATGATGGCGCTACGGCCCGGCAGCGGGGCGCCCGGATAGCGCTGCAGGTAATACCTCCACACCGCCAGCCACCATTCGCGCCGCGTAGCATAGTCGTTTCGCTGTCTGTAAAGCGTTCGAAGCCCCATGAACCTTTCCGTATCAGCAGCGTTTTGGTTTGCTGCGCTAAATGGGAGGCGACAGTTGCCCGCACCATGCGGCGGCTGGGTCGCCTCACCTGAATGTGCCCTATATTAACCGCCGTCCGCATTGCTTAACAGATGCTGGTGCAAGGCTTGCAATACCCGCCAGCAGCGGCGGCAACGTACTCGATAAGCCGCGCGGCCGTGGTAAACGCCATGGCCTGCGATCAGCCAATCGCACGGTCATATTAGGATATTCCCCTATGCGTCATTGAGCGCGTTACCGACAGCAAATAGCGGACGATTTTTAGTACGCTTTTGGTAATTGCCCGATTGGTTTTTATTTGCCAAAGGCGATAATCTCTTGTGTACAGCGGCTGCGGCGGCGTGCCGTGGTTGTGCTTGTGATGTTTTTCACAGGCGGCGGTGCCTGGCTCGGCTTGCCAGAGTGCTGTGTGAGTGGTATTTATTTTTGTGGCGTTTTTAATTGAGGATGCAATAACATGATGAAAGAGATGGAATCACGCGGACATCGTTGGGGTGTATTAAGTGTGTCTGCCTTGGCGGGCGTGGTAGGGGCTGCCTTGGCCTGCGGGCTTATGGCCGGCTACAGCCATGCGGCCAATGGCCAGGCAGCCGCGGCATCAAGCATGGCGCTGCAGGCGCAGCCGTCGGCCGAGATGCTTGGGTCGTGGACGGCGCCACCTTTTGCCAAATTCAAAAAGAACCCGATTCCGGAAAGTGCCAGCTCCATTGCCGCCGGGCATACCATTTTCACGGACAACTGCGAGGCTTGTCACGGCACCAATGGCAAAGGCGATGGGCCGACGGCATCATGCCTGAATCCGCCGCCGGCCAATCTTACGGCTGCGGCGGTATGGAAGCAGGGCGAAGGGGCTATATTCTGGAAAATTACCAACGGCCACAGCCCGATGCCGGCGTTTGGCCAAAGCTTGACAAAAACGCAGCGTTGGAATGTGATTAACTACATGCACAAAAACTTTGACCCGGCCGGGCATTAAGCCCGGGTTCGCCGGTTGCGTGGGCAACAGATATTCTGAAAAACGCCAAAAAAAGGTTTGGCAACGAACATTGTGGATAAGGCTATCCGCTTAACTTTTTACAAGGAGACCGCTATGAAACCACTCGTCACACGGGTACTCGCGACGGCCGCCATGCTGGCGGCGGCGGGCACGGCTCTGGCCGCAGACAACGCATCAGCGCCGAGCTACCAGCAGTTGCAGCAGAATTATTCCACCCTTCAAAAGCAGATGATGCAGATGCAAAAGCAGATGGCCGCCATGCAAAAGCAAATGGCCGCCCAGCAGAAGGAAATCAGATCTGCCAAGTCTTCCAAAGAAAGCGTTGATGAAAAGGCCACCGAGCAAAGCATTGAGGACCTATACAATCAGATCAACAAGCAAAGCCAGAAAATTTCACAGATGGAACCTGGCAGCACCAATTTTCTCATCGTGGGCGACGCGAACGTATCATTTACCAACAAGCGCGGCTCGCCCTCACAGTTTGCCGCCGACGTAAGCCCCATCATTGACTGGCAGCTTGATAAGAAACTGCTGTTGATCGCTGGCTTTGACTTTTTCACGGTGGGTAACAACGGGGATTTTAACAATGGTGCCGGCGACGTATCCATCATTGACCTGTCCTACATACTTAATGACTACATGACGGTGGGCGGCGGCATGTTCCCATCGCCATTTGCCGCGTATAACAATTACTGGGGTCCGCCCTGGATTGAACCCATGGTTGATGCGCCTGAGGTTTATAGCTATCTCACGCCCGCGAACGAAGTTGGCGGGTACCTCAGCGGCGCGGTGCCCGTCGGCCCCACGCACTTCAATTACAACTTTTATGTGAGCAATGGGCCGGATATCATTTCCAGTGATCAAAACCCCAATGGCCCCGGCAGTGCGCCGGGTGCGCTCAACTTTGGCGACACCAATACCTACAACAACGGCAAAGCCGTCGGCGGACGCATCGGTTTTGTGCCCATTCCTTCGCTGGAAGTGGGTTATTCATTTGAGTATTCCGAACCCGTCACGCAGCCGAGCGCAGCCATTGCCGTGCCCTTCCACGTCAATGCGTTCCTGCAGGCGGTGGACTTTAACTATGGCAAGGTGGTCAAGCCGCTCGACGGCCTGGTGCGCGTACGCGGGGCTTGGATATTCTCGAGCACGGATGGAGCTGTCTATCCCGGTACAGTAGGCCCCGACCCCTTCAATGGGCACAGCAACGGCGGCTTTGTTGAACTTTACTATCAGCCCACTCTTATTGATGTACCCTACCTGAAAAATCTGGGGTATGCTTTCCGCTATGACCGCGTGGATATTCCGGGCAATAACCCGGGCGCTCTGCATGAACAGCGCTATTCGCTCGGACTCAACTACTGGCTCTATTCCGATGCGGTCATCAAGGGCGAGTATGAGTTTGACAACGTGCAAAACACCGGCGGCAACAACGCCTTTTTCCTGCAGTTTGCGGTCGGCATTTGATGTTGGGCTATTTTTACAAGGAGCTTTTTATGCGATTTGGTTACACCCTTGCCTCCGGATTAACGCTCGCGGCGCTCGTGGCCGGTTTGGGCGCCTGCAGCAGCCAGCACAAGGCTGCCGCAACCCAGTCGGCGGCCAAAGAGTCCAAGCTGCCGCAGTCGGATGCGGGCATCTTTTCCAATCAATATGAAGAAAAGCAGAGCGGCGCCCAGCTATGGGCTGAAAACTGCGAACGCTGCCACAACCTGCGTTCACCGTCGCAGTTCAATGCGGCCCAGTGGGACATTATTGTGCATCACATGCGGGTGATCGGCGGGCTTACCGCCGTGGAGGCGCGCAAGATCCGCGTCTTCCTCGAATCCGCAAGCGGCCAGTAATCGCCGCTTTGCTGCCTGAACTCCACTCTTTCTTCAAACCCGCGGGCGCTGACTACACTCCCAGCGCCCGCGTGGCGTTTTGCGGGTTTCGCGCGAGGAAGCCTTGATCAAACGACGCCGCCGAGTACCCAGCGGCCAACCGATCAATGGTACTGCTGCCGCTGACGTGATCAGCCATCGGCCCCGGTTGGTTTCGGCATCTCGGGGCGACTGGCCATAAAGCCAAGCACTCCGCCACCGACACACAGCACAATCAATAAGGCCAGGGCCTTTGGAACAATGGCATTGGGGTCGCCGGCCACGGCAATGAGCCCTGGCCCAAGTGCCGAGCCAAGTCCTATCAACCCTTGATGCACCCCCGCTTTTTCGGCAGCCCCGGCGCTCAAATGCATGGAGTAATAAATGGACCCGGAATACTGCATCGCCAGCCCCACGCCGTATAGAAGCTGCGCGCAAATAAACATCACAAGCGACTGGCTCAGGAGTATAGCCACCGCGCCGATGAGCAGCGACACGAAGGGAATGAGCGTCCAGCGAATGCGATAGTGCCAGCCGGTCCAGAGCGTTGTAATCAAGAATCCCGCGATAGTGGCCAGCGACACAATGGACGCCAACGCCGTTGCCAAAACATAGGATTTTATGCCCAGCGACAGCGTAATAGTTGGCATAAAGGGTGTAACGGTGTTGGCCGCAACAAATGCGAGCATATTTGAAAGCCAGGCCATGTGAAGAAGTTTGCGCGACCGGGGAG
>JBMFVX010000155.1:0-3043 GCA_049965775.1 Phycisphaerae bacterium
TTGCAAAGCTCGCACCAGATTGGGGTCAAACCAGGTGCCGCTGCGTTCGTGGGCGCAGGCGAGCGCTTCCTGTGGGCCTCCCAACGACCAAAACACCTCCACCACCTGGGCCAGCAGGGCAATACGCGCGCCCATGGGGATGTCGGCGCCTTTGAGGCCGCGCGGTCGGCCGCAGCCGTCCCAGTATTCGCCCAGGGCTTCGATGGCTGCGGCGGTTTCAGGGCTGAAGCCCATTTCAAGCGCGATGTCGCTGCCGCGCTGACAGCGTGCGGCGACAAGGTCGCTTTGCAGTTTTTCGCCGCGCACGGCGAGCAATGCAAAGCGGCGCAGCTTTTCGACCAGAGGGGCTTCCGGCGCCATATGACCAATCACAAATTTGGCGAGTGCGACAAAACTGCGGTTGTTTACGCCGGCGTAATCACGTTTGATGGCACGGTCGTCGTTGGCATAAAGTTCAAACACGCGCGCGGCATTGCTTGAGCAGCCGGCATCTTTAAGCAGCAGGGTGTAATACAGGTCTGAAATCTGCTGTTCGGGCAACTGAATTTCTTTGGCGATGTGCATGCCGATCCAGCAGCAGCGCGTGGCGTGACCGGCCGGCAGACCTTCCGTTAAGTCCAGAGCGTAGCTCAACCCGCCCACCAATTCTGCCAGGCGAACGGTTTGTACCGCCTGGCCGGTGGGCAGTTCGGACTGCCTGGTTGTGCAAGCAGCGATCATGGCTGCAAACTCCTCTCTCATTCGCCCGCCGCGGACATGAACTGTGTTGTTTACGTTCGGCGGTTGTAACAAAACCAGAAGAACTGGATACCACTGGTATCGGCTCGAATACCATGCTTACATGAAGCCCGGCGGGCCAATAGTGGGAGGCTGCACAATGGCAAAATCCTGCGATTTTTATGGGCCGCGCACCGGAATATGAACGGAGTATAATACTCAGCAATCGCAAGGGCCTGCCCGGGCAGGTGCTATAAACAGACAGGCCGCCGGTAAAAAAGTCGGCCGGTGGGAACCCAACCGCCGCTGATGCGTCAAAATACTGTGTGGCGCAGAATGGACTGCAGCCCTTAAAATCCTTTTCAGGAGTCTACCATGAACAGCGAAGTCTTCACGGCCATGGGTCAAACACATTCAACAACCGCCGCTGCGCCGAGGCATCGCGGATTGTGGCGCCGGACGCTGGCGTTTGGCCTCGCGCTGGCCGCAACCACATACGTAAGCCGGCCCGTCCTGGCGGCAGCTCCCAAGCCCGACCCATTGACGGTAACGGTGTATTCTTCCGCCGACCCGGCCGGCTTTGACCCGCAGCAATGGGTGTACAACCAGCGCATTGGCTATAACAACCAGGACCCGGCGGCCATTCCCGGGTTTGGCGTGGTCAAAGAGATGCGCACCATCAGCGTTAAGCAGGGGCTGAATACGGTTGACTTCAGCGATGTCGCGGCCCTGATAGACCCAACCTCGGTAAGCTTTGAAGACCTCACCACACCCGCCACCAGCGTGCTTGAGCAACAGTTCAAATTTGACCTGATCAGTTCCGATAAACTGCTGCAAAAGTACCTTGGCCGCACCGTCTCGCTTAGCGTACCCAACGGCAGCCGCGGCACCCAGACTGTTTCGGGAAAACTGCTTTCAGCAAGCAATTCGCTCGTGGTGCAGACGGCCAATGGATTGCGGATTATCAGTCCCGGCAACCTGCAGCAGATCAAACTTGGGCCGCTGCCCAAAGGCCTCATGATTAAGCCTACGCTGCAATGGCAATTGCTTTGCCCCACGGCCGGCAAGCAGCAGGTGCTTACCAGTTACGAAACCAAGGGGCTTACCTGGATTGCCGACTACAACCTGGTACTTAACGGCAGCGACAACGGCGCGAGCCTTTCCGCTTGGGTGACGCTGCTTAATTTATCGGGCAAAACCTATCGCGATGCCAGGCTCAAACTCATTGCCGGCAATGTGCACCGCATACAGCCGCCGCGACCCATCATGATGTACGCCAGGCTGGCCGCATCTAATGCCGCAGAAAATCAGCAGGTGGGCTTTCAGCAGAAGTCGTTTTTCGAATACCACATGTACACGCTGCCGCGACTGACCACTATTCGCCAGAACTCCACGGAGCAAATTGCACTTTTCAATGCCCGGCCGCACATTGCGGTTAAAAAGGTGCTGGTATATGCCGGTCAGCCCACCTACCTTGCCTATGGCGGGTATACAGCGCCGGACCTGTTCGCGCAGTCTAATATTCAGTCATCCGATGAGGTTGACGTGTTTATTCGCTTTATGAACAGCAAGGCCAACTCGCTGGGGGTACCCTTCCCCAAAGGAAAGATGCGTGTGTTTAAGGCTGACCCGGCGGATGGCACGCTGGAGTTTGTAGGCGAGGATTTGATTCATAACACGCCCAAAGATGAGCCGGTGCTTATTAAAGTGGGTAAAGCGTTTGACATTATTGGCAAGCGCACGCAGACAAGTTTTCATGTCAATACGGCCGGCCACGAAATGACGGAAAGCTTTAAGATAGACCTGCACAATCATTCCAAGGCGGCGGTGCACGTACTGGTGCGCGAATACCTGTTCCGCTGGAACAACTGGAAAATTACGGCCGAAAGCGACAAGTACAAAAAAATAAACAGCCGCACCATAGAGTTTCCGGTGGATGTGCCAGCCAATGGCGAAAAGGCGGTGACCTACACCGTCAATTACACCTGGTAAAAAGTTGACGCCAGAGCCGCAGCCAGGGCCTGGGCTTGCGGGCACGTGCTGGTTGCCAGGGTCTCAAACCTGAATGATGACCCGATGAACCGGCGTGCCGCGATGATTTGAAATTTCAAATTTGAGATTTCTGCTTGCCGGCTTGGCTTGGCAGCCGATTACACAACCGCAACTGAAAGCTTTGAGCGGCATCTTTTTCGCTGGGCCGCGGCTAGGAGCCTGTCCGAGTAATGGCCGGGATTGCGATGGGTTTGAAATGCCCCGGATGCGCGGCGGAGGATCGAGCCGACTCTAAATAATGAGTCTGCGAGATCCGACAACAAAGCAGACGGGG
>JBMFVX010000155.1:3053-6111 GCA_049965775.1 Phycisphaerae bacterium
GCGGCGCATTTCAGACCCACCCCGCAGGGCGGCATGCTTTTTGGCCCTCCTCTGCGGCGCGGCTCCTCGGAGTACCATCTGCGTCAGGTACGCCATCGTTGCCGCTACTTGAGGCGTGCCAAAAATCATGCCGTCGCAACCCGGCGATTACTTGGACAGGCTCCTATGGCAGGTCCAGCGACTGACCTGGCTTCAGCGGGGCGCATTTGATGTGTTTGGCCGCGAGCTTGGCCGCAAATGCGGCCGAGTCCTGTTGAATGGGCGGAAACGTGTTGTAGTGAATGGGCAGCACGCATTTGGCCTGAAGCATTTCGGCGGCGAGCACGGCATGATCGGGGCCCATGGTGAAATTATCGCCGATGGGCAGGCAGGCGAGGTCAATTTTCCAGAGTTTACCAAAGAGGGCCATGTCGCCAAAAAGGGCGGTATCGCCGGCAAAGTAAATGACCTTGCCGCCGGTTTCGATAATCCATCCACCGGGCAGTCCGCCGGGTGAGCCATCCGGGAAGGTGCTGGTGTGCAACGCCTGCACCAGCGTGGCGCGGCCAAATGCAAACGCCCTGCCGCCGCCGGTGTTCATGTGCGCGACCTTAAGACCTTTTTTTTCATACCAGGCGGCTATTTCGTACGTGGCGGCGATAAGCGCTCCGGTGCGCCGGGCAATGCGCTCAACGTCGTCAACATGATCAAAGTGGGCATGGCTGATAAGAATGGTTTGCGGATTGGGCTTGTCCGATTTTATGTCCGCCAGCGGGTTGCTGTCGTAAAACGGGTCGAGCTGGATGGCATGCTCGCCTGACAAAATCTCAAGACATGAATGTCCGTGATATAAAACTTTTACCGTCATTGTGGTTGTCTCCAATCTATTATTCGCGCGGCCAAGCCATCCATCACCGGAGGCCGACACTATTGCGATAATAGCAGATGGATCGCCCCGCATTCAAACGCCGCGGAAAACCTGGCTCAGGACTTTGGACAGCGTGTCCGGGGCAAAGCGCATATTGAACGTTCACGGAATCTGGTTTGCCGTGCTGGTGTGCCGTATTGATTTTTACGTCAAGTCTGCTAGCATTTTATACATGGCGATAGTCAGGATGACCACTGATGCGGCACGCGAATTGGAGGAACTGCCCAAGATTATTCATGCGAGGGTTATTGCCGTTATCGCCCAGTTGGAACGATGGCCTGAAGTAAGCGGTGCCAAGCCCTTACGGGGCAACTTGGCGGGCCATTACCGAAAACGCACCGGCGACTACAGGGTGCATTTCGTGTTAAAAGGCGGGGTAGTATGGGTGGAACGCATCGGACACCGCGACGGCTTTTATGAGGATTGACCCATGAGTGTACAAATGCTGCAAATAGGGCGACGACGCATGGTCCAGATGCCGGAGCGTGAATATAAGATGCTCGTGGAGCAAGCCGCACGGCAGTCCATGGAAGACGGCCTGCCGCCTTTACCGCCGAAGATGCGTGATGGCGGCTATCCTGCCCTGGAGTACGCCCGCGTCTCGCTGGCTCGAAAAATTATCCGCCATCGGCGACAACTGGGGATGTCGCAGGCTGCCTTGGCAAGGGCCGCAGGCATTCCTGCCGAAAGCCTGAATCGGCTCGAGCGTGCGAAAACAAATCCCACCATTAAGACCATCCAAAAAATTGAGCAGGCGCTCTGCCGCGCCGAAAAGAAATTCCGCACGGCCGCGCCCGCACGGAGCCTTCGCGCCTGACAGACGAGCCTGTCTGTCAAACCTCTGCCCCACGGCGCATGATGCCATTTCAACGACGCAGCAGCATACGCAGCCTACGGGTGGGTTGCGGCCCCATTTATACCGGGCCGGCGCTACGGGGGTGCGGTATGGCGGGTGTTCCGCTTTCAGGTTTTTCGGCAAGTGTGGCACTGCCTTCGGGCGTGACAGCGCAGATTTATGATTGCCGCCTGGTGGAAGAGTTTCGCGAGCAGAATGCCGAAGCGTTCAGCGATGAGGGCTTTGGCAGCGGCACGCTTACCGGCCAGCGGCTGCATGGGGCGGTGGTGGGCTGGCTTACGCAAAATGACCCCGGCATAGGTGCCATGCACTCGCAGGTGCCTATAACATTCACCGCCGCCGATGGCTGCGTTATTACTGGTTATTTTAACATCACACGCCTGCAGGTGCGGCTGAAGGTGGGCGAGGTAAGCATTTTCACCGCTCTGGTGGCTTCAGTCGGCGCGTACAGCAAAGTTTGGCTGCTGTCGTAAGTTCATACTCCTTGGACAACAACACATGCCGGAACATGAAAGATCGCAGCAGGCACTGCCGGTGCGTTTATTTAAGCATAACCGGCATGAAACAGCTCGAGGCGCAGCGCACTTACACTCCCTGCTGCAGCAACAGCTTGAGGCCGCGTTTAACGAGAGTCAGCCGGGCGATGCGGTCGTAAGCGACCCACTGGCGCTTGTTGGCGTAGGCGACGCGAGCGTGGTTGTTGGCTGCCGCCATCATGCCACCGAGCAAACGATGCGGCTGCTTGCGGCTTTGGCGGGCATAGAGCGCCTGCTGGCCGAGACCCGCGGCGGCCGCAACCCATTTCGCTTTGTCGGTTGACGAGAATTATTTCAGCATACTTTGTACCCCGGCTGTAACCACTGCCCCGCCACTGCGTGTACATGAGCATGGGGAGCGAAGCTTTTTTTCGTTGCCGCGCGGCGGGTTTGGCGGCATGTGCATCTGGCGGGTTTGGGCGGCGGTTTATGATGCGGCGCAGCACTTTTTGGGCGGGCATGGTGATTGTGGGGTTGGTGCTCCCGGCGCTTGCTGCATCACCGGTAACGGTGCGGACTATAGGGCATGCGAACCATGGTTTGCCGCTGGGGCCGTATCGCGTTTTGATCGCGGCTCCGCTGCCCATTGCCGACCGCTTTACGCACAAACCACTGACGTTTCGTGCATACTACCCATCAGAACCGGGCCGGTTTCCGGTGATTATCTTTTCGCATGGCTTGGGCGGAAGCCGCCGGGCGTTTAGCCCGGATATTTCATAGGTATTGTGATCTTGGGCCTTGCGCGCAGGCCTTGCACCC
>JBMFVX010000156.1:0-6107 GCA_049965775.1 Phycisphaerae bacterium
AACAGACTCCTAAAAACGGCGCCATTGTATCCTTAACGCCAAAAGCCCCCTTGTCCAATTCCGACTGAAGCAAGACAACATAGCGCCCAGCGAAGAATTCAGTATGGAACTGGTGTTTTTCGCATCGGGCCGGCGCGGCCTGCGGCTTGCAATCTGATTTATGAGATTAGCGCCAAAAATTGTTCAACTGTTAACCCGCTGGCGCGGATCAGACCACGCAACGTTCCTTTGGCAATTTCTTTGTGGTCGGGCACTGAAAGGGTCGTGAGGCTGCCTGATTTGACCAAAATAATGTGACTACCCCGTTGCCTCGCTATTCGCCATCCATCGCTACAGAAAGCTTGGACAACGTCTCGCCCGCTAAGAACCGGAAGTATCGCCATCAGATCGCAACCTCAATCTGTTGCGTCTCAATGGTCAGCGGCATTCCTTTTTCGGCACGAACCTCAAGACAAGCGGCAATCGCTTCACGAATATTGGCCATGGCCTCTTCGCGTGTGGCTCCCTGGCTGACGCAGCCCGGTATCGAGGGGCAGTCAACCACCCACACGCCATCTTCATCACGATCTAATACTGTTAAAAATTTCATGCCACTATCATAACTTTCTGCAGCCTGGCCGCCAAACTAAAGGCCAACCCAGCAAGACCCGATGCGCAGGGGCCTATAAACATCAATGATACGACGCTATATTATTGCATCCAACCATCTCGCAAAAAAGATCAATTCCATCGCATATCCAGTTTCTCCGCCGTCAATTACCCTTCACGAAGTGTATCATGTGCGGGCGACATTTTTTCACCACGACGGGATGATGAAGACAAGAATTACCGCTTCGGCGTGCCGCCCCAATCGTTCCTCTGCGTACATCTGCCTTGAGTCATGGATGGCGAAATCCCGATGGGGTATGGAACCAACCGTCGGGTTTGAGGCAGGGATGCCGAAATCCCGATGGGGCAGGAGCCGCCTTTCGGGATGCGGTTAAAACTCGTCGCGAAGCGCCTAAATTTAAAATAAAAATCTCCATGCCCTCTGAGAACTCTGTGGCAAAAACCCCGTCGCCCAGCGCCCCAAGCTCCACTGTTCGCCTGCTCCACTCTCACCTGCTCTCGCGGCCCGCAGGCCGCGCTGCGACCGCAATATACGCCTCACTCAACCGACACGCAATAAATATTTACCAATTTCACAATGGCAACCTAAACTACCGCCGGCTCATCAAAGCCATCTCTGTCCCGCTCGCCACGAGAGCAATAAGGCAACGCCGCGCCCGTGCGTGTACAATGCACTCATGCTTAATCGTTTGCAGGCCAATAATGGCGTTGTATACCTGACCTCTGCCCGGCTTGGCGCTCAAGGAGTGCCGCACGCATTTTCTACACGCATTGGCGGAGTGTCGCCGGCTCCATTTGCATCGCTTAACCTGGGGCGGCACAGCAGCGACGCCGCGCAGGACTCGACTGACAACCTGCAGGCAAACTTCAGACTGTTTCAGGCAGCCATCGGAGCCGACCGCCTGCCGCTGGCGTGGGTTAAGCAGGTACATGGCGCCGGCATTGCAATTCTACGGTCTGAGCCAGGAGGGGAATACTCCGAGACGCTTTCGGCCGAGCTGAATGATCGCTACCGCGGCCAAACCGAAGCGGATGCTGTTATATCCGATCAACCAGGCGTGCTGGTGTGCGTTCGCATTGCGGATTGCGTGCCGATTTTGCTGGCCGGGCCGCATGGCCATGTGGTTGGGGCGGTGCATGCGGGTTGGCGCGGAATTGTTGCCGGGGTTGCAGGTCAGGCCGTTGCGGCTATGACCGGTTTTGGCATACACCCCACGGCCATTACAGCCGCCATTGGCCCGGCCATTGGTGCGGAAGCCTTTGAGGTAGGGCCGCAAGTCGCGGCCGAGTTTGAACAGGCCGACTTGGCGGAGGCGGTGGTGAAGCCTGAAGTTGGCGGCAAACCACACATAGACTTGCGTGCCGCGGTGCAAAAGCAACTCACAGCCGCCGGAGTCGTACAAATTGACGATTCAAATGACCCTGCTTTTTGCACGTACCGCAATCAGGAGGCCTTCTTCTCGCATCGGCGCGATGGCCCGGTCACGGGGCGCATGGCCGCGGTGATTGCGGCGATTTCACGGGAGAGTTAGCTGGCTGGCCTCCGGCTTGAGCAACGGCTATATTGACCACATGGCAGAAGCTTACACAGTACTGGCCCGGCGCTACCGCTCACGCGACTTCAGCGAGCTTATCGGGCAGGAACCCATCGCCCAAACGCTAAAAAACGCGGTGGCCACCGGGCGGCTGGCGCACGCGTTTCTCTTCACCGGCACGCGCGGCGTGGGTAAAACTTCTTCGGCACGAATACTGGCCAAAGCCATCAACTGCCCCAATGTTAAAGACGGTCAGCCCTGCGGAACCTGCAACACCTGCCAGGCTATTGCACGCGGCGAAGAAATAGATGTAATTGAAATAGACGGGGCCTCCAACAACGGCGTAGATCAGATCCGCGAGTTAAGACAAAATGCGGGCGTAGCCCCAAGCCACTGCCCCTTCAAAATCTACATCATTGACGAAGTACATATGCTTACCACCGCGGCATTCAATGCTTTACTTAAAACACTTGAAGAGCCGCCCCCGCACGTGAAGTTTATTTTTGCCACCACCGACGTGCAAAAACTGCCGGCGACCATACTCAGCCGGTGCCAGCGCTACGATTTTAAGAATATTCCCACCGGTGCCATTGCGGAGTATTTGGCCCAGATATGCCAGCAGGAAAAGGTTGTTGCCGACCCGGCGGCACTGCACCGCATTGCCGCCACCGCGGCTGGTTCGATGCGCGATGCACTGTCGCTGCTGGACCGCGTGCTGTCATTGGGCACCCAGCGCATCACCGAACAGTTGCTGCAGGACCTGCTCGGCAAGCCCCCGCTCGAAGCCGTGGTCGGAATTATTGAGGCCATTGCCGCACAAGATGCCGCTTCGACCCTCCAACGTGCCGATGAGCAACTCAACAGCGGCCTGAGCATGGAGCGGCTGCTGGCAGACCTAAGCGAGTTCTTCCGCAACATTTTGATCGCCAAAGCCTGCGGGCACGAGAGCCAACTGCTGGATATGCCCGTCGAATGGCGGCAATCTATTGCGGCATTGGCTCCGAAGTTTGACACGCCGACATTGGTGCATCACATCGCCTTGGCCGACCAGACATTGCGATCCATCAAGTTCAGCACCATGCCGCGCCCGCTGTTTGACGCTTTGCTGGTGCGGCTGGCCCTGGCGCAACAATTCAGTTCGCTGGGTGAATTGCTTGATCAAGTGGGCCGGGCGGCCGACACCGAAGAATCGCCGCAAAAAAAAAATGACGCATTGACCGCCGCGCCCGCCGTGGCCGCCGCGACTCATGCCGCTTTGCCGGCCAACCCGGCAGCGATACGGCCCCAACCGGCACCACGGCCAGCGCCCGCCGCCCTAAGCCCACAAAGCGAGCGCTTACCCAGTGCGGCCGCCAGCCCGCCGCAAGCTGTCAACAACATCCCTGCCGCCTCGGGTACGGACCTGTGGCAATCTCTGCAACAACGACTCGCCGAATCGCTGCAGTTTGTGGCCATCGGTAATTATTGCCAGCTCGACCGCTGCGACTTTGAGGCGGGCATCATGCGGTTGGCGCTACCGCTGCGGTTGCAGGCATCAGCGGAACCCTTGCGCGGAAAATTAGAAACCGTTTTGGCCGAATTAGCCAATCGGCAATTTCGCGTGGAGTTTCAATATACGGACGATGCCGCTGCGCCGGCGCCAAGGCCGAGTACGGCACCGGCCCCACAGACCGCACGCAGCATTGACCCGGAACTGCTGCAGCGCCTGCGTGAGAACCCGGCGGTTAAAAGCATTCTTGATAAGTTTGGCGGCATGATCACCGCCGTGGAACCCCTGCACGATGCCGACGCAGCCGCTCATCAGCCATAGCGGCGGCGCAGCGCTTATGTACGATATGCAATAACATAGCAGGTTCGGGCATAATGCCCCCATGGTTTGAAGACTCATTGATAAAGGACATAGAGTATGTTTGACTCGCTTAAATCGCTGGCACAACTTGGCCCCATGATGGGCCGCCTGAAGGAAGTGCAGGCTAAAATGGCCGAGCTTAACGCCCGGCTGCCAACGATGCGATTTCAAGGTTATGCCGCTGGCGGGCTGGCCGCCGCGTGCGTCACCGGCACACTTGATTTGATAGAGCTGAATTACGCTCCGACAGCTGCGGGCCAAAGCACCGATGTGCTGGCTCGCGCTGCGCTCGAAGCTGTACAGCAGGCCATGGCCGGCGCCCGCAACGAAATTGCCCGGCAAATGAAGGAAATCGCCGGCGATGTAGACCTCGGCGCCATGCAAAATATGCTCCCGAATGCCGGCCGGGCCTAAGGTCGGCGGATAAGTCTTTGCCTGTTCAGGTATAAATCCATGGCTAAATCAAAAACTGCATACAGCTCTTCAGTTCAGCAGCTTCTGGAGTTATTTGGAAAACTACCGGGTGTCGGTGCCCGCTCGGCCGAGCGAATGGTGTTTCATCTGCTTAAGGCGGACCCCGCCGAAGCGTTGGCCCTGAGCGACGCCATTCGCGCAGTCAAGACGCAGGTTCGACACTGCAGCGTCTGCTATAATCTCTGCGAAGCACAACTCTGCGACATCTGTGAAGACGCATCACGCGACGGCGGCATGATCTGCATCGTCGAACAGCCGAAAGATTTGCTGCAGATAGAATCCACCGGCGCTTATCGAGGTGTTTACCATGTTCTGCTCGGACACCTGTCGCCTCTTGACGGCATTGGTCCGGAGCATCTTACAATTGAGCCGCTGCTCGAACGCATCGCCGTCGGCGGCACCGAAGGGCGTCCGGTTGTGCGTGAAATTATTTTAGCGACCAATCCCAACATGGATGGCGACGGCACCGCTCTTTATCTGCAAAGCCGCCTGACCGATGCCAACGTCAACATTACGCGACTGGCCCGCGGCCTGCCAACCGGTGCACAGATAGAGTACTCCAATAAGGCTATACTTTCAGATGCGATATCCGGCCGGACCAAAATGTAATTCCGCCTGTGCGCAGCGGCGAGATCGGGTGCGAGCCAAAAGCGGCATGCCCATCGCAGAATCGCCGCCCGCAATAATTCCTCTGTCATGCAGTGAGCGTTATGGCGGGCCGGCATTCTGGGCAGAATAAATGATCCCGTTTACGGCCTGCGGCGCAGTGGCATCGCCGGCTATGTTAAGCTATAGTGCCTTGTAGACTGCAGCGTTGTCTCCGGGCTATGCCCGGTGCGCTCTTCTGTGGTGCATACACAGGAAACTTCGATGGCACCAGATGACTCCAGCACCGGCAGCCTGCCTCAGGCTGGTGATTCCGCAATTGGCGAAGCTTCGGCGCGGCACAACTTTCTCTTCATGAGCAAGTTCTTCCGCCATGGCACTAAAATTGCATCCATCTGGCCATCCAGCCGCTTTATGGCCGCCGCCAGTGTGCGACAGGTCGCCTGGAGCACCGCCCAAGCCGTGGTGGAACTCGGTGCAGGCACCGGCCCGATCACGATGGAAATTATTCGCCGCCTGCAGCCGCAAACCACCTTTGTCGCCATTGAACGCGATCGCGATTTTGTGCGCATTTTACGGGATCGCTTTCGTGAGGTGCCCAATGCGCACATAGTCCATGGCGACGTGGGTGACCTAAAGACTATTTTAGAAGACCGCGGCATCGGCGCACGCGGTGTAGACACATTTGTCAGCGGCTTAGGTACCCCCTCGCTGCCTGAGGCGGTGCGCCATAAAATGTTTGCCGCCGTCAAACATCATCTCAAACCCGGCGGGTTTTTCAGCAACATCACCGAAGTGCCCTACTATTATCTGCGCTATTATCAATCTATTTTTGAGCATGTGTCATTTCAATGGGTACCGATTAATCTGCCGCCCGGCGGGGTATACCATTGCCAAGGGATCAGACAAACGTAGCAAGGCCTGCGGGCCAGCGAGATGGGCGACGGGAGTTAACCACTAAGGGCCTGTAAATAAATAACTGATACCATTTGTGGTTATTGTCCGATAATAAGGAGGATGGATCGCGCAACGCT
>JBMFVX010000157.1:0-6105 GCA_049965775.1 Phycisphaerae bacterium
CCGCATCTTTCGATGTGGGCACCCCTTATTGCGAACGTACGGGGGAAAATTGCCTAGTTCCTTAAAGGGAGTTGTCTCGAGCGCCTGAGGCTATTCGCCTCGTCTACCTGTGTCAGTTTGTGGTACGGGCATACGTATCGTAGAAAGCGGTTTTTCTTGGCTGCAACTTTGCCGGCTTCAACATCAAAACGGTCTCGGCCTTGCGGCACGCCCACGTCTAGCCGGGCGACCGACTCTGTTACAGCGTCACGCTTCCATCAAACCTTTACGTACGGTGCGGGAATATTAACCCGCTGTCCATCGTCTACGCCTTTCGGCCTCGGCTAAGGACCCGACTAACCCTGGGCGGATTTACCTTCCCCAGGAAACCTCAGACTTACGGCGAGCAGGATTTTCACCTGCTTTATCGTTACTCATGCCGACATACGCACTTGCTGACGCTCCAGCTGTTCTTTCGATCAACCTTCAATGCTGACAGCAACGCTCCTCTACCGTTCAATTAAGAACCCGCGGCTTCGGTGAATGTCTTATTCCCGTTCATTTACGGCGCTTTACTTCTCGGCCAGTAAGCTATTACGCACTTTTTAAATGGTGGCTGCTTCTAAGCCAACATCCTGGCTGTCACAGAAATAAAACTTCCTCTATAACTAAGACACTCTTTGGGACCTTAGCCGGCGATCAGGGTTGTTTCCCTTTTGACCTAGGAGGTTATCCCCCCAGGTCTTACTCCCGTGGAACTCACACCGGTATTCGGAGTTTGATTGAAGCAGGCAGCCTTGCGGGCCCCTGACTTCATTCAGTAGCTCTACCCCCGGTTTGATATAGCACGAGGCTACCCCAAAAGGTATTTCGAGGAGTACCAGATATCTCCACGTTTGATTAGACTTTTACTCCTCCCCACAGGTCACGACAGACCTTTTCAACGGTCACGTCTAGCGGTCCTCCTGAAGCGGTTAGGCTTCATTCAACCTGCCCATGGGTAGATCACGTGGTTTCGGGTCTATCGCCCACGACTTAAGCGGCCTGTTCAGCCTCGGTTTCCCTTCGCCTGCAGTCCGTAGGACCTTAGGCTTGCCGTGAACGATAACTCGTCGGCCCATTATGCAAAAGGTACGCGGTCAGGCGGCCTTGCGGCACTAGCCCTTCCACGGTCTGTAGGTATACGGGTTCAGGTGCTTTTTACTCTGCTAGTAGCAGTGCTTTTCAACGTTCAATCGCCCTACTGGTTCACTATCGGTCGTACAGGAGTATTTAGCCTTGGGCGGTGGTCCGCCCGGATTCACACGAGATTTCACGAGTCTCGCGCTACTCTGGTACCTCTAGAGGCTTTGCGGCTTTCTTCTAAGGGGCTTTCACCCGCTTTGGCCCGTCATTCCAGACGGTTCGAATAGCCACGCAGCTCTCACATTGAGGCCCGCAACCCCGGGGTTACCCCCGGTTTGGGCTCTTCCGCGTTCGCTCGCCACTACTGACGGAATCGATTTCTCTTTCTGTTCCTGCAGGTACTTAGATGTTTCAGTTCCCTGCGTTCGCTCGCACCCGCCTATGCATTCAGCGGGCCGTAAATGAGTTTCCTCATTCGGTTATCTCCGGATCATCGCTTGTTTGCCAGCTTCCCGGAGCTTTTCGGAGGCTACACCGACCTTCATCGCCTCTGTACGCCAAGTCATCCACCGTATACCCTTAGTAGCTTGGCCACATTGATTTTGGACCGGTCAACGCTTTGCCGACTTTCGTCCGCATCACATCAACCTCTTCCAGAACCAATTATCCCGGCCTCTTGCGAAGCCGAGACGACCAATCCACTTGAGTAACTTTGGTAACTGTGTTCAATGGGTAGAACACAGTTAATTTTTTAGCGCTCTTGACGCCCATACCCACAAGCCCCGTTCGCCGCCACCCTGGTGAATGGCCGCTACTTGGCGCTTGCACTTATGAGCACTCAAGTTTGGATGTGGAGTTGTCTTTTTACCACATCACGCAATCTTCAATTGTCAAAGAACGCCGACAAAAATTCCATCAGGTTGTCGGCACTCGCCCAAATAAGACAGGTTTGTTACCAGCCTTGTTTGACCGGGTGCGGGCTACCTGAAGCGCGTTCGTTTATATTTTTGGGTTGGTCCAGCGGCCCCTGCCGACCGGACCCTTTAGGTGGGTTCCATATCAAGCAGAAAGCTTTATGCTGCACACATCAATTGGATGTTTACAACCCGTGATGTGATTGGCAATCGTTTAGCTCCTTTTGCATTCCAAACCGGTAAGCAATTTTCGGCTTACCACACCTGCCAAGCCTGCAACCATTTTTGCGGTTGGCTTACAGCCTGGCGATTCATTTTGAGGCGTGCTAACCACACCCCAAACCTTAGCACAGTATTCTATCGGACAAAATCAATCGTGTCAAGCACACACAAAAGATTTTTTCGTCCGTCTCTTAACCCGCCCTTATTAATTCTCTAAATCTATCCCCACTGCAGCACGTCTATAAGCACCACCGCCGCAGCATCATAACCGCCGCACCCAAAGATGCAACCGTCACAACAAATAAAAGATTACCTGCGATGCGCCCAAGTGTCAAGCGATACAAAAAGCCTATTAAAAAAGGCCATCTTTCAAAGCAAAATCGAGACAATTCCGGCCCGCAAGGCCGCAATCTGCGGCGCTGTTCGGCACCATAGAGCTTATGAGAAAATTGGCATCAACAAGGATCATTCGTCTCTTCCGAAGCAACTACGGCTTTGGCGCGATTGCTCATTCCATTCAGCGGCCACGCTTGTAGTCAACGAAAGGCTTTTTTGCAGGGCATCCAGGGTGGCCAGGAGTTGAGCGCTTTTAAGGTGTGCGGGAGCAGCTTCAAGCAGGACGATCACTTCGGCCCGGGTGCCCGGCGACAACTCGGGAGATTTTATCTCCAGCGTACCCGCCGTTGAAACGGTAACAATCTGCCGTATTGCTGCAATCATCACACCAGTTATACCTTGGTCACATGCGTGATGCACACCCGCGATCCTGTAACGTCTCATTTTTTGAAAAGAGGCCCGCAATTTGGCTGCCCAGGCGCGTAAATTCCATCTACCGTCATTCGGCCCGCAGGCCGCAATGCAATACCACCCACCCACCGCACAAGCCGCGTCACCCTCTTAAGCGTTATTCAATTTCCTGTGTTTCAACATACTTTTGCAATTCTTCAACCGGTATCGCAGACCGCAGCGCCACGAGTAAAATCACGATGCTGAATACCGCAACCAGCGGCACATCCCACGGAAACTTAAACCAGCCCCGCCCACCCACCATGCTTGGAGAACCAACGTAATCCAACAGCCACAGCCCGCCAAAGTACGGCAGCACCCACCAGGTATGCCGCCACGGCAGCGCGTCAAACCCCGGACGATCAAACAACAGCCGATAGGCCAAAAACAGCACCAACAGCCCGCCAATAATGCCAAAGAGCACGCTGTTGTTGGTCAACCCGCCCCAATAGATTATTAAATTTGAAATGATAAACGACAGCGGAGCCAGCACCGGCGCCCACCATAACCTGAACGGCCGAGGACGTTGCGATTCGGGCAGGCTTTTACGCAGCGCCAGCAGCACCACCGGCCCAATACCGTAAGACAGCGCCATCACGCCGCTTATATAGCCCACCAGTTTGCTCCACGAGGGCAGCGGCAACAGAAAAATAATGCCCACCAACAGACTCAAAACACTCGCCGCCCATGGCACTCCCGCCTTGTTGAGCTTTTTCATCGAGTTATGAATCAGACCGGTTTCGCCCATGGCCGAAATCACCCGCGCCGATGTTGTGGTGTACACAAACCCGGTGCCCGAAGGCGAAATAACCGCGTCCGCATACAGCAGCCAGGCCAGCCAACCCAAGCCCAGCGCTTCGGCCAAGGCCGCAAATGGCCCCGTTTTAGCCCCAAAATTAGGTATTTGAGCCAGGTGCGCCCAGCCGTATTGCTTTAACTCGGCCGGATTAATCGCCATTAAGAACGCCAACTGCAAAAACACATACAGCACCAGCCCCAGCAGCACCGATCCAATAACCGCAATGGGGAGGTTGCGTTTGGGGTTGGCGCTTTCGCCGGCCAATTCCACCGCCTGCCTGAAGCCCAGGTAACTGAAAATGACGCCCGCCGTCGCCAGCGAGGTAAATATGCCTTTGAATTGGCTGCCAAAGTGCACCGCCGAAACATGCAGGTTGCCGGTATGGTGCGCCTGAAACAGCAACACCCCAGCCGCCAGGGCTGGTATGGTCAACTTCCACCAGCCCAGCGAATTATTGATGCGCATGGCCCATTTAATGCCGCACGCGTTGATAAGCGTAAAAAATATCAGCAGCCCCAGGCACACCAAAAAGCCCACCAACGTAATACTTTGACGGTGTGCCTGCATCAGCGCCGGCAAATAGCGGTGCACATGCGGTATGCTGTTCACATAGGCCATTACCGCCACCACCTCCACCGGGGCAATGACGACATAGCCTAAAAATAATATCCAACTCCAGATGCGCGACAAAAATATGCCATGACTAAGCTGCGGAAAGTGCACCACCGCCCCGCTCCGCGGAAACATGGTGGCCAGTTCGGCGTATACCAACGCCAGCAGCAGAATCGCCAGCCCGCCAAAAACCCATGCAAAAACGCTCAGCGGGCCTGCCGCAATGGCCGCGTTCCGCGGGCCAAGCAGCCAGCCTGAACCCACTATGCCGCCCAGGCTTGCATACAGCAGGCCTATGACGCCGACTTCGCGCCTGAATCCGCTCTTGCCCACCACCGGTTCTGCCATGACACTCCTCTTGCAGCACGTGTGCCCGCACCGGCAAACGACGCGCCGGCGCACTGCCGCGGCACAGCTTATTCCGCCCCACCCGCCGATATTGAAGGCCGGTACAACTTGCCGCCAAATGCCCGATGAAAATCAGTCCAGTTACCCTCTTCCGTCGGCGAGGCGACGGCATCCAGCGCCATCTGCGTTTTGGCGTCAAGGTTGTCTATCATGTTGACCAGTATGGCCTCCGGCGTGCGCGGGGTTACCGCAGCGCCGAACTCCGGCTCACCATGGTGCGACAGCACAATATGCTCCAACGCCATCAGCACATCCGCCCGGAACGGTTTGCCGCGGGCGGCAGCAATCTGCTGCGCCCGCTGGTTAAGCCACAGCGTACCGAGCACAATATGCCCCACGAGCCGCCCCTTGTCGGTGTAGTCAAAACCAAATTCGTAGCTGAGTTCGGCGGTCTTGCCGATGTCATGCAAAAACAAACCGGCAAGCACCACATCCTGATCTATATCTTTGTATCTGGGGCAGATCACCAGGCCCAGTTCCAGCAGGGCCAGCGTGTGCTCAAGCAGGCCGCCGATCCACGCGTGATGAAAACTCTGCGCCGCCGGCGAGAGCGCGAATTTTTTCATGAACTCTTCATCATCCAGAAACGCCTTTACAATCGCCGCAATTTCCGGATGCTTAATCTGCCCGATAATCGCTCGCAGCCGCACCAGCATATCGGGCACGCTTTTTTGCGTTTGCCGCAGCAATTCGCCGATGTTCACCTGGGCCAGGTCGGTGATGCGGACAATCTCCTCGGCCACAAGCTGCAGATGCCCCTGATAATTTTCCACGCGACCGCGCACCATTACATAACCCGTGCTCGGCAGACGGTTATACTGATCACGCGTGATGTTCCAGCCGCGGCAATTAATCGAACCGGTGGCATCGTTGCAGTCCGCCTTGAGGTAAAGCTTGTTGCTGCTGGTGGTGCCAAGCTGCTTGTTGGTGAGAATGAACGACTGATGAATGCTGTCGCCTTCGTTCATCTGGGCAATCGAAATTCGCGGCATAGAGTTTCCTTAGCTAAAGCTGCCAAAGTGCGTAAGAGTAAGCGAATACGCCGGTCTAAACAACCGCCGCAGTTGCATCGTTACCGGGGGGCGTGGCAATTTTTCCGGGCGGCCCGGGATCATGCCGATTTTATTGGCATTCCCAGTCGCTTTTGTCGGGTACAAGGCGCTGGCTGCCTGCCTTGCGCTGAAGCGGAACGCAGAATCCTACACTCGGGCCGATGCAGACAAGATGTCTGCGTTACCGGCGCAGCCGGCTGACCGCCCG
>JBMFVX010000158.1:0-6056 GCA_049965775.1 Phycisphaerae bacterium
CCGGTATTACCTATCATCGGAGTATCTCACCATCACACTGCAATAAAGCCTTCAAATTTTGGCCGTGGGAGGTATAAGCAACATGAATATAAGGACCGGCAAAACAACACTCACAGGTTTGAATCCTGCATTAAAGCCGAGCGACCCCCGTCAATCAATACAGTCACTCCAGTCATAAAAGCGGCATGGCTACTGGCCAGAAAGGCGCAGAACGCGCCAATTTCCTCCGGGGTGCCCAAGCGATGGACGGGATGCAGATTTTCCGTACGCCGCCGCTCGGCCGCCGGATCGGGAAAACTTTGAAACCACACATCATTTCCGGGAGTATCAATAAAACCCGGTGCAATACCCACCGCCCGGATCAGAGGTCCCAATTCAATGGCCAAGGACTGCACCATAGCCGTGAGGCCAGCCTTGGCGACATTGTATGGAAAGCATCCGGGAATGGTGGAGTAGGCGTGATTTGAAGAAATGATGATTATTACCGGTGATCGCCCGGATCGCAGGTTACCGGCAGTCGCATGACAAAGCCGCCAATGGGATGTCAGGTCCAATTCCATGCAATCGTTCCAGTCGCCTTCCGTACAGCCTTCCACGCCACGAAAAACATTGCGACCGGCATTCGATACCAGCACATCAATTCCACCCAGGCATTGGACAGCGTGGGCGGTAAATGTCTTTAGTTGACCGGAATCCCGCAAATCCGTCTGCAGGTAAAATGCTCTGCGGCCTGCTTGCTCCACAGAATTCTTAAATTGCACCGCTTCAGGACTGTCGGCGGAACGGGTGCCGCATCCAGCAACATCGCAACCCGCCGCCGCCAATACTTTGGCAATAGCCGCACCGATGCCGCTGGACACACCGGTGACGATCGCCCGCTTATCGGAAAGATCAATTTTGATGGACATGCTTGTTCCTATACGTAAAAGTTTTCACGTTTATTGAGTTCCCGGATTCCCGGATGCTTTAGCATTTCAGATTCGATCAAATCTACCCCCAATCCCGGTCGCGTTGACAAATGCAGCATCCCCTGACGCACATCAATCGGATGGGTAAGTACCGCATCACGCCACGGCACATCGTTGACCATAAACTCCTGGCGGAAGAAGTTGGGAATAGCCGCACAGACATGCCCACTGGCCAGCGTGCTGAGCGGGCCGTTGGGGTTATGCGGTGCCACCAGCACGTTGTATGCTTCCGCCATTGTGGCGATTCGCTTCATCTCACTGGGGCCGCCGCAACGGGTTATATCAGGCATGATAATATCGCAAATGTGGTTCTCCAGAACTCTGCGAAATCCATGCCGTGTATAGTGCCGCTCGCCAACACAGATGGAAACACCGCCGGGTAAACGCCGTCGCAGAGCCAAAAGTGTCTCGGCGGTTTCGGGGCCGGCGGGTTCCTCGTACCAGGTCATGCCAATGGGGGCAAGACGTTCCGCCATCTGTACCGCCATTTGACCATTAAGCATGGCATGTGTTTCCAGCATGATCTCAAGGTCCGGACCTACAGCGTCGCGCACGGCCTGGGTGACGGCTACTGCGCGGTCCTGCTGCTCGCGTGAAAGCGACAGATTAGTGGCAAGGTCGGTACCGTAGAGATAATTTGTGTGTTGGAACGGATCAAACTTGAGACCGGTAAAGCCCATATCCTTAACGCGCCGGGCCTGTTTGGCATAATCTTCTGAGGTGTGGCCTCCACCGGTGAACCAGTAGTTGGCGTATAACAGAATTTCCGTGCGGAAAGCACCTCCCATTAATTCATACATCGGGACGTTAAGAACCTTGGCCTTAAGGTCCAGCAACGCCATATCCAGACCACTGATAGCGCACATACTGGCACCGGTTGGCCCAATCCAGTTCAGATCACGATAAAGCTTGGTCCAGATGAAATCCGTGCGCATCGGATCCAACCCGATAACGCGCTGGCCGACATGCTGTGCCGCCGCCTCAATGATCGGGCTGCCCGGCCAATTAGTGGCTTCACCCACGCCCGTATGACCGGTGTCGGTGTAAACCTTCATCATAGTCCAGTTGTATTTAACACCTTCGACAAGCCAGACTCGAACATCAGTAATTTTCATCTGGTGTAATCTCCTTCATACTAATCATTTTTACGGAATTCATTGGATTGTGTAAGCTTATTACAGAATACCAAAGCGATCCCAGGCTTCCTGGGCCAACATGCCATTTTTAATAGCCTCAAAGACAGTTCGCTCACCATGGGCCTTCTCCATCGCTTTGGTGAAAACCTCCACCTCAATGTCGCGCGGCACCACGCACACGCCATCCATATCGCCGAAGATAACGTCACCGGGATTAACCAGCACGTCCCCCACCTTAATCCGGCAGCGGAAATCCACCACTTTGCCGCGAGGGCGCTGATCCTGAGCATATCGCCCCATGGAAAAGACCGGAAAATTTAACGCCAGAATACCGCGCGTATCGCGTGAATAGCCATTGACAACCGCTCCCAACGCGCCGCGATTGCGCGCAGCCGTGCTCATCAGTTCACCCCAGAGAGCATAGCTCGGAGAAGAACCGGAGCAGATATACACCTCACCGGGCTGCAGCGAATCCAGGGCTTTGAGCATCAGGCCGAAGGGGCGGTTGAGCAGGTCGGCGGTGCGGCCGGGGCCTTCCCCACCTTGGTCGTCCATCTCCACCACGGGCATAGCGCGGCCGACAACAATCATGTCTTGGCGGAGCGGTTGCAGGTTCGGCGGCAAAAATTGTCTGCCATATCCCATGATGTCCATGATGTCTCCGACAACGGCAGTATAAAGCTCCTTGCGGCAAAGGTTAAAAAGCTCCGTATCTGATTTCCAGTTTGGCATGTTATTCCTTCCAAGAAAATAAAGTTTGAATGGCTCAGCGCTGATCCAAAATAATTCCTTTAGCCCTATTAAAAATCGCTTTTCATATGCTAAAAAGCGAATGAGAGGCAGGCGGTTTTCGACCCGGGCGGATCAGGCAACCTCTACACCGCTTCTCCCCGATTTTTTCAACAAAGTTAATTTGCCGCGTTTGAACACGATCCCTCGTTGAGCGGGATATTTAGCCTTCAGATATTCTATGAAGCACCGGGGATCCTGGGCGTTAAATTCAAACATGTCGAAGTGGATCGGAGCTACCAGTCCAGGGCGAATGGCACCCGCGAGATCCACCGCTTCCTGAAAAGTCATATTTCCAATACAGCCGCTATTAAATCTGCGGGCATCGCGCCCATTTATAGGGAGCAACATCAGATCAGGCTTGATCCGCCGCAGATAATCATGCATATGCTCATACACACACGTATCACCGGCGTGATAAATAGTCCATCCATCGCCCTTGATGACATAACCGAGAAAGGGATGGAGTCCGGTTTTCTTGTCGCAATCAATAAATTCGTGTGCGGCGGGAATGGCGCTTATGGTAATAGGGCCGATCCGCGCGGACTTTTTTACATCCACCCCAATCATCCGATCCGCCGAAATTCCCAAGTCGTGTATCAATTCCCGGCGAACCAGCTTCGGTACCACAAATATTGCGGTTGGCGAGGCCTTGGCCAGCGCCGGCCAGGATGGGCGGTCAATATGATCCAGATGGTCATGCGTGCCGCAGATAATGTCGGCATGATCCACCTGGTCTGTCTTGAGTAGTGATGGCACAGCACGTTCCGGGATCGGTGTGAAAAATACATCCAGATAAATAATTCTTCCAGCCAGCTTGATGACAAAACCAGATTGACCGAACCACCACAATGCCACGGTTCCGCGCGGCGGCTCAAAATTCCGAATTTCTCGGCGCAATTTTTCCGCAGCCAGTGATGTGCGAATCGCTTGTGATTTACGGGCCAACGATCAAACCTCCCGGTAACACAGCACTCTCAAACTTCTACCAAAACCACCAGTTCAGCAGCACTGTCAATACAAGAGCGAGAATACCCAGCACAACGGGCTTTTTCCACCAGGGAATATCATGATCTTTTTCCGGTTTAGGCGTGAGTTGATAGACCAACCCGACCAGATCCTCATCTTTCTTCTTTTTAGTAATCAGACTGACCAGTACCGTAGCGCCCGCGCCGGCGCAAAATGACCACAGAGCGCCCCAGAACGCTCCGGAGGTGCTGTTGTTGTAGTGATGCCATAGCGGCAGGCCCGGATAGGAGCGGAATATCCACAATGTCAGCGATGTTCCAGTTCCCACCAGCAAACCCCACAGACCGCCAGCGGGCGTGGTAAACGAGGTAAACATGCCCAATAGAAATACCGCGATCAATGGCGCGTTGACCACGCCGAATATCGTCTGTGTATACCCCATGATTCCCGACTGATGCCGCACCACATACGCGAAGCCGACGCTGATAGCGACGCCCCCAAAAGTCAAAATGCGGCCAACCCATAGATAGTGTTTGTCCGGGGCGTTGGGACGGATAAATACGGCATATAAATCATAGGTAACCACGGTGTTGAAGGCCGTGACGTTTCCCGCCATGCCGGACATAAACGATGCCATTAAAGCCGTCAGCCCCAGCCCGAGCAAACCGGCGGGATAATATTTTGCCATCATCAGCGGCATGACATTATTGTATGATTCGGTAGGTGGAATAATGTGGCCGTTGATTACAGCATTTCCCGCATATAAATGCGGCAGCAGCGGTAGGGCCAGCACGCCGGGAAGAATGACAATAAAGGGGAAGAGCATTTTAGGAAAGGCAGCGAGCAGAGGGGTTCGCTGGGCGGAATTCATATCCTTGGCGGCCAAAGCACGCTGCACCACCAGAAAGTTCGTACACCAGTATGAAAATCCAAGTACAAAACCCAAGCCGAGGACAATGCCGGGCCAGGTGATGTGCATGGGATTATTCGGCGTCAACGTGTGATAAAATGTGTGCAGCCACTGACTGCCGGGAAGTTGCGGTCCCGCCCCCGCGGGCCGGGTGGCAGCCACGGCAATCTGATCAGGCGTCAGAAACGGCAGAGAATGCGTGGCCAACCAGTTCTTAAAATGCATCCAGCCGTGATTGGCGATTAAGGCAATAATCGTCATCGGCGCAATACCGAGCACGATAAGGAAAAACTGCAGTACTTCATTATAAATGCTGGCCGTCAATCCGCCCAGGAACGTATATACCAGCACCACCCCCGCCGAACACCATACGCTGGGGGTAAAATGCCATCCCAGAAAGTCCTGCATCACCACCGCCAGCGCATACATGCTTATGCCGGAAATGGCCGGGGTGAATATGGCAAATGTAAAGGCGTTGATAAACCGTGCGCCCTCGTTATATCGCTTCTTCAAAAATTCCGGCACGCTGCGGACTTTGCTGCCGTAAAAAAAGGGCATCATCGCAATACCCATAAATACCATCGCGGGAATCGCCAACCAATAATAATGGCAGGTCATCATCCCATATTCATAACCCTGCTGAGACATTCCCATAACTTCCAGTGCACCGAGATTGGCGGAAATGAAGGCCAGCCCGGTAATCCACGCCGGAATGCGCCGGCCAGAGAGAAAAAAATCTTCGCTGGTCTGGTGTCCTTTGCCCGTTATAACACCAATACCGATCACAAATAGCAGGTAAATAATCAAAATGAAGATATCAATGGCATGAAGATGGATGATCGCATCTGAATGTGGTTGCATCGTTGCTGCGGCCGCCAGCACTGTGTTTATAAACAACTGGAATCTCCAGGAAACAGACCTGCTAAATACTGATCAATGTAAACGATCGCAATCTAATTCTTGCAGTTGCATCAATATTACTCGATTTCCAATTCAACGGTTCCCTTTACCAGACTTCCTGATGCGAGGTGTTCCGCAGGAATTATTCGCAGCGTACAGACATTTGGATCGCCATCATCAAAGAAATATCCTAATCGTTCACGACTTTTCGGTCGGACAGTCCCACAGTGCGTCGCAATAATGGTTATTATATATTTCACTGCAAGAAACCGCAAGAGCAGAGCCGGTTGCGTGAGCCGGTTGCGTTGTCTTAAACCGCTTGACTGAAGCTGATTTGTGCAGTGGTGGCGAAAGGCATTACCCGCAGATGTGAGACAACAGGTC
>JBMFVX010000159.1:0-5911 GCA_049965775.1 Phycisphaerae bacterium
ACACCCAGGAATCACTGAACCCGCACGTTCGCCCACCCGTCCGCTCGCACCGAACTGCTGAGCCATAGACTGCTGCGTCACGGCTTGCCCAGCCCAACCGCCGCCCCGCGCCCGCAAATATGCTAAAAGCTATTCGGCAGAGCTGACCTACGATGCGTTTGCTTCCAGCACGCTGGGCACCATCGGCACCGATGAGATTATTAACCATTCGACGACGACGCCCAACACGTTCCTGCTTAGCGATTTCAGCTTGGCCGATCCGTACCTCACCATCACGGCCAACGACCAGAAGGGCTTGGACAAATCCATCCTGCTTTCGACGTTGAGCGTCAGCACCAATAATGCCGCGCCAGAGCCGGCCACGCTGGGCATGCTGGCGATTGGCGGCGCAGGCCTGCTGCTGGGTCGCCGCCGCAAGAGCGCCTGATAGCGGTAACAACATCAAACTCCTTCTCCTCCAATAACCTCCCAACACCCGGGGCGACACGCGCAAGGCGCGTCGCCCCTTTTTTATTTTTGTATTGCAGATGAGTGAAACACAGGACATTATCAACCGCCGATGTGAATCGGGTTGATTGCATAAATGTGTTGAGGGTTGGCGTAGCGGCCAGGGCGGTGGCGATATGCCGCTGGTGCGCCGTGCCTCTGATCGCGGACGTTGCTCTGCCCGGTCATAGTGATCATGCGTCATTTCTGCCAGGCCACGCCCAGACAGCGCGGGCCGGGGGCGGATCGCGATAAAATTGCCAGAGCGACAAGAGCCACCACATACGGCAGCATCTGGAATAATTCGAAGGGTAGACTGGCCAATGCGTGCATAATGGCACTGTGTTGCGTGTAGCGCAGGGTTTGCAATGATTGCTGCAGGCTATTGACCGCTCCAAAGAGCAGACAGCCGGCCACAAGCCCCCAAACACGCCAGCGGCCAAAAATGACCAGAGCCAGGACGACAAAGCCCTGGCCGCCGGTCATGTCGCTCGCGAAGGTGTGTGTTCGCATGATGCTCAGGTAGGCTCCGGCCGCGCCGGCACAGGCTCCGGCCAGCAGCAGCACCCCAAAACGCCAGCGCTTGACGCCTACGCCGGCGGCTTCGCACGCTTCCGGTGAGTCGCCCAGCGCCCGCAGGATCACCCCGGCCCGCGTATAGCGCAATGCAATGGCAGCCAATGTTGCCAGCAGTAAAGCGGCATAAAAAAGCCCATACTGGTGCAACAGCACCGGGCCAAAGTACGGAATGTGATCCGCCCAGGCAAATGAAAAAGCTGCAAAGCCGGCCCCCCGCGGCAGGCTGGTGGGAAGGTTGGCGTTTGCGCGTGCGTTTTGAAAAAGCATCCAGGCGGAGCCACTGACACCCACGGCCAGCAGGTTCATCGCCGCTCCGGCGACAATCTGGTCGGCACGGCCAATAACGGTTACCAATGCAAATAGACTTCCGGCGATTAATCCGGCGGCAATGGCTGCGAGCAGGCCCAGTGCGCCGCTGCCGGTCGTTGCCGCAGCCAAGTACGCGCAAATGCAGCCGAGCAACATCACTCCCTCAATGCCGATGTTAATAACCCCGGCGGTTTCGGCCAGAAGCTCGCCTGTTCCAGCCAAAATCATAGGCACTGCGGCCAGCACCGCCTGCCGCGAGATAAAAGTGAACAGCGATACATGAGCGGTGCTCATACGGTCCTTAATATTCCTGTGCCTAATCGCCTTGCCGCTGCTTTAACCGACGCCGCGCGGCCCAGCCAGCCAGCAGCAGCGTAACCAAAATAACGATAGCTTTAACGACATCCGCCATATTGTGGGGCAACTCCAGCGAGCTTTCTTCAACAACCTGCGAGCCGGTGTCCAGGGCTCCAAAAAAGAGTGCCGCAGCCGCAATGCCCAGCGGATCCAGCCAGCCCAGCAACGCCACGGCAATCCCCGCGTAGCCATAGTTGCCAAAAGAACTGGTCATAAAATGCGCAATGCCGAGCACTTGAAAGGCCCCGGCCAAGCCGGCCAATGCCCCGCTGATAAGCATCACCTCTGCACGTCGGCGGCCAATCGCCATGCCGGCCAGTGCCGCGGCTTGCGGATTGGCTCCAGCAATGAGCATCTCAAAGCCGAAGGTGGTGCGACGCAGCACGAACCATGCAATGACTGCCAGCCCAAATGCGATGGGCACGCCCAAGTGCAAATTGGTGTACTTTATAAGAACAGGCAGCCACAAGCCCGGGCCGAGTTCGGCGCTTTGCGGTGCGGATGTGCCTTTGGCCTGCAGCACGCCGTGCAGCAGGGCGGTTGTCAGGTACGCAGCCACAAAGTTGAGCAAAATGGTCGAGAGCACAATAGGTACGCCGCGGTAGCGCTCCAGCGCCCAGGCGACACCGGCCCACAACGCACCGGCTGTGATGCCGGCAACGATGGATAGTAAAATGATGGCTGGCGGCGGCAGGGGCGGTGCAAAGCGTGTGGCAATGGCAACACTCGCTACTGCGCCAAGCAGGTACTGGCCCTGGGCTCCAATATTGAGTACGCCGCTTTTGAAGGCCACACCAACGGCCAACCCGGTAAGCAGCAGAGGACAGGCGCTGGCCAAACTCGCGGCTATCTGTATGTGATTGCCCACGGCTCCGTGCACCCATCGGCGCACCAGGCCCCAGGCGGGGTATCCGAGTAAGCTTAGCCCGCCCACCACCAATGTCAGCGCCAGCATGCTTGCCAATATCGGGATCATAGCGTTAAACCACACACGAGGCGGGCGTGGAATGGGATGCTCCGCCGCGGACGAAGCTGATGAAGAAGCGTCACCCATAGCAAACCCATCGGGCTTCCGCGGCGAACTATCGCCAAGATTAATCCGAGGCGGTGTTGATGGAGGCTGCGTCATTAAGGCTTTGCTCCAATCATCATACGGCCAATATCTTCACGCGAGCAATGCGGCCAGGACGTTGCAGAGAGTTTACCCTCGTAAAGCACCATGACACGATCGCTGATGGCCAAAAGCTCATCAAGGTCGCTGTTAATAAGCATAACACCGGCCCCCGCCTGTCTGGCCTGTACCAATTGATCAAAAACAAATGTGGTGGCTTGTACGTCCAAACCGCGGGTTGGGTTGAACGCCACAATTACCTGATGTTTGCGGCCGACTTCTCGGGCCAGCACAACCTTCTGCTGATTGCCGCCCGATAGCTGCCATACCGGTCCACCTACATCCTGGCTGCGAACATTAAACCGCCGCAGAAGGTTGTCGGCGTGTGTGCGCCAGCGGCGGGGGCGTATCCAATGGTGGGGCGATATGTCCGTATCGTCGTAACCTTTGAGCAGCAAATTGGTCAAAACAGACAGCGACATGGCCAAGCCCCAGGCCTGACGGTCGTCTGGTATGGCAGCGAATTGTCTGGCCCAAAGATGGCGCGGCATCTGGTTTTGTAAAATACCATTGAGGGTAATGTCGCCGGCCGCAGGCAGCCGCAGAGCCAAAAGCGCCGCAAAGAGCTCGCCTTGGCCATTGCCATCAACGCCGGCAATGCCCAGGATTTCGCTGGCGTGCAAATCGAATGAAATATCGGTTAAAAGGTCTTGCGCTCCGGTACGATCAGCCACGCGCACCTTTGCGGCGCGCAATCGCACCGGGCCGCGGTTGGGTGGGCTGGGCCGCTCAACAACTCCCACGTCGCTGCCCATCATGTATTGGGTGATGGTGTGATGGTCAATCGCAGCGGCACCATCGAAAACGAGCCGACCTTTTTGCAGGATACTGAGCTTTTGGCATACTTGCGTTACTTCAGCCAGTTTGTGGCTGATAAAAACCACAGCCATGTTCTGCTTGGCCAATACCTGCATAGACTGCAGCAGAGCCTGCACTTCCTGTGGTGCGAGCACAGCGGTTGGCTCATCAAGTATGAGCATTCGGCCGCCGGTGCACAGCGCCTTGATGATTTCGACACGCTGCTGCTGGCCCACATCCAACTGTTCGACTTTGGCATCAAGCTTCAACTTCCAGCCCATGCGATCGCAACTCTCGCCGATCAGCTTGGCGACATGGCGACGTTTTAAAAACCCGGGCCCGCGCTGCACAGCCAGCGCAATATTTTCCAGAATGGTAAGCTGCGGCGAAAGCATAAAGTGTTGATGCACCATGCCAATGCCCAGCCTTGCTGCCGCCCGCGGCGAGGCAATGCGCACCGGTTTGCCGTGTATATATAAAGCGCCGCTGTCGGGCTGCAGCAAGCCGAATAGTATGTTCATGAGGGTAGATTTACCGGCGCCATTGGCGCCCAGCACACCGTGCACCACGCCCGCGTTTATCTCCATCGAAACATCATGCAGTGCTTGGACCGTTCCAAACCGTTTGCCAATGCCGGTGAGTTGCAACAAGGGCGAGGATAAAGTCTTGGTGGGCGGTAGTGGCATAGGTGCATTATCACACGGATAAAACCATAACGGAATCGTCCGCAGGCAGCTGTGACTATCTGGGAGAAATGGTGATTTTGCCCGCTCGTAGTTGCGCACCGGCCTTTTCTACGGCCTTGAGCATGGCGGGCGTTATGACCGTGCCGATAAGCTTACGATGCACCATCACCACACATACGTTGTTGGCAAGGCCTTCGCGATGCACGCCTGCCACAAACTTATGATGTTGTACGCTTTTGGCCAGAGTCTCAAAGGCTCGGTCGAGCCGTATAACAGCGCTCGCCAGCGTATATCGGGAAGCGGCCGGGTTATGGTTTTGATCGCTGTTGCAGCCGAAAACCCAAACCTGATGGCCGGCGCGATTGGCCGCAGCGACGGCCTCAAACACGCCCGGGCTTGCCGCATCTACATTTTGATAGATGACATCAATGCCCTGCTGAATAAACGCTTCAGCCTGGCTTTTGGACAGCGCCGGTTGATCCCAACTGGTATAAGCCTGTGCCACCTTGATATGCGAGTTGACGCTGCGAGCGCCGGCAACAAAGCCGCGGTAGCAGGCCGTTACCGATGGTATGGCTTCACCCCCGATAAAACCAAGTTTTCCGGTCTTGCTTTTTAAGGCGGCCAATACGCCAAGCTGATAGGATGCACCCGATAATTCAAAATCAAGCGTTGCAATGCCCGGTGCAGCCACATCCGCTCCGCATACGGCAAAATGTGTATGCTTGGACATGCCCGCGGTTTCGCGCGCGGGCACCAAAAACTCATACCCATGGCCAATAACAAGGTTGTACCCTTGGCTTACATAATCGCGCATGACATCCACGGCCCGCACGGGCGAAACGTGATCTACCGTGGATATGTGCGCGTGCAGATCTTTTTTGAGCTTAAGCATGGCTACCTTGCCGGCCTGATTCCAACCGCCATCGGTAAACGACCCGGAGGATATCAGCGCAATTTTAAGCGGTGCAGCAAAGGCGACTAAACCGCCGATGGATAGTGTCGCCAAAAGCAGTGCAAAAAGGGGTGCAGGGTAGTGCACCCGTGAGCCTCGTGATATAAGGAGATTGGCCATCCACTTGCGCAAACACGAGGTTGGTCGCATACACACTCCAGAAAAACAGGCGATTGTCACATTGTGGATATTATTCACAATGCTTCAAAAAATCCAAATCATCTCGGGCAGGCGCATTGTAAGGGCGCGGCAATTTCTCCGGGCGGCTCCGGGGGCGTCCCGAATGCATTCGGGATCCCCACCCGCTTTTATCCAGAAAACAGCGTTGCCCTAGCCGCGATTGGGCCATGTTGTGCAAAGTTTTTAAGCCCGCCCGGAAAATTACCACAGCCCGCAGGCCGCGCTGCCCCCATCCAATTGCCCGCTCACCGAGCACGGGCTATCATCCTGCTTGGCATAGATGCCCATTTTGCTTCAAGGAGTATGCATGGCCAAAGCACGCAAGGCGACCGATGTCGGCGGTTCCAGCCCTCTTGGCTTTGAGGCTACCCTCTGGGCTGCCGCCGACAA
>JBMFVX010000160.1:0-5846 GCA_049965775.1 Phycisphaerae bacterium
AGACAAGTCGCCCCGCCGGCGATAGAGGCGAGCACTTTCCATCCCTTCCTTTTGGTTGCGGCGGAGCCGCGCTGGGATGTAATATTGTGCCTTGGTTGCCGGGAAGTGCCACCAAGGCCTTGGGCTTGGGCAAACGCGGCTTACAATCCGTAATGCGGTTGGGCGGGCACTTGTACCACAGGGCAGTCAAAATACCGAACCGTGAAGGGCCTAAAAGCCCGTGTTGGCGGCGTGGCGCCGCGGCCCACCAGTATGAAAGACAGGCTTAATGAGCACCAACGATATTTGTTCCACTCCCCATTTGGCCGAGGCGAACAGTACGGTCGCAGCCGTAAGAGCCAACACGTTGGCGGCGAAGTGCTCGCTATTGGCGGAGCTTGCCAAAATCCGCCTCACCGCCATGGTTGTTATTACCACGGGCGTAGGCTTTGCCATTTCGACCGCGGGCCTGCACCACTGGCTGTTGTTGCTTTGGACGGTGTTGGGCACCTGGCTGCTGGCGGCGGCGGCTGCGGCAATCAACCAAATATTGGAAGTTGCGCCAGATAGCCGCATGAACCGCACATGCCGGCGCCCTTTACCCGCCGGCGAGTTGAGCCGCTCCAGCGCCCTGATTTTCGCGATCGTAACGGCCGTGAGCGGCGCGGGCTTGCTGCTTGTACTGGTCAACCCGCTGGTGGCGGCGCTGGGGGCGGCCAATCTGGTGATTTACGCCTTCATCTACACGCCGCTAAAGCCGCGAACAACGCTCAACACATTGGTCGGAGCCATTTGCGGAGCCATTCCACCCATGATGGGTGTGGCCGCCGCCACGGGGCGACTTACGGCGGCGGCGTGGCTGCTTGGCGCGGTGTTATTTGTATGGCAAATTCCGCACTTTTTGGCCTTGGCGTGGCTGTATCGTGATGATTACATTCGCGGCGGCTTTCGCATGCTGCCCGTCATAGACCCCGGCGGGCGCATTACCTGCCTGATGATTGTACTCTACAGCGTGCTGCTCATTGCGGTAACGCTTGGACTGGCCTTTTTTGGCGTGGCGGGCGGCTGGTATGCACCGCTGGCCACCGTGCTGGGCCTGCTGCTGCTGGTGCAGGGGTTGCGACTTGCGGCCGATCACACCCGCGAAAGCGCCCGCAGAGTATTCTTAGCCAGCGTTTTATATTTGCCGGCGCTGCTCGTGCTGCTTCTGGTTTGCCACACACCGGTTCACGCGACTGTGGTATCGGCGGCTCCAATGGCAACCGCACCCGTGCAATTAACGCCGGCCGGGCAGTAAATTGCTCGTACCGCCTCTTGGTGCCATGGCATGAAACCTACAGCTAATGCCCCCTCCCAGCCGCCATTCCCGCAGACGTCTCAACAGGCAACATCTACGTCGCATGAGCACCGCAGGCTCGCTGGTCGCGTCATCCATTGGCTTGGTCAAGGTGGTTGGATCATCGCCCTGCTATTGGTGCTCACCGCTGGCGCTTTAATTAAAGATGTGATTATCCCCATCATTCAGGGGCACATCGTACATATTGTGGGCGATGGCAAGCATGTTTCGAGCTACGGCTTTAACCTTCACCCGCTGCTGGTGCCGCGCCACGAACTGCTCGCATCCGGCCAGTGCAAAAACTTTCTCGTGGCATTGCGCAAGCCCAAGGTGCTTGGCGTAGCCGAGGTATCTGCAATCAATCAGCGGCTGCGCGACAGCGGTGGGTTTGTGGTGGCGGCTTCGCGGGTCATAGGTGTGGTTATTAACGGCCAGGCTCGAGCGTATCCGCTGCAGATGCTTAACTGGCATGGCATAGCCAACGACACGCTGGGCGGCAAACCCATTGCCGTCATTTACGACGGCCCCTGCGACAGTTCACTGGTGACGAACCGCGTAATCGGCGGCAAGATGTTGCGCTTCGCCGAAAGCGGCCTGGTATACAACGGCAACGCTTTAATTTATGACCACCAACCGCAGGCCAGGGATGAAAGTCTCTGGACCAGCATCGGGGGCCGGGCCATCAGCGGCCCAGCCGCCGCAAATCATCTAACGCTCCATGCGCTGCCCTGCTGCGTCGTGCCGTGGGGCGTATGGCGAAAGCTGCATCCAAACACCACCATGATCGCCGGCGACCCCGCTCTGTATGATGCCTATCGTAAAGACCCGTACGGTGCGTACTACTTTGAATCTGGTTTGTTGCGTTACCCGGTCAACCCACGGTGGAACCGATCTATTTATCGCTTGAAGGAACCGCTGCTGCTGCTGAAGCTCAACGGTCATTGGCAGCCTGTGGCTTTTGCCGACCTTTTAGCCCATGCGCCGCCCCAAGACAACCCGCTGGCCGGCCGCAATGGAACGCTTACCGTTGCAGGCGAGCGGATAACGTACCAGTGCTGGGTTTATCCGCAGTCCACCACGGCGATGGTTTTATCACCTTTGCACATCCCGACAACTTATTGTCTTTTGTTTGCCTGGTACGCCCAACATCCCGCCGAATTTGCCGGAGCACACTGGGGCGAGGCAACAAAGCCATGAGACGGTAACCGGCCTGACCCAGGGCACGAGCTTCCGCCCGCCGCCGAATAGGACGCTGGCAATTGATGCATAACAACCACATTGATGCGCAACACGTGAGTTTGAGTGCAAGCGGTAAAGACCGATCGGATTTTATGCGCCATGTGTGGCGGATGCGAGCGATCGGGCTATATTCACACCCGCAAGGCGGCCCGTGGAAAATGCGAGCTGCAGATTGTAGCCGCCGCTGGGGCCGGTGAGATCGAGCACTTCACCGGCAATGAACAAACCGGGACACACACGCGATTCCATTGTGTCAGGATTGACCTCGGCGAGGCTTACGCCGCCGGCGGTTACCATCGCCTCTTTGAAGCCGCGCGTCTGATGCACGGTAAATCGGAGTGATTTGAGGCTTTCAATGAGGTGATGCATTTGTGCCGCGGTCAGCACGGCACAGGTTTGCGTTTCGCCGATGCCTGCGAGGCGGCAAAGCACATCTGCGAGGCGTTGCGGAATCAGGCCGGCCAGCATGGTGCGGGGCAGGCGGCGGCCGCAGGCGCTTTGCCATTGCCGCATTTCGACGGCGAGTTGTTCTCGCGGGTGATGGCGCAGCAGGTCTATCCGCAGGGTTATGATCTCAAAGCGTTCGAGCAATTCCGCAACAATTTCCGATATATTAAGCACCGCCGGGCCGGAGAGGCCAAAATGCGTGAACATGATATCGTTGATGCTGGGCGTTGGTTTGCCGGTGGCAAGCCGCGGCAGCGGCCCCGGCGCTTCGATGCGAACCTCAACATCCTGAACGGCAACACCCTGACATTCAGCCACCCAAGACTGCTGACATAGCAAAGGCACAATGGCCGGGCGCGGCGTTACGATGGTGTGCCCCAGAGCCTGTGCGAAGCGATAGCCGTCACCGGTGGTGCCCATGCGGGTGTAGCTCTGACCGCCGACGGTTAAAAGCAGCAGCCGGGTACCCAGGGTGCGGCCGTCGGCCAAGGTTACCGCAAAGCCCGGCGCGTCCGGTTCATCTGCCGCCAGTTTCCTGACGGCCGCAGCGGCGCAGCTGGGCCCAGCAAAAGATGCAACGCCCAACTCGGCCATGCGCGCGGCCAGGGCATCTACCACTGATTTTGCCTGATTAGAATCGGGATATATTTTGCCGTCATGCTCTTCGTGCGTGGGTACACCGCGCGCGGCAAACCACGTGCGCAGGGCATCGTTGTCAAAATGGCGCAGCGCCGGAGTTAAAAAGCGGCCATTGCGTCCAAACTGCCGGATCAAAAACTCTTGGCTGCCGGCGTTGGTAAGGTTGCAGCGTCCACCGCCGCACACCAGCACCTTGATGCCGGGACGAGCATTCTTCTCAAGTATGGCCACCCGCGGGGTTGGTTTAAGCTCCGCTAACCGCTCCTCGCCGCAGGCGACGGCAGCCATCATACCGGCGGCACCGGCTCCGAGGATGATAAGCTCAAAATCCATTGCGACGTTATAGCGGGCAACCAAGCCGGATGCAAAAATAGAAGGAGGCCGACAGGTTATTACCCGGCGGCCTCCGTAAGGGAGTCGTCAAAATAAAATCACGCGCCGCGCCTTAGAGCAATACTCAGGCTTTGGCGATCTTGCGGCGACGAACCAAAAGCAGGCCCGCACCACCCATGCCAAGCATGGCAAGGCTTGCCGGCTCCGGAGCAGCCGTCGTCTGAGTGGTGTCGCTGATATTGGCCGAAGCACCGCCCGACAAGGTAATGGTGAGCACATCCGTCAGCGAATAGGAGCCGCTCGTGGCAAATGTCGTCATCGTCGTCGGCTCGGCAAACGACTGAAGCGGACTGGACGGCAAGCTAGGCGTCGCATTATACGTTGCCGTTGGCGTACCATTGAGCATAGTACCCCATCCATTGGCCGGATCGGCATAGCTGGTAAATGTTACATTATCTGGCGCTGCATTCGTGCCGCCAGCATTGGTAATCGTACCGCTAAGCTCATTTTGCAGCGAGACGCTGTTGCCCTGCGGCACATTAAAGCCCACTTCCGTCACTTCGATGGTGATGGTCTTTTGAGTGAGGCCGGTATTGCGAAACGCCAACTGCAACCCCTGCAGGATGGTACTGCTGCTGGTGGAGGTGGTGTAAGCACTGAAGGTGCCGGTGTAATCCGGTGAGGCCGAGCCACCCGCATCCTGTACCGACATATTGCCCGCAGCGCCATCCAAGTCACCGGTTTGGTTGTCGTAAACAACAACTTGCGATGAACCAGTCTCTTGATAGCCCAGCGCCATAGAGATGCCGGTTCCAGGGCTGATGACGATGGATGCACTGGCCGCCGGAACGATGGCTGCGGCAGCTAAAGCCGCGACATACAGTTTGATGTTCATTAAAGTCTTCATATGAAAGACTCCCCCTAAAGAAGGAAACTCATATTCGCAGCGGGCTTTCGTGCGGCCCAGACACAATCTGGGCCGCACCCGCCGCGTTTAATTTAAAATCCTCAGGCAGCCGCACCCTTGCGGCGACGAAGCAGCAACGGCAATCCCGCCGCGCCAAGCAGAGCGAACGATGCAGGCTCGGGCGATGGTGTGGTTGGCACGTTGGTGGACGTCGTTGCGGACAAGTTAAGCTGCGCATCCACCGGCACCACCAGCGTGGCGATCTGAGCGAGCGAAAAATCACCGGACCCAAGTGTGAAAAGCACATTTGTGGCAGCGGCACTAAATGAACCGTTCGAAAGACCCGACGCACTGGACGCGCCGGTATGGGTAAGCGAAGAAAAGTTGCTCAGTGTAATCTGTGAATTGTTGGGATCAACATAGCTTGTTACCGAGGCCGACGCCGTACCAGTCGAACCGTTGGGGTAATAGGTACCCGCAAGCAAATTGGTGAGCGTTGGGCTTCCAACGGAACCGGCTGGGGCGAAATTAAAGTCGCTCAGCAGGATCGTGACGTGGGCAGCTCCATCACCATTGTTGGTGATGGAAATTGTATTATCATTAAGCTGCGTTGTCGGGCCGCGGGTCGAGATATTGTTGCCCCCGAAGCTTACGCCGCTAATGGTAGTACCCTGCTTAATTGTGATAGTGCCGATGGCAGTGTTGATATCTCCCGTGCCATTGTCATTGATGGTCGGCGGCGTTCCACCATTGACCTGCAGTTGAAGCAGCTCGGTCGTGGCGGCATTGGCTACCACGGGCATCGCAGCCAAGGCGGCGAGTGCCAACAAACATTGAATTTTTCCAGAAGTCTTCATAAAGACTCCCCCTATAAAAAAGAGACAGGCGTGAATGCCATTAACTTAGTGCCGTAAGTTCTTTTGCCATAAGCACTTACATGTAGTTGTGTAAGTATCACGATGATAG
>JBMFVX010000161.1:0-5724 GCA_049965775.1 Phycisphaerae bacterium
CTCCCCTCTGGGTGGCCTGCCGGCCACCCCCCCCCCTAATTTGGCCACCTTGGCCCCCTTGCCCAAAACACCCCTAAAACCCCAACAAAATCATCGTTTTTCAAGGTGGCCAACCGCATAAAACCTTTGGCCCCCTTGCCCTGACTTGGCCCCCTTGATCTTCGCTTTTCCGAAGTTAAAGCATAGATGCCGAAATCTCCCGGCGCTGGCCGGGACAGGCCTCTGCGGGTACGGAACCAATCTATCGGGATGTGGCAAAACCCGTCGTCGCGCAGCGCCCAATCTTTACTTACTACTTTCTGAATCTACTATCTCGCCGAAGGCGTGCCTACAGTCCTCCATGCAAAGCCTCATCTTCGATCAGATAGCCTCTCCTCGCCCGACTCTGTTTTCTCTGCTGCGTCAATCCGGGGTGACAATTCTACTCCAGGGTACAACAATCAGCAGTTGCATGCCTTGCATGCCAGCCAGAGGACGCTTACACTTCCCAGTACTGAGGCGGAAATCGGGCGACGGCGATTTTCCGAAATGATAACATTGCTATTTGCCATGGCGGTTTGCACTGGCACATAGCCGCAGCGAAGGCTGATGGCATTGGCAAAGATGATCGTTTCAGCCATTACCGAAACACTGCCCGGCGAGCGGCTGGTGGCCGTAACGCCGGCATCCGCCGCCATTATCGCCAAACTGGGCGTTGAGGTCGTAACGCAAGCCGGCTGCGGCATCACATCTCACCTTAACGATGAAGCATATAAAAAAGCGGGGGTGTCGGTTGCGACCGATCGCCGGGACATCATCAGCCGCAGCAACGTGTTGCTGCAGGTGCATGCTCTTGGCGGTGATCCGCTCAATCAGACGGATGACCTCGCCGCACTCAAACCGGGCACAATTATCGTTGGCTTTGCCGACCCACTGACCAATCTTCAACTGGTGCGCACGCTCGCCGGGTGCAAGGCCACCCTTCTGGCTATGGAACTTGTGCCGCGCATCACGCGGGCGCAAAACATGGATGCACTTTCTTCACTGGCCAGCATCGCCGGGTACCGCGCGGTGCTGTTGGCCGCGTGCCGCCTGGGCAAAATATTTCCCATGATGATAACGCCGGCGGGCACCATTACCGCCTCGCGCATTTTTGTCATTGGAGCCGGCGTCGCGGGCCTGCAGGCCATTGCCACAGCGCGGCGGCTGGGCGCACAGGTAAGCGCCTTCGACGTTCGCCCCGCGGTTAAGGAGCAGGTACAGAGCCTGGGGGCAAAATTCGTCGAATTGCCGCTAAACACCGCCAACGCGCAAACCACCGGAGGCTATGCCCGCGAGCAAACAGCCGAAGAAATTCAACAGCAGCGAACTCTCATGATGCACGCGGTCGCAGGCAGCGACGTGGTGATAGCCACCGCGGCTGTGCCGGGTAAAAAGGCGCCCATTCTGGTGACGCGCGACATGGTGCAGGCTATGGTGCCGGGTTCGGTGATTGTTGACCTGGCGGCCGCGCGTGGCGGCAACTGCGAGCTCACGCGGGCCGATGAGGTCGTGGATGTCGGCGGCGTAACAATTCTTGGCCCAACCAACATGGTTGCCGAAGCCCCCGTACATGCCAGCCAAATGTACGCCAGCAACGTGGCCAATTTGCTTAAGCACCTGGTAAAAGATGGCAACATCGCCCTCGACACAAACGATCAAATCACCCGTGAAATGCTGGTATTGAAGGATGGAGAAATTGTTAACGAGCGTGTGAAAAACCTCCTTGAGACACCGACGGCAGCGCACGGCGAGAAATAGCCGCAAGCAGGCCGTCGCATCGTATCGAAAGGGAAGCCCATGGATGCCAACCTTGAATCAAATTTGTTTGTCTTTGCTCTGGCCGCGTTTTTAGGCTACGAAGTGGTGCGACGGGTGTCGCCGCAACTTCATACACCGCTTATGTCGCTTACCAACGCCATATCGGCCATTTCGGTCGTGGGGGCTATTGCGGTTACGGGTGCCGGCCATAACCCCGCCTTGGTGGTGGTGCTGGGTTCGATCGCCGTTACCGCCGCGATGATCAATGTCGTCGGTGGATTTTTAATGACCGACCGCATGCTTAAAATGTTTAAAAAGCGCCCGGTCAAAACACCCGCACCTTCAGCCGATGGAAATACTCCCAAACCGCAGGAGCCAAGCCGTGGTTGATTGCTCTGCTCCTATATTGGCCGCCAACCTTAACTCCGCCCTGCTTGGCGGGCATCATGCCCCCATGCCATCGTATGTAGTGCTGATATACCTTGCAGCGGCGATGCTCTTTGCACTATCGCTCAAATGGCTCAGCACGCCGCGAACCGCGCGTGTCGGCGTGCTTGCCGGCGAAATTGGTATGGCGGCTGCCATCATTGCCACCTTGTTTCTGCCCGAAGTACGCCATTACCAATGGATTTTGGTCGCCGGGCTTATCGGCATCATAGCCGCCATTCCCATGGCGCTCCTGGTGCCCATGACCGCCGTGCCCCAGCAAATAGCCATGTTCCATGCCTTTGGCGCTTTGGCCGCGGCATTGGTTGGTACGGCCGAATACTACGCCCACGGTGCGACACTGGGCACATCCACGCTGATCGCCATCGGATTTGAGAGCCTATTGGGGTATCTGACATTTACGGGCAGCATAGTCGCGGCCGGCAAGCTGCAAGAACTTCTGCCGACGGCTCCTATGAGCTATCCCTTCCAGAACTTCGTGAGTATTGCCACCCTGTGCGCATCGGTAATTGCCGGAGCTTTGGTGGTGTTATACCCGGCCAATGCGCTGGTGTTTCCGATTTTTGTCGCGTTGTGCCTGCTCTTCGGCGTACTTTTGATTATGCCCATCGGCGGCGGCGATATGCCGACGGTTATCGCTTTGCTCAACAGCTATGCCGGGCTTTCGGCCTCGGCCATGGGCTTTGTCATCAACAACAAACTGCTCATCATCGGGGGCGCATTGGAAGGTTCGTCGGGCTTTATTCTTTCGATGATTATGTGCAAAGCCATGAACCGCTCATTCGTTAATGTGCTCTTCGGACAGGTGCAGGCCGGCAAGGCGCAGAAGGCCGACGACATATATGGCGGCAATATTAAGAGCGTAAATGCTGAAGAAGTTGCCGCCATCCTCGACGGCGCAAGCCGCGTGGTAATTGTGCCAGGCTACGGCCTTGCGGTGGCACAGGCCCAGCATGCTACCGGGCAGCTTTTTCATTTACTGCAGGCACGGTCGGTTGACGTCCAGTTCGGCATTCATCCCGTGGCCGGTCGCATGCCGGGCCACATGAATGTGCTGCTGGCCGAGGCCGACATTCCCTACGACAACCTTAAAGAAATGGACCAAATCAACCCCGAAATGGAAAATATAGATGTCGCCATCGTTAATGGAGCCAACGACGTGGTAAACCCCGACGCCCGCGACAACCCCAACAGTCCGATTGCCGGCATGCCCATTATCAACGTTGATAAAGCGGGAACCGTGATTGTCATCAAGCGCAGCCTCAGCCCCGGATTTGCCGGCATACCCAATCCACTCTTCGCGGCCCGCAATTGTCTGATGTATTTTGCGGATGGCAAAAAGGCGATGCTCGACATCATCGCGGAATTAGAAAAGCTCTAAACACCCCCCTACCGTTATTCAACCTGCCCTGCATTTATTTTGGGCGATTGCAACCGGTCCTCACTTGCGGCCCAAGCAAACACACTCGGCCATTTATTGGCTCTGCCACGGATAAAGTCTATACTGCGCATGCCAGCACGCTATTACTGGCGCGGGTACCATTAAGGAACGCACATGAAGCTAGCCGATGCCGTTGCCGCCAATCACGACTATGCTCTGGCCGCCGGCGACATTGCCGAACAGTTGCGAAAGGGACTAACCGATGCCCCAGCCGATTTGGTGACGGTATTTGTTACCATGCCCTTGCAGCCGCACTTTGCCGACATCATGGAAATTCTGCAACGCGAACTCAAACCGCGGCATCTTCTGGCATGCACAGCCGAAAGTGTGCTGGGCCGAGACCTGGAAGTAGAGCGGACGGCGGCCATTTCGGCCATGGCGCTTTCGCTGCCTGGGGCAACGCTCGACAGCTTTCATTTTGCCGATGAAGAATGGCCGGAACTGCTCGGTGAGCCAACCACGCTGCGCTCGCGGCTGGAGGCCGGTTCAGACCTGCGATTGTTTATTATGCTCGGAGACCCCTTCACCACCCCGGTGGTACAACTCCTCGACGCTTGCTCCCGCGAATTTCCGTCGGCTCCGGTGATGGGCGGCATGGCCAGCGGCGCCCGGCAGCCAGGCCTTAACCGGTTGGCCGTCAATGACCGCATGGTTTCGTCGGGCGTGGTAGGCGTTTCGATTACCGGCCCGCTGCAGGTTGACTGCGTCGTATCGCAGGGATGCCGCCCTATCGGCCCAAGCTTTGCCATCACTCAAGGGCACGATAACGTCATCGAACGCCTTGACGATATGCCTCCGCTGCAGGTCATCGCCCGCATGCTTCAGGAACTGCCGCCCGATGACCGCCGCCTGGTTGAACAGCGCGGCCTGCAGATAGGCCGCGTCATAGACGAACGCAAAGATTATTTCGGCCGCGGCGATTTTCTGGTTCGTAACATTGTGGGCATGCAAAAGCAAACCGGGGCTTTAGCCATCGGCGATGTTGTACGCGCCGGCCAAACCGTACAATTTCATGTGCAAGATCAGCAAACCGCCGACGAAGACCTTAAACTTCTACTTCAGGGCGAACTGCTGCTGGCCAGCCCCCCAACCGGGCTTTTGATGTTCAGTTGCAATGGCCGCGGCACACAACTTTTTGGTTCCCCGCATCATGACGTTAATACTGTACGCAGCGTGCTGGGTCCCCTGCCGGTGGCAGGCTTTTTCTGTGCAGGTGAGTTTGGCCCGGTTGGCGGCCGCAACTTCATCCACGGTCAAACCGTCAGCCTCGCGCTGTTCCGTTAATCAAATGCTTTTCGCGGTAAAGACTCAAAATGCAAAGCGTAGAAATTGAACTCAAATTATCTGCTGGCGACCATCATCAGGTACGCCAAACGCTTCTGGCTCATTCCGCCCGCCTGCTTGGCGATACGTGCGAGCTTAATATTTTTTATGACCGGCCCGACAACTCTCTGCGCCAGGCCGGCCAGGGGCTGCGCGTGCGCATCGAGCACGCACCCAACAATGCTGATGCACCCCAAACACTCATCACCTGGAAAGGCCCCGGCGTTTCGGCCCTTATGCACAATCGCCCCAGCATTGATTTTTACGCCTCTCCGCCCGAAGCCGCGGAGCCGTTTCTGCTGGCGCTGGGCTTCGTGCGAAAAATGGCGTTTGAGAAGCGCCGCCAGGCATGGCTGCTGGCCGATTGCCGCGTTGAACTCGACGAATTGCCGCGACTCGGCCGCTTTATTGAAATTGAAGGCCCCAGCGAAGCAGCCGTGCTGACTTTGCGCCACCATCTGAAACTTGATAACTATCCCGCCGAAAGCCGCAGCTACGCATCTATGGTTGCCGAAACTCTCCGCACCAGCCCCACCGCCGACAACACCCTTCGCTTTGATTCAAACTCACCACAGTCGCACTATTAACACCCAGTTTTGTCGTGTGTGCTTCGGCCGGTGTGGGCAACCTGGCCAAGTTGGCCAAGTTATGTGGGGGTAGCCCAACTTTCGCACTTCGGCCCCAAAAACCGCATTATCTTGCAAATAAGGCCGAAAGTTTCCACCACAAACCAC
>JBMFVX010000162.1:0-5617 GCA_049965775.1 Phycisphaerae bacterium
GTTGCGCGATCCATCCTCCTTATTATCGGACAATAACCACAAATGGTATCAGTTATTTATTTACAGGCCCTTAGCTGGGATGGACCTTGGGAGGGACAATCAGTGCCGAACAGCGATTGTGTGTGGGTCAGTCAATTGACCTAAGCGCCGTACGGCTGCCGCTGGCTTGCGTCCATGTCAGCCGTTGTGTGTTTACTGCCCGAAACGCTCCGTTTCAGTCGGTTGGCGAGCCTCCAAGGCAAGCAACCTCTTTTGCGCCGGGCAGTATGGCGGAATTCAAGAGCCGCGTCAAGCGAAAAAATATCTAGTGCTCTGTCACAGCATAATTTTAGGGTTGAGGTAGGAACCCCGGCGTCTCTGGGTATGCCTTTCGAGAGGCAGTCATCCTAAAATATTGCTTTGACAGAGCATTAGAGCACTAGCGTGCAAAATACTTGCGAACAATTTGCTGATAACGCGGTGGTATGCGGCCGGAATTGCTTGTAACGCCGGGCGAACCTGCAGGCTGGGCTGTGAAATGGGCTGATGGCGGATTTATGCTGCCGGTTGCTGGGGCTGGTTCATCGAGGACAAGGCCGCCCGGAAGGGAGCGGCCGCCGTGGCTGGGTGATCGGCCGCTTTCATAGCCGGTAATGCCGGCAGCAGTGGTGCTGTGGGTTTGATTGCCACCGGCACTGCTACCGCTTGACTTGATGTTTGTGATTGGGCCGTGGCCCAATGAGTGTGCCAAGCTGCTGCTGCTCTTGCCTTGCCACGGGCCGCTTTTGGCTGGTGAAGGGAGCGGCGACGTGGCAATGCGTGATGCTGCCGCACCGCTGCCAAGTTGGTTGGCCGCTGCGGCGAGCGTACGGATCGCTTGCTGCATGGCGGCTTGTTGGTTTGGCGATGGCAGCAGGGTGGCTAAAAGGTTTTGGAGTTGACTCCAAGCATGGGTTAGCCTGACCGCGCTGCCGGTGGCGGCGGCGCGGCCAGCGGCAGCAATGGCCTGGCCCAAAGGCGTATTTACACCCTGCTGAATGGCAAGATGATTGAACTCTTGTGCCAGTGTGCGGGCTGCGACAGGACTTAAGTTGCTCGCCGAGTTTGCCGTTGTTGCACCACCGCCGCGTTGCCCATTTGTTTGGCTGTTTTGGTGGGTGATGGCTGGAGTTGCTTCGGCGCCTTTAATTGCTTGCTGCAGCGGTAAATTGTCTTGAAGTCGGCAGGCCAGTTTGGCGGCTGCAGCGGCTGCGGCCATTGCTTGATGGAGCTTGCGTTGTATCTGCGCAATGCGTTGGGCAAGTTGCCGCCGGCTTATTCCTTGTGCAGCCTGCGATTGTAATTGCCGAATTGCAGCCTGGACATCTGGCGGCAACTTTGTACGGGGCATAGCTCCCAACGTCTGGGCGACTTTGTTTGTAATGGCGTCGCGTGGCGGCAGTCGCATGGGCGCCACGGCCAGCAGGCCACCCATCAGTAAAGCCAGCAAAATAGATGCGGCCAGCAATTGACGCTGGATGCGCCAAGCAATGGCTTGCCGCGTCTCCACCGTTTGCAGGTGGATCGCGGTATTTTGCAAGGTGTATAGACGAAGCTGCTGCTCCAGAGGCGGCGTCACGGCAGCGTCTAACGGCTCAAGCGCGATGATCATGCTTTGTTTAAGTTGCAGGGATGTATCAATATACTCCGGCAGGCTCTGCGGCGGTCGTGCAGCAACGATGGCCGCGGCCACAATAAATATCAGCAGCACGCCGGCGGGCATAAGCTCTGCTAAAAGCAATCCGCGGAGGGCCATGTGCCAGGCAAGGTCAAAGCCCGCCAGCGCTAGAAACGCAGCCGCGAGCAACCCCAAGACCAGCCGATTTGGATGCGGTATTGCCGCCGGCGTTTGCGAGCCCCTGGTTGCCGTAATGAATCGGCGTTGTCGGTACCGTTTGATTGTGGGGCGAATTGCGGCCCACAGGAGCAGCGCCATCATCAGTAACCGCAGGCCAAACCAAAAGAGGCGCATTTCAGTAAGGTTCATGATTAAAGATGCCAGCAAAACGGCGGCAACCAGTAAGCCCGCAGGTGCCATCATCTCAAGGGTGTGGGCGAATCGTACCCAATTGACACGGCGGCTGAGCCGCGCGAGTTGCATCTTTACGATCGCCCGAGCTTCATCGGCAGAAAGATTGTGTGATAGCGAGGTCATAGGAGCACCCAGCCCAGCAAGTTCATACCTATTATACCGTAGGGCGGCGAGAACAAGGCGGGCAAGCAAATAGGGGCCCTTGCTTTATCTTTTGACAGGGGCCGGTAGGTGTACATGAGCGGTCACAACATGTGTTGTTTGTGGATTTATTTACAACCGGTAAAGCATGGGGCGGAGGATGTTTTGCTGCTTATCGCTGCGGGTTCGTATAGAATCTCATGGCAGTATGAGCAAAGTGTGGGCATTACCGATTCTTGAAAAGCCTGCCGGCGAGAAATTGCCGACTTCCGCAGCCCAGCGCTATCGGCATATTGCCAATGAACTTATTGCCGCTCACGCGGGCGAAGTGCGATTTAGCGATCACGATCAAATGCTTTGGTCCACCGATGCTTCTAATTATCAGGTGCGTCCGCTCGGAGTGGTTCTGCCGCGCGATACCCAGCAGGCGCAGCGGGCGCTGGCAATATGCGTTAAGCACCGTTTGCCGGTTTTGCCGCGTGGCGGCGGGACAAGTTTGGCGGGGCAGTGTACCAATCGGGCGGTGGTGATAGATTTTTCAGCCGGTTGCCGGCGTATTATTTCGGTGGATACGGCGGACCAAAAATGCGTCGTAGAACCTGGCATAACCATTGATGAACTGAACCGGCATCTCGCAACGTTCCCCGGTCGTCTATTCTTTGCGCCCGACCCGGCGACGGTGGCGCAGGCGTGCATCGGCGGGTGCATTGGCAACAATGCCGCTGGAGCGAGGTCTATTCGTTGGGGTCGCACAAGCGAAAATGTTATCGGTGTGCAGTTGCTGCTATCCACCGGGCAGCCGGTGTGGCTGCGGGCGGGGGCGGGTCGCCAAAGCACCGTCGCGCTTGGCCTCGCAGATGCTGTCGCCAAGACCATTCAGCCGGTTGCCGCTGAAATTCGCCGACGATTTCCCAAACTCATTCGGCGTAATGCCGGTTATGCTCTCGACTTGGTGCTTACGCAGTTAGAGGCCAGTATAAGCGCGGCAGACCTCGATTTATCGGGACTTATTTGCGGCAGCGAAGGCACGCTGGGACTCATTACCGCCGCCGAGCTTAAACTTCATAACCGCCCAACTGCATCGGGCTTGGCGCTGTTGGCTTTCGGCTCGCTTGAGGCCGCCATTGAACGGGTCCCCGCTATTGTTGCGACCCGGCCAACCGCGGTCGAATTGCTTGACGATACAGTGCTGACGGCTGCAACCAACAACACCGAGTACCAGCGCTATCTTGACCTTATGCCGCAGGCGGGAGAAGCATCGCCGGCGGCGGTGCTGTATGTGGAATATCAGGAGGAATCGCAGGAGCAGATTACCGCAGCGTTTGAGAGACTGCGGCAATTGACTCCAGGCGTGCCGCTGCGCTTGCTGAGTGCTGCCGAGGCTGCCAAAGCCTGGCAGTTGCGCAAGGCCGGCGAAGCATTGCTGCACGGCATTGCCGCAGATCGCAAACCCATAACATTTGTTGAAGACAACGCGGTGCCGGTTGAGCGGTTGGGTGAGTTTGTCGCGCGGTTTAAAGAAATTGTCGCGTCGCATGGCACTTCGGCTGCGTATTATGCGCACGCCTCGGTAGGCGTGCTGCATATTCGCCCGCTGCTGAATCTGCATCGGGCAGACGATTTGGCCCGCATGCAATCTATAGCGGTGCAGGCGGCTGCGTTGGCGCGAGAGTGCGGCGGCGTAATGTCGGGTGAGCATGGGGATGGGCGTGTTCGCGGGCCGCTGCTTGCCGAGTTTTATGGTGAGGCCATCATCGAGGTGTTTAAGCAGATTAAGCACATCTTTGACCCCACAGGTCTGCTGAACCCCGGCATGATTGTAGATGCCGGACCCATAGCGAGCATTACAGAAAATTTGCGGCTTGGTTCCACAGTGGCCGAGCCTGGCATGCCACACGCCCAGGTTAAAGACAATGCCAAATCGTCTCATGAGTTGAGCAGAGGTAATGCGGTCATCCGCACAACCTATTTTGATTATGCCGCCAGCAATGGCCTCGCGGGCGCGTTGGAGCTTTGCAACGGCGCGGGCTTTTGCCGTAAGACTGCCGGCGGCACCATGTGCCCGTCGTACCGGGCCACCCTGGATGAACGCCACAGCCCGCGCGGTCGAGCCAACGCCTTGCGAGCCGCGCTTATGCCGCCGGCGGGCGGGCCGATCAAGCTGCATGATGCGGCCACGCTGCAAACGCTCGATGCCTGCCTTAGCTGCAAGGCCTGCAAAAGCGAGTGCCCCAGCAATGTGGATATAGCCCGGCTCAAAAGCGAATACCTTGCGCAGGGCTTTCGTCGCACCGGCTGGGTGCCGCTGAATTTGCGGGCCTTTGCGGCGGTGCGACACCTTAACCGCCTGGGCAGCATTAACCCGCGATGGGCCAACAAGCTTCAGGAGTTTAAGCCGGTAAGAGCCATTCTTAATAATCTGTTGGGTTTGGCGCCGCAGCGGTCGCTGCCCCCCTTCGGCCCGCCGCTTACTCGGTTGAGCGGCGGAAATATTGAACTGGGCGGCCCCAAGGTGGTTTTGTATAACGATTGCTTTACAGGCTATGGCGAATCGCGCATTGGCGTGGCTGCCATTTCAATGCTGCAATGGTTGGGCTATGACGTGGAGCTTGCCGATGTTGGCTGCTGCGGTCGGCCCATGATTTCCAACGGGTTGCTGCCGCAGGCCATTCGGCGCGCTGCCGCGGCGCTTAAGGCGCTTGAGCCTGCGATCGAATCACCCGATGTTCGGGCCATTTTATTTTTAGAGCCGTCGTGTTTAAGTGCGGTCAAAGATGACTGGCCCGCTCTGCGTTTGCCCGGCGGTCATGTGCTGGCACAAAAGCTTGCGGCCAAGGCCGGCAGCGTGGAAGACTTTGTGGATGCCGCATGGAATGAACATCCCTATAAACCCGAACTGTCTAAAATAGATTTGCCGCGGGTATTGTTTCATGGCCATTGCCACCAGAAGGCGTTGGGCGGTGCTGATGCCGGCTCGCGTTTGCTGCGGCGCCTGCTGGGCGACCATGTAACTGTATTGGACAGCGGTTGCTGCGGCATGGCGGGTGCGTTTGGCATGACCAAAAAGCACTACGATCTATCCATGACGATTGGGCGCGATTCGCTGTTTGATCTTGTCGAGCAGCACCCGGCGGACACCATGATTGCAACGGCAGGCTGCTCGTGCAGACACCAGTTGCTCGACGGTCTGGGCCGTCATGCCGTGCATCCGGTAGAACTGGCGACGATGGTGCTGGCCGCAGCAACGGCGGAGCACGCGGCCTGCGGGCCGCGAGAACGGTAGAACAGGTAAACTGTAGGGCAGTAAAGCTTGGGGCGCTGCGCGAGACGGTTTTTGCCACAGAGGGCACCGAGGGCCACAGAGACGACGATGATTATTTAATATAGAGCGCTGCGCGACGGGGGTTAACCGCAGATGACGCAGAT
>JBMFVX010000163.1:0-5610 GCA_049965775.1 Phycisphaerae bacterium
AAACGGTCCCGTGACACCTGTAACGCGTTACGTTCATCACAGGTGTTACGGACCCAGGGACAGACGTTCCCCTTAAACTGAACTTCCAGCATGAAAAATAGCGTAAGATACCGTAAATAGTATTTTTTTGTTTTTTTTAACAATGCAGAGTCTGACTACACCCGTCTCAGAGGTTCAGGCTCACGCCCAAGAGTTCCAAGGCTTTCTTCTGAAGGGGCGTGCTGGTCGTCAGCATGGCAAAGCGCGCGGCCGTACCCTTTCCCGCCTGCATGACGTTTCTGACAAGCGTTCCCAAGTCCTCGAGCAGTCCCCCGAACGTCTGGACGGGCAGTCCTTCCTCGGTCACGTGAAGACGGGCCTTCTTCTGGGTTGTCGGTGAGGCGACGGCGGGACTCACGATGTCCGGGCGCGCATTTTTGGCTCCTTCCCGGTCTTCTTCCGCAAACAGAAGCGGCGCCAGTTTTTGTTTCATCTGCCATTCCACGTAATACGCCAGCATGCACAGGAAGACGTGGCTTTTGACCCGGTCGGAAAGATGGTGATAGATTGGCCGGATCTCGAGATCCACGGTCTTGAGGCTCCGGAAGGCCCGTTCCACAGTGGCGAGAGACTTGTAGGCCCCGACGCTCTTTTCCGGGGACATCACGCTCTTGGCAAGCGAGGTACGGATCACATAGAGCCCGTCGAGCGCCGCCTCGTCCCGAATCTTCTCCTCGTTCCGCTTCCAGGAAAAGCTGTCGTCAGTGATGGTCAGATCGAAATGCTTGCCCACATGGTGCCGGTCGAGGACCTTTCCCACGCGAAGGCCGATCTTGTCCTGACCATGGAGCGGCTTTCTGGCTCGTTGTGTGGCTTCCCGGACCTTCTCCAGGTTCTTCTCGGTGGCCTTCAGGAGCTCTTCGCGCTTTGTCGCCCGACGGTGGGCCAAGAGGGGATTGCGGCAGACGATCAGCCGCTCTCCCGGAAAGTCGGGCGACGTGATCTCGGCCAGGTTTTTCTCGTCGAAGAGGGAGGCCTGGATGTGGCCCTGATCGCGAAGCTTGGCGATCGACGGAGATCGGAGCGCGGTGATCCAGTCGAATCCTTCGATCTCGCGGACCTTGTCGATCTGAACCTGCGTCAGGATCCCCCGGTCCGTCACCAGAACCACACGAGCCAGGCCAAAGCGCTCCCGCAGCTTTGCGATCTGGGCGGACAGCGTGTTCGGATCGGCCGTGTTGCCACAGAACACCTCGATGGCCACCGGGCATCCGTCGGAGGCGCACAAGAGCCCGTAGACAATCTGCGGGAAGCGCTTCTTCCCGTCCCGGTTGTGGCCATAGCGGGCCAGGTCGCAGTGCTCCCCCGTGTAGTAGCTCGAGGACACGTCGTAGAGCACCAGGGTCCCGTCCTGAAGGTGCGTTTTGGCCAGGGAGGTCTCGATGGCCTTCTGACGGACCAGAAGGGCATCCATGGCCCCATACAGCTCGTCTTCGGTGGCCCCTGGCACTCCCAGAACCTCCCCGAGGGTCGAGGTGGCCGTCTCGGGGGACAGGGCCCGGGAGAGAGAGAGCTTCGAGCCGGGAGAGATCAGCCGGTGGGCGATCAGGGCCTCCTGGATGAGGAATCGCATGTAAAGTTGCCATTTTTTCGCATGAAAGTTGCCACAGATTCGCATGAAAGTTGCCACCCCTGAGTTCCCCTAAAAATCCCTCCTGTCGTTAAAACCAATAAATCAAACATAATCGACTCGTTCCCTGTGAAAACAACCCACAACGGAAGGAGATCGAGATGGTTCGAGAGGGGGTTCCCATGCACAAAATTCTGGAAGTTCTGGAACGGCGGTACCGCGAGAACGTGACGTCGATCCGGAAGATCGCGCACCTGGTCGGGATCTCACGTCCGACGGTGGCGAAGTATCTGGATCTGGCCCGAAGGCTGGGCATCGAGCACTGGCCGCTTCGGGAAGACAGGGGCGACATGAAGCGGTTACGGGAGGCGCTGTATCCGACGCCGGAGGAGACAGTGGCGGCCTCGGGAGCGGTTCTTCCCGACTGGACGGATGTAGAGGGGGAGCTCCGGAGGCGAAAGACGACGGGAGTGACCCGGCGCATTCTCTGGGAAGAATACCGGCAGGCGCACCCGGAGGGACTGGGGTACAGCCAGTTCTGCCGGCTCTATCAGGAGCGGCAGCAACAAAAAGACCTTCGGCTCGTGCATCCTCACGCGCCGGGGGAAGAGCTGTATGTGGACTACTCGGGAGACACGGTCCTGATCGAGCCGCCGGACGACACCCCCTTCCGGGCCTGCGTCTTCCTTGGGGTCATGGGGCGTTCCTCCTATCTTTTTGCCTATGCCACCCGGGACATGAAGTCGCCCTCCTGGATCCTGGCCCACCGGATGACCTTCGAATTTCTGGGGGGCGTTCCGAAGGCGGTCATCCCGGACCGACCGAAAACAGTCGTCGTCGCCAACTGTCGGGTGGAGCCCCGGTTCCACCGGGCCTTCCAGGAGATGGCCCGGCATTACGGCTTCGCCATCTACCCGGCCCGCGCGGGAAAAGGCCGTGACAAGGGGGCCGTGGAAAACGGAGTGCTCCAGTCCCAGCAGATCCTGATGGCCCGGATGCGGCATCGGAAGTTCGTCTCGCTCTCGGAGCTGAATGTCGCCCTCCGGGAGCAGGCGGACCTTCTGAACAGATCACCGTTCCAGAAGCGACCGGGAACGCGGCTGTCGGTTTTTCTGGAAGAGGACCGCCCGGCGCTGTCGCCCTTGCCCCTGGTTCCCTTCGAGACCGAGGACTGGCTGAGCTGCACGGTCTATCTCGACTACCACATCACGATCGAGAAGTACTTTCACTACAGCGTGCCGATGGGGCTCGTCGGGCAGGTGGTGGATGTCCGGGTGGGAAGCCACACCGTCGAGATCTTCTTCCGGGAGGAGCGGGTGGCGAGCCACCCGCGCAACTTCGACCGGAAAGCCCCCTATCGGACTCTTCGGGAGCATATGCCGCCCCATCACCAGGGCTATCTGGACCGTTCCCAGGAAACGTTCCTGAAGAAGGCGGCGGCGATCGGTCCCGGGGTGGTTCTTCTGTTTGAGGGCCTGTTCAGGCGGTGGACTTACGCGCCTTTGGCTTACCGGAGCTGCCAGGGGGTGCTGTCGCTGTGCAAGATCTATCCCAACGAGAGGATCAATGACGCCTGCTTCATGGCAGTCCGGATGAAGAGCCACTCCTACAAGACGGTTGAAGGGATCCTGGTCCACGGCACGGACAAGATCCTCCCGCTCGAGAGGAGCGGAGCGTCCTCGTCCGGGTCCCACAAGAATGTGCGGGGGAAGACGTTTTACGGGGCGACGCCCGAAGATCCCGCCTGTTCATGACGCGATGTTGCGGATCGCCCTCATGGAGCCCCTCCCGGACGACGTCTGTCTTGAGGGACGGAGAGCCGTTCATAACGGAGCGTGACAGAAAGGAGGAATCGCCAGGGTTGGAAAAAACAGGAAAAACGTTGAGAAAGAAGGGGAAAGTGCCCGCTTCCCCCTTCCTCGAAAACGGTCCCGTGACACCTGTAACGCGTTACGTTCATCACAGGTGTTACGGACCCAGGGACAGACGTTCCCCTTAAAAACGAAGGAGATCCCATGGCTGTGACACGCGAACAGATTGTATCGGCGGCCAACGAACTGCGCAACCGAGGACAGGTCCCGACTGTCCGCACCCTCCGGGAGGTGCTGGGAACGGGGAGCCTCGGCACCATCAGCCGCCTTTGGCGGGAGGTGTCGGCGTCGCTCCCCCAACCGTCCGGGACGGACGAGGAGATCCCGGACGACCTTCTCCGTCTCCTCCGGGAGGCCTTCGCCCATCAGGCCCGGAAGATCCGGAGCGAGGCGGAAGCTGCCTCGGCCTCCTTCCGCGACCAGATCGAGACACTCGAGAGGGAAACGCTCGCCCTTGAGAGCCGGCTGGCGGAGGAGACCAAGAATGCGGCCCTCCGGGAAGAGGCGCTTCAGAGGGGGGAAGGCCGGATCACGGAGATCCGGGCCTCCTACGACGCGCTGTCGCGGGCACTGGAACAGGAGCGAAGCGAACGCCTTCGGGCCGAAAAACAGGCCTCGACGCACGAGGGGGAACGGCAGGCGCTCCTGGCCCATCTTCAGGATCTCAAGGAACAGCTGGCCTCCGTCACGGAACGGCGAGAGGCCTGGCTTCTGAAAAATGCCGCCTCGGCAACCATCGCTTCAGGAAAGGAGGACGAAGCGGGAGCCCACGACAGGCGGAGCCCGCAACACGGAACATAGAACGTTGTCCGGGGGGGAGCGTCCCGTTGGGAGCTCTTCCCCCTTCTCTCTTCCTCCTCACTCTCTCGAAAGGAGAAACCCCATGCTCCAACATCCGCTCAAGGACAAACTTCAGACCCTGAAGCTGACCGGCTTCCTCGAGGGGCTGGACGACCAGCAGCGCACCCCCGCTCTTCTGTCCGAGCTCTCCTTTGAAGATCGCCTGGGACTCTTGGTCGACCGGGAAATCGCCGTCCAGGAAAACAAACGGACCGAACGGCGCCTCAAGGCCGCCCGCCTCCGCCAGAATGCCACGCCGGAAGACATCGACTTCCGGACCCACCGAAATCTCCCCAAGCCCTTGGTGCAGACGCTGCTCACCTGCCAGTGGATCGCCAACCACCAGAATGTCCTCGTTACAGGGCCGACCGGGGTCGGAAAGAGCTATCTGAGCGAAGCCTTGGGGAACAAGGCCTGCCGGATGGGATATCGGGTCCTTCTCCTTCGCTTCCCCCGCCTCTTTCAGGCGCTGGCGATCGCCCGCAGTACCGGAAAACTCCTGGCCTTCTTCAAGAACCTGGCCCGTCAGGATCTGATCATCGTCGACGACTTTCTCCTTTTTGCCCTCACCCAGGACCAGCGTCAGGATCTGCTCGAGATCCTCGAGGATCGCTACAACCTCCGAGCCACTCTCGTCGTCTCCCAGATCCCCCTCAGTGAGTGGCACGACCGGATCGGAGATCCCACGCTGGCCGACGCCATTCTCGACCGCCTGGTCCATGGGGCCTATCAGCTTGATCTTCAGGGAGGATCTATGCGACAAAAAAGGGCAAAGGCAACGACAACCTCCGAGAACGATCCAAAAGAGGAACAATAAATTTATTTAATTTTAAAAAGGAGGAAAAAAACAGCCTCTTCGGCTGCCTCGTGAGTAAAAACCCGGCAGGGGGAAAATCAGGGGAACTCAGGGGTGGCAACTTTCATGCGAATCTGTGGCAACTTTCATCGGAATACGCACAGACAGGATTGAGAGATGTCCCCGTCAAGGCCCCGCGGGTTCGGGACCGGGCCGGAGAGATCCGGTTTTCCTCCCAGATTCTCCCGCCGTACCTCCGTCGAACCAAAAGCCTTGCCGAACTGTTGCCGTGGCTGTATCTTCGGGGGATCTCCACCGGAGACTTCAGCTCGGTTCTAACCAGTCTTCTGGGACAGGATGCCCCGGGGCTCTCCGCCACGACGATCCGGCGCCTGAAGGAGACCTGGACGGAAGAACACCGGGAGTGGGCCAAACGGGATCTGTCCCAGAAGACTTACGTCTATCTCTGGGCGGACGGGATCCATGTCTATGTC
>JBMFVX010000164.1:0-5465 GCA_049965775.1 Phycisphaerae bacterium
TGTCTGCATCGGCCCGAGTGTAGGATTCTGCGTTCCGCTTCAGAACAAGGCAGGCAGCCAGCGCCTTGTACCCGGCATAAGCGACTGGGAATGCCAATAAAATCGGCATGATCCCGGGCCGCCCGGAAAAATTGCCACGCCCGTGGGACGGCACCCTCGGCGGCGTCGTTTTTGTGGTTTACCAATGCACAACCGCAGTGCTTTAGCAGCGTCGCCGCGGGCTGTAGCGACAAACTACCGCGTTGGTAAATCGCGTGTTTTTCACACTGCAATATGACAAGCCCAATCTGGCTGTCCCGATATTAGCATATGATAGATTAACGATCCTAAGCCTTGCCGAGAACCGTGTCGCTTGTGTTCAGGCTTCGCGTGCCCAATTTTCGACCGTCAATCCATCAATTCTTGAAAACTCCCGGGTGTTGTTGCTTACGAGCGTGGTGCGCAGGCAAAGCGCATGCGCGGCGATCAGCGTATCGAGCGGACCGATAGGTCGGCCTTGGCGCTCCAAGGTGGTTCGAAGCAATCCGTATGTGCCGGCGGCAGCGCCATCAAAGGCGGCAACTTGAAGAGGGGCCGTAAATTGAGCGAGCGCCATTTGATTCCGCAGCGGGCTTGAACTGTTGGCGACTCCAAAACGCAGTTCGGCGAGGGTGATGGCCGACAACCCGACGCTGCCTACCGGCTTACTTCGCAAATGATCGAGAATGCGGGCGGATTTACCTCGAATCAATTCGATACAAATATCGGTGTCCAGCATCCATCGCATCATAGCTTTTTCCGGCGCTGAGGGCGGCGCGTCTGGTTTCGCCGGGCCATAAAGTCGTCGGTAAAAAGCCGGAGGCTATTTTCCAGCAGACTCCACTCTTTGCCGGGTGGTGTGAGAATAACCATATCATCAAAGCGGGCGATGCGGACGCGGCGCGTTTTAAAGCGATAGGCCCGGGGCAGGCGAATCGCCTGGCTTCGCCCGTTTTTAAATACCGCCGCGGTATCCATGGTGTGTCTCCAAATAATATATACCATGCAGTATATCATAGTGATGGGTTGCTGCAAACAGGTGTTCTTGCTCGCCTGGCGTGTTTTATCGGCGGCGTCGCTGGTGTAATAGTTGGGGCTTTCGCGCGTGATGATGATGATGATGATGATGATGATGATGATGATGATGATGTCGTGTGGATGACTTTTGACAAATTTAACCGCAGATGGCGCGGATGGGCGCAGATGGCTTTAAATCAAAGGTTTTCATACCTGCGTCCTGTTTTCAATCTGCGTTCATCTGTTTCATCTGCGGTTGGGTTTTCCGGTACATGCACGGGCGGGCCTTTGATTTCTAAATAGCAAGGCAAAATCATTTAATCCGCATTCTTTCCCCAGGTTGCATTCATTTTGGGTTGCTTCTTGGCCGACGGCCAAAATTCCTGCGCCATATCCGTACATGCTGTTTCCTGACGGCCCTGAACCCGGCGGCTCGTTATGAGGAATAACAAATATGGGGCAACGCGATTACTCGTCCATGGCGGTATCGCTGGTGTAATAGTTGGGGCTTTCGCGCGTGATGGTGATGTCGTGTGGATGACTTTCAACCATGCTGGCGTGAGATACCTTTACAAACCGAGCCTTGGTGTGCAACTCTTCAATTGTTTTTGCGCCGCAGTAGCCCATGCCGGCACGCAGGCCGCCAATCATCTGATAAACAAAATCGCCCAATGGGCCGCGGTAGTGCACGAGTCCCTCGACCCCTTCCGGCACCAGTTTGCTGGTTTGCCGCACGCCGGCCTGGCCATAGCGGTCGGCAGAGCCTTGCACCATGGCCCCCATCGAGCCCATACCCCGGTAGCTCTTAAACCGGCGGCCGCGCCGAATGACCAGATCGCCGGGGCTTTCGTCGAGGCCCGCAAAAAGCGACCCCATCATCACCGCTGAAGCTCCAACAGCCAGCGCCTTGGTAATATCGCCGCTGTGGCGAATACCGCCGTCGGCAATAACCGGAATGCCCGCCGGCGCTGCGGCTGCGACCACATTCATAATGGCGGTTATCTGCGGGACGCCCACGCCTGAAACAATGCGCGTGGTGCAAATGCTGCCCGGTCCGATGCCCACCTTAATCGCGTCGGCTCCGGCGGCGATAAGATCGTTGGCGGCGTCGGTGGTGGCGATGTTGCCGGCAACGACATCAATGCCGAAGCGGCGCTTAATTTCGCGTACCGAGTCAATGACGTTGCTGGAGTGGCCGTGGGCGGTATCCACCACCACCAGGTCCACTCCTTTTTGAATAAGCGCCTCCACGCGGTCGTACTGGCGCACGCCTACGGCTGCGCCGACGCGCAGGCGCCCGCGGGCGTCTTTGCTGGCCCGCGGGAACTGGTGTGTTTTTTCGATGTCGCGCATCGTAATCATGCCTTTAAGCCGGCGCTTGTCATCTACAAGCAGCAGCTTTTCGACGCGAGCGTTGTTCAGAACAACCTCGGCATTTTCGAGCGAGGTGTCGGGTGGGGCGGTTACCAGATTGGATTTGGTCATCAGTTCGCGAATGGGCTTGTGGTCGTCGCCCTCATGAAACTTAAGATCGCGCCGGGTCAAAATGCCGACGAGTTCGCCGCCGGCTTCAAGCACAATCGGAATGCCGCTGATGTGCTGCTCCTTCATAATTTGTCGGGCACGGCCAACGGTTTCGTCGGGCGGCAGGGTTACCGGGTCTGTGATAATGCCGTTGGCGGAACGCTTTACTTTTTCCACCTCGCGGCACTGGTGTTCAATGGTCATATTTTTATGAATGCAGCCTACGCCGCCTTCCTGAGCCAGGGCAATGGCCAAGGCCGCTTCCGTAACGGTGTCCATAGGTGCGGAAACTAGGGGAAGCGTCAGCTCAATGTTGCGCGTGATGCGAGTTTTAACATCTGCCTCGGACGGAACAAAGTCGCTGCGGTTGGGAACCAGCAGCACATCATCAAAGGTAATGCCTTCACCAATAATTTTTATACGGTTTTCCATGTAGCAATGATGCCGTCGGCGGGGCGGTATGTCAAATAGTCGTGCTTTTATCTTTAATCAGCGTCGGGTGTCATGGCCGCTGGTGTTGCCGCGCTGCTGCCGGGCGGCTGGATGCGTGATTATTGTACGGCGGTTGGTATAAACAACTTGTTGGTCATGCGCTTGATGCGGTAGACGGCCTCCGCCGGCAAAGGTGTTTTTTCATTGCTAGCGGCCCATTTGTACCAGTGCACGGCATGCTGCAATACCGCTGTTCGCATGGGTTCATCGTAACTTTTACCGATATGCCACCATAAATCGCCGAGTTTCAGAGCTGCGGCAGGCTTGGTGGGAGAGGCCTTCTCCGCGATGGCCGCAGCCACCAAGTCGGGCGTACGGCTGTAGGTTAAATACAGCAGTCCTCCGTGCCAGTTGCCTTTTATAAAGCACAAATACTCTCCCACGGCTTTATTTGCCGGGCCGTCATCAGGCTTCTGGGTTAAAGTAGTCAGCGATCTTTTATAGCGGAAGTGTATGCTGACCAGATGTTCCGCAAGGCGATTCCACTCCTCGCTTTGCATTTTGAGCGAGGCAATGCCCGATCGGTGCGCAAGCTGTGCGGCATGTTTTTCCAGCTTAAGAGCGGCGGAAAATCCTTTGCGGCGCAGCGCCTCGATCATGGCTTGCGGCGTGTTGGGAAGCAGCCACCGTTCGACCACCTGCTGTTGGTGATGCACCAAGTCTATAAACGGATGGCGGCCAGCGGCGGCGGCAACGGCATCCAGCCAATGCAAATAATCAAATGCCTGCAGAGGACTGGCAAATGCCTGGCCCGGTGGGATGATTAGATGTTTATCGGCAGGAAAAGCAAAAGCCAGGTAAGCTTGACCGGTTATGGGGTGATGGTCCAGCAGCCAGTAATAAATGCCGAGCCGCGCATTTGCCCCCAAATTATGAGGATGCTTTTTAAGCTTTTTAATGTCGCCCGGAACTGTTGCATAAGCCTGTTGTCTTATTGCATAGTGTCGCGCCTCGATGACAGCAGTTCGTACATTGGCGGGCATCTGCAGGGCCGCGGCGGTCTTGGCTGCAACAACAAGCATGGCGTGCGCCGAGGCGTAGTCGTGCTCGGCAGCCGCAAAGCTCACATCCGACGTCAGGTCGTTGTAGAGTGCCAAAGCCGCCGTGTACGAAGGCACATCACCGGCGAGCATGTTCGCAGTCCGCACAAACATGGGTCCCGACTTTATCTGGTAGTGTCTTGCCAGTCGGGCGATGGCGCCCAGCGCGTTGTCGCTGTCGCCAATGCGGGCTGCAAACTTCCAAGCCATATTGAGCGCTACATAACGATGCACCGGATGCTGCGCATCGGAGCCGTAGTGGGCGAGTAAATAAATCTCGAAGTCTGACATGGTTGCCGCATTTACCACGCCCCGATAGCGCGTTCGATAAAGTGCCTTCAGGTCGGCGATGGCCTGTTGTTGTTCATGTGCGGTTGGCACGGGCAGTCGCGTATCAGCCGGCTCTGTCGGAGGGTGTGGCAGATTGTTAGCCTTAGGCTGAGCCGATGGCTGTGTAATGCCTTGGCCGCCGGTGTTAGATTGGCCGCTGGTATTGCCGCCGCTGGTTTGAGGAGACGGTTGACTGGGGGGCGAGCCTTGACTTGTGCTGGAGCTTTGCTTGCCCTTGCCTGAGGTGTCAGAATCGCCTTGTCCACCGCCGTTTACGGTTGGGCCGCTGCCGCCACCAGCGTGGGACGCGCGTGGCGGTGGCGAGTGATGGGGTTGCGAAGCGCCATCAGACGTACCCGATTTATCGGATGCGGGTCGGCCACTATGAGCGGTGTTAGGGTTGCCTGGTTGGGTCGCTTGACCGGAATTGGCAGGCACGTTATTGGCGTTATTAAAAATATTGGCGTCATTCTGTGCACTGCCATTGGATGCATCGGCCAAAAACGTATGGACATGGACGCGCCAGGTGGGGTAGGGGGTGGTGGCCTCCGCATTTACCGAATCAACTGCATAGGCCTCGCCAATGCCCGCCGAGCCGGCGATGACGGCAGCACCAATGGCCAGCATTTGCAGTAACCGAACCGCACGATTTAATGCTAACCATATCCCTATCATGGCCTGCTCCGTCATTCAAATCCGTGATTGTCGCCGCAGTGCACCGTACAGTTTAACGTCGTATCAGCACAATTGCTGCAATTCGCGAGGCGTGCTGCCGACCGGCTTGGTCGCATATGGCGTAAGCTATCCATTTTATCGGCAGGCGCGGTCTTTCAGCAAACCTGGCATAATGACAATCGGGCCGCATAAAAACGTCATGGGTCTGATTGCAGCCGTTGGGGCCGAGAAATTCTCTTGCCGTCGTACCAGCAAATACCCGCGTGTCGGTATCCGCGATACAACCGCGCCATTAGGGCCTGTAAATAAATAACTGATACCATTTGTGGTTATTGTCCGATAATAAGGAGGATGGATCGCGCAACGCTG
>JBMFVX010000165.1:0-5424 GCA_049965775.1 Phycisphaerae bacterium
CCTGAAGAACACCCTCACGCTCAATTTCCAAATGTTCGATAAAGTTCAGTTATTGGCCGCATGAGGTATAGCTCGCCAGAACCAACGATAGCAGCTTCCAAACCACCCCATACCCAACCACCAACCTACATATTATAGGGCATTGCCGCACAAAAGCACGGCCATTTAATTTCATGTTCATTAAAGCGAATATGCGCGGTCCGATACGGCCGTACATCCACTGCAGGTGCCCCAGCCGTCAGCGGTCAATAATTGGCTGAGTTTATCGCCCGCTACCTCGCTGGCAAAAAAGCGCGCGGATTTTTGTTGGCTTTGCGCCGGTAATGCGTATACTGAAAATGAGCGGGCAAGATGAGGCGCCATGAGGAAATAATATGTTATCAATGCCGGTCAAAATTAAACAAGCCTATGCCAAGGGCTTTACACTTGTTGAGTTGCTGGTGGTTATCACCATCATCGCCATCTTAATAGCGCTGCTGCTGCCGGCACTAGACGCAGCGCAAAACGAAGCCGAGCGCGTAGCCTGCCAGGCCAATATGCGAACCCTTTCGCAAGCGTTTATTTCGTATACCAGCAGCAATAAGGGCTTCTTCCCGGCGGCGGCGGACAGCGGTAATATACAGGCTGCCGATTGGATTTATTGGCAGAACACCAGCACCCGCCCACTTAACGATTCACGCATCGCGCCCTTCCTTGGCCAGGCGCCGGGCGTTAACCTGAACACAACCATCCTTGTGTGTCCGGCCGATGTCGCCGCGATTACGCGAACCTACCCTTACAGCTATTCTATGAATGCATGGCTCGGGGAGCCGGGTTACGCTTATACAAACGGCCTGAAGCAACTCATAAGCGACATGACCGTCAACGGCGCAGCACCGGGAGCATCAGGATCACCCTATCCAAACTTTAACAGCAGCACCTATTTCGGCAGCAACCCCAATGCCGCTACGCTTGCTTATTCTACCGTCAAAAATCCCTCAGACTGCATCATGCTTGTAGACCAATCCAACATTTCTCTCAACGACGGTGCATACTATCCATCGTACACGCCGGGCAGCGTCTCCGATTGCGTTGGCGTGCGCCACGATACCGGCCTTGAGGTAATCTCAGGCTCCGGCGCCACTGCGGCTACGGTCTACGCATCTAACCTCAACAACCGCGGCAACGTAGCCTATGTGGATGGTCACGTCGGCTACATCACACGCCTCGATTCCGAAAACCCCGCCAACTTCGACCCATGGAAGTAACTTCAGTTGGCGCTTTTCTGCGAACGTTTGAGAGAGCGCTATGATGGCGTAACATGGCACCAAAACTTCAAACATTTTAACCGCTGATCAACCAGCGATTGCTATCGCATAAACGGCCGCCCAATTGGGGGAGCCTTTTGCCCCCACCAGAAAGCATCCGCGTCGCGGCGACGCCGAGTGGGGTAGAAAGGCACGGCCGTTCCTGCCGCCACTACTCAGACAAGCGCCCAGAAGACTTATGCAACCACCACGCGCTTTACATGCCTGAGCCGCACCGGACCCATAAGGCCGGAGGGCACAAGCGAGTCTGTTTTATGCCACAGTTCCCATGTGGTAAAGCTGATGCGACCGGTGGGGCTGCGTTTGCCCTCCAGCACCCATGCGGGCCACGCCGCCAACGAGCCATTCCCATTGCGCTGGGCATCTTCCGGCAAATGGGCATCGCCGATCAGCCGGTTGATCCAAAGGTTGGTTACGGCTACCTGCAAGTGGTTTTCTCCGGCGCGGAGCGCTTCGGTGATATCCAGCTCAAACGGCGGCTTCCACAGCACGTCGTAGGTGTGCGCGTTGAGCGTCGCCTGGGCCATAACGGCGACATCGCCCAGATCAAGAATGACGCGGTCATTTTTAGTTTGCGGCCCCGAATACTCAAACGTGGTGGAATAGTTTGCCGTGCCTGAAAAGTACTTTACGCCCTCGTTGGGGTGGTCGGCCAGCGATATAAGATTCTTGAGATGAATCTGCGCTGGAGCGCCCAAATCGGGCGGAAACGTTACCTGCCACGGAGCCGTCAACGCCGTCGGTTGATGCAGATCGGTCACTACCAGGCTGGATATTTTGCCATCGGCGGTTTTGAATCGGTACCGTCCGGGCGCGGCGATGTCGGCGAAGATATCGCCCTTCGCACCCGCCGCCAGGCGCAGCGGGCTTTGTTTGTTAGGCAGCATTAAGGAGAATAGCTCGCCGTCGAGTGCGACACGCGTGTACGTATGACTGCCAACACGGTACGTGACGCGCAGCGTTTTTACAACGCCAAAGGCGGGGTCGCCGGCCATGGCGGCGATTTTTACCACGGGGAATGAAACTTCCTTTTTGGCCAGAAGCCCCGCGACCACAGCCGTGACATCACGGGTGCGGGCGGCGTCTCCGGCCGGCCCATACGTTGCCTTGAGCTCGCGGCCCAGCGGCATGCGCCCGGGCGTCCAGAGCGGGTTGTTATTTCGCCATGCCGCTATTACCGGCGTTAAAACTCCGTTCGCCGTTTTGCCGTGCCTGAACACCACAAACAACGACTGCTTCCAGCCAAGCTTCAAAAGCACCCGCGTGCGATCGCCACGCACTTGCCAGCATGCGGCCGGTGCCATTTCGCCGGTTTGCGGATCCCACAGATCAGGCGTCCCGGTCGAACGGAACTCGCAGGCGGCATCAACCGCACACTCCTGCTGATTGGCTACAAAATAAATGTCGGCATCGGACGTTTGGCGGTGGGCAAAAACCAGTTGGGTGTCGGCAGTAAAGTCCGGGACGTAAGAGATGGCCGCCAGCGCTTCATCCACCGTTTTTCCGCTCATGATTTTACCGCTGGACCACAGCTCGTCGGCCATTTGCTTCACGTCGGCATCGCACTGCGGGTAGTCGGCAAGGCTGGGAGAGCATAGCGGCTTTGAGCCAAGGATTTTAGCACCTGCGTCGGCCAGCTTCTTAATGCCCGCAAGTAGCTCGGGCGTCATGGTGGGCGTATCTACAATAACGAGCAGCTTGTAGCAGATGCCTTCGGGCAGGCAAAGCATACCATTTTTGACGCTAAGGCGATGCAGGACGACATCAGCCGGGCAGCCGTCGCATTTAAACTTTGTGTGCTCGAGCAGGTTGCCGGCGCCCGGCAGCGCCGGCGCGCCGGAAGGCGCCCCTTCAGGCTGCAGGTAAAGTACGTCGGCAACCCAATGGCCCTGGCGCAGCAGGTGCTGGCAGCGCGCCAGATAGCGATGCCAGGCGAGCGATTGGCGCCACCAGGTTTGCGTTCGCTCGTAATGCAGCCCCCACGGCCCCATCGAAACGCCCGGCGCAATATTGTTAAAGGGCTGCATGGCGTAGCGGTGCACAACAAAGCGATTAACGCCTTGGGCAAAGGCCCAGTCGCCAAGGTCTTTCACCACCGCCGGGTGCCCCTGCCAGCGTTCGTCATTACTCGAGGTAAACGTTTCCTGCCCGATGATGTTATGGCCGTAAACATGGCCGGCCGAGGTCATGTTGGTCACGCTTTGGGCCACCATGGCTCGCGGCCACGCCCAGAACTCGCTCATTGGCTCGACGGCCGAACCGCCATAGTGTATTTCATCGGTCGGTACACCGGAATACCCCTCGATCGAAAGCCGCAGGCCATATTTGGCCGCTGCGTCGCGCATGGCGGTGGAATAGTTTTCAATCAGAAGCTGCGAGATGGTTTTTCGCACATCCCAGAGAAACCGCTGGGTGACCTCCATGGAGTCAATCACCTGCCCGGTCATGGCGGGCAGGTATGGGGCCATATCGTAACCGCGGAGCCGCTTGAATTGCGACGGAAAATCGCGGGTCCAATTCTGCGAGCCGATTTCCCAGCTATCTATATGCGTTGAAACCAACGTGCCGCCCGCCAGCGGACCGACCTTGTCAATCAGCCTGCCCATCAGCATCTCAAACTGGTAAAGCGTGGCACGCTCGGAAAGCTTGTCAGATTCCAGCCCAAGGCCGCCCGCAGGCGCCGGGTGATTGGGCACGTTGGTGGTGGTATGGCCAAGCCGCAGAATAGTCCAGTTGCCGGCCGGCGCGTTCCATAGCAACCGACCATAATGATTCATGTTGCCGCTTATATTGATCACCGCCGCCGACTTGGCCACGGCGCCCGGCGGCACCTCGGGCCAGTGGGCGCTGGTGGGCAGGTTATCGCTTACGCCCCTCTCACTGACGGCATTCAAGTTGACAATGGCGTTGGGCTGCGGCTGGGGCGGCGTCGGATACGCCAGTACCAGGGCGTCTTCATAGTAGCCTGCATTCGCCTGCGGCTGCGGCAGCAGAATATCGAGCTGTTTGCCGCCAACGGCCTGCGTGCTCGTCCACACAAGCACCTGCATGGAAAGTTCGGGCGTAATCCAGGGGCCGCCGCTGCCGCACCAGCCCCCATCGTTGTTCATGTTGACCTGCAGACCCAGGCGAGCGGCCTCGCAGCACATAAAGTCAAACATATCGCGCCATTCCGGACTGCCAAAACGCACCGGCCCCGGCGGCGTCCCCTGTGACACCTCCATAATAAGCACGCCGCCGATGCCGGCGGCCTTCATGGCCTCCAGATCGGCGGTTACCCCCTCGCGGGTGATGTTGCCATCGAGCCAAAACCAGTAGACCCAGGGGCGGGCTGAATCGGGCGGGAAAGCAAAGTTTTTAGCCAGCTCGTCCACGCCCGATGAACTTGCGGCAGTAGCGGCAGACGACTCCTGCATCTTGCCACCAGCCCCCGGCACGCTCGCCAGCACGATCCCAAAACCGGACATTCCCATCATGCGAACAAAGCTGCGACGTGTGAATGACGCCATACGATCAACACTCCGGCCAAGGCTAAACCCATCGCGCCGCGCGACGCGACTTCCGCCAATTATAACGGGGCTGCAGCAACTGTATTTCCACAATCTCTAACGCTTTTGCGACACATGGCGCACGGCCCAAATACCACCGGTGCAAGCCGCGAATGCTTGCCTCTGCACTTCATACACGTGCTATCGCCGCTCCCGGCGATGCGGGGCCTCATCACCGCTTTGCATTGCACACCTGTAACATCTTGTTTTTTAGCAAGAATTGCTGGCCATCTGGCACAGCAGCGACCGCGCCCCAACCCAAGCGCAGCGCCAAAAAAATGAAACATCTATGTGAACGCCGCAGCCCTGCGCGCCAACCATAGCGCAATCGCCCCGTAACGAAAAATCTCTGCGTACATCTGCCTTGAGGCAGGGATGCCGAAATCCCGATGGGGCAGGAGCCGCCTTTCGGGATGCGGTTAACTCCCGTCGCGGCAGCACAGCAACCGCGCCCCAAACCCAAGCGCAGCGCCCAAAAACTTAAAACATAATAAATCTCTGTGCCACAAACCGTCAATTTCTTCGCAGCGTGCAAAGATTTTTTAGGCAGCTTTCATCAGCATTTCCGC
>JBMFVX010000166.1:0-5409 GCA_049965775.1 Phycisphaerae bacterium
CCTTACAGCAAAGCGACCTTTGGAACACCTTCTGGACATCCAAGTTGAAACACGCTGCCTGAAATATTGGCAGACCCCGCTGCAACAGCCAGGCACGGCAAGGCCGCTACAAACCCGAATTGGAAAAGCCTGTTTCGTAGACTTTATATGCGCTGCCGGCATTGTTTTATTGAAAGGTTTAAGAGTTAAGTGGAATCGGTTCCGCTTCATAACGGTGCTTATCACAGGAGACAGGGTAATGAATATTGGTATGATCGGCTTGGGACGCATGGGTTCTAACATGGTGCAGCGGCTCCTGAAGGCAGGACATCATTGTGTTGTATTTGATGTGCATCAACCGAGCGTGGCGCAGCTGGCCGCTCACGGCGCCGAACCGGGCGCTTCATTGCCGGATTTTGTGCGAAAACTTTCCGAGCCGCGGGTGGTCTGGTTGATGGTTCCCGCTGGCGTAGTGGATGACACACTGGCGCAGTTGGAAGGATTGTTAAAACCCGGTGATATTGTCATTGATGGCGGCAATTCCTACTACCGGGATGATATCCGCCGCGCCCGACAATTTAACAATCTGGGTCTGCATTATGTGGATGTCGGCACATCGGGCGGTGTGTGGGGCATTGACCGCGGTTACTGCCTGATGGTGGGCGGAAAAGCCGACATTGTGCAATATCTCTACCCTGTTTTCGCTGCGTTGGCTCCGGGAATACAAGCCGCAGAACGGACTCCCGGCCGCGAAAAGCTGCCCCCAACCACAGCCGAGAAAGGTTACCTGCATTGTGGTCCGCATGGGGCAGGTCATTTTGTAAAAATGGTGCATAATGGTATTGAGTATGGTTTGATGGCCGCGTACGCGGAGGGCCTCAACATCTTAAAGCACGCCAACGCCGGAAAAGATCAACAGGAAATCAACGCAGAAACCACCCCATTAAGCAACAAAGAGTTTTATCAGTACGATATTGACATTCCTGCTGTCGCCGAGCTTTGGCGCCGTGGTTCTGTGATTGGTTCCTGGCTGCTGGATTTAACCGCCATCGCCTTGGCAAAGGACCCGGCCATGGATAAGTTTAGCGAGCGGGTTTCTGATTCCGGCGAAGGTCGCTGGACCATTACCGCCGCCATTGATGAGGCCGTGCCGACGCCGGTGCTCAGCGCCGCGTTGTATGAACGCTTCAGCTCACGCGGCGAAGCGGAGTTTGCCGACCGGCTGCTTTCCGCAATGCGCTTTGAGTTTGGCGGGCATGTAGCCAAGATCCGGTGAAAAACATTTCATGTAAAGGAGTGCCGCCTTGATGAACCCGTCCGACACGCTGGTATTTTTTGGCGCCACCGGCGACTTGGCCTATAAAAAAATATTTCCCTCGCTGCAATCCATGATTCGGCACGGGCGGCTGAATATGCCGGTAATCGGCGTGGCCAAGGCCGGTTGGAATCTCCAGCAGTTTCAGGCCCGCGCCCGCGCGAGCCTCGACGAGCATGGGGGCGGAGCCGATCCGGCGATTCTGCAAAAGCTCTTCTCCATGTTGAAATATGTGGATGGCGATTACCGGGACGCCGAAACATTCAAACAGTTGCGACAGGTAATGGGCGATGCAAAGTACCCGCTGCATTATCTTGCCATACCGCCCAGTATGTTTGCGACTGTGGTCGAGGGATTGGCTCACTCCGGCTGCAACACCGGCGCACGAATCATTTTAGAAAAACCCTTCGGCCGCAGTGCAAAATCAGCCCGTGAACTCAATGCAACGCTTCTGAAATACTTCGCGGAGAATGCGATTTTCCGCATTGATCACTACCTTGGCAAAGAGCCGGTGCAGAGTCTGCTGTATTCCCGGTTTGCCAACGCCGTGCTCGAGCCGTTGTGGAATCGCAACTACATTAACGCCGTACAAATAACCATGGCCGAAGATTTTGGCGTGCAGGGACGCGGCGGTTTTTATGAAGAGGCCGGCGCTATTCGCGATGTGCTGCAAAATCATATCCTCCAACTCATTGCCTGCCTGGCAATGGAGCCGCCGGCCGGAGACGGCGAGCCATTGCGCGATGAACGGGCCAAGGTGCTCTCGATGGTGCGTACGCTCACGCCAGCCGATGTGGTGCGTGGTCAATTTGTCGGCTACCGCAATGAAGCGGGCGTTGCCAAAGATTCAACGGTTGAGACTTTTGTCGCTGCCCGGTTGGCGATTGATTCTTGGCGCTGGGATGGGGTGCCGTTTTATATCCGTACCGGCAAATGCCTGCCCGTATCGTGTACTGAAATTACTGTACAGTTTAAAAAGCCGCCGCAACATGTGTTTCGAGAGGCAAATATCGGCCGCTGCAACCATTTGCGTTTCAGGTTAAGCCCGCAGGTGATTTTGGCGCTGGGCCTGCGCGTCAAAAAAATCGGCGAGGCGATGGTCGGCGCCGGTGTAGAACTGATTGCACAGCGGCATCCACGCGACGAAATGCAACCCTATGAGCGCCTTTTGCTCGATGCCGCCCATGGCCATTCAGCGTTCTTTGCACGCGAAGACCAGGAGGAGCAGGCATGGCGCATTGTAGATCCCATTCTCGGTAACAAGACTCCGGTCCATTTGTACGCGCCGGGAACCTGGGGGCCTCAGGAAGCGCAATCGCTTCTGTCAGCCGGAGATTGTTGGTTCGATCCAGTATCTGAAGATGTTCCTGCAACGGCTTGATACGTCTGCCGGCTATTTTTCTATATAGCATGCAGATATTCTATTATTGAGCGCTATAATGCCACGGCCGACGTGGTAATGTCTCTTGGCGCCCGTGCCCGCGGGTAAATTAAAGTGCTTGAGTGCCTCCCCATTTGGAGCAAGCAACCGAATCCGCCGGTCAATTTAGAGAAAGGGGTTCGCGATGAGCCTGTTTTGGTTGATACCTGCCGCCGCCGTGGTGTTGGGGATATTGTTCGTTATCATTTTAAGACGTGCCCGCAGCGCCTCGTGTAGTGCCAATGTGTCCGCAAATGGCGAAGTTGGCTGCCCGCCGGCCCACGGTTCTGAAGTTCTTCCGGCGCCGGCGTTCCAATTGGATGGCCGCACATTGGAAGTTAAAGACCCGATCTGCGGCAAGCTGATCCAGGCCGGTGCCGCCGCTGCGGCACTATTAGTAGGGGGGCGGTGGCATTATTTCTGTTCCGCACGCTGCCTGAAAAGATACAATGGTAATCCGAAGCGGTATTCCGCAAATTTAGGCGGCACACCGCCCGGTACGCCGACGCATTAAGCCAACGTCGAAGGAAATATGCATGTCCGCACCTGCCCCCGCAACCTCGCCCGAGATGCTGGTGCCTGCAGCCATAAAGGGGCTTTCGTCGCAAGAGGCCGCGGAGCGACTGTTAAAAAATGGTCCTAACGCCGTGGCGGAGCCAAAATCGCACCCTCTTCGGGCTTTTCTCATGAAGTTCTGGGCGCCGGTACCCTGGATGCTTGAGATCACGTTCATACTGGAAATGGCCTTGCGCAAACCTGTGGAAGCCGTCATTATTGCGCTGCTGCTCGTCGGAAACGCCATATTGGCATTCGTTGAAGAGGGCCGTGCGCAGGCCGCACTGGAAATTCTCCGCCATCGCCTTGAGATTAACGCCCGCGTAATGCGTGACGGCAAATGGCAGCCGGCACCGGCTCGTGATCTGGTTCCCGGTGATTGTATTTATCTGCGCATGGGAGACATGGTTCCCGCCGATGCCCGTCTTGTGCAAGGTCAAATCGAGGTTGATCAGTCGGCTTTAACCGGCGAATCCGCGCCGGTAGAGCTTGCGGTTGGCGGTGATGCCCGCTCTGGCTCGGTGGTAAAGCGCGGCGAGGCCGCTGCGGAAGTCACAGCCACCGGCTCCAAAAGTTTCTTCGGAAAAACCGCCGAGCTGGTGCGCACCGCCAAAACCATCGGCCATATGGAACAGATCATTTTTGCCATCGTCAAGTACCTGCTGGCTATGGATGCTGTGCTCGTCGTGGTTGTACTGATTTACGCCGCCATCGTCGGTATCGCATGGTCCACCATTCTTCCATTTGCGCTGATATTGCTTGTCGCTTCGGTACCGGTGGCGCTTCCGGCTACTTTCACCCTTACCCAGGCAACCGCATCGTTGGAAATGGCGGACAATAATGTGCTGGTGACGCGCCTCTCCGCCATCCAGGAATTGGCCGGCATGCAGCAGTTGTGCTGTGATAAAACCGGCACGCTGACCCTCAATGAACTGGCACTCGAACAAATCCAGGTGCTCAATGACGCCACCGAGGCGGATGTCCTGGCGTTTGCCGCTCAGACCTGTGATGCCGGCACTCAGGACCCCATTGATATGGCCATTTTAAAAAAATATCAGGCGAATCTCGATGCGAATTTTCATTGGAAGCGGTCAAAATTAATCCCCTTTGATCCCGCCGCCAAACGGGCCGAGGCCGAACTTGAGCTTGATGGCCAAAAAGCCCGTGCAATAAAAGGCGCACCGGTTACGCTGGCGGCACTGTGCAACAGCCAGCCGGAAATCCTCAAACAGGCCGACATTTTGGCTGCTGCGGGCAACCGCGTTGTCGCTGTAGCCGCGCAGCGGGGTGGTGAATTAAAAATGATCGGATTGTTATCGCTAAGGGATCCGCCGCGTCCGGAGTCACGCGAAACCATCGCAAAACTGCAGGCGTTGGGCATACGGGTACGCATGGTTACCGGGGATGGCCAAGCCACCGCGAAAGCCATTTCGGCGCAACTCGGTGTTGGAGAAAAAACTGCGGATCGTTCCGCCATCGAAAAAGGGCAACTGGATGCCGATGTATTTGCCGGAGTATTTCCTGAGGACAAAATCGCGCTGGTTCGGCAATTGCAGTCGTCTCATATCATCACCGGAATGACCGGGGACGGCGTGAACGATGCTCCCGCACTTAAGCAGGCGGAAGTTGGTATAGCCGTATCCAACGCCACCGACGTGGCCCGTGCCGCGGCAAGCCTGGTGCTGACGAAACCGGGAATATCTCATCTTACCGATGCTGTTATCATTGGTCGCAAGGTTTACCGTCGCATGCTCACATACACCACCAACAAAGTCACCAAAACCATTCAAATCGGCCTGTTTCTGAGCCTTGGGCTGTTGATTACCGGTTCGCTGGTCACAACGCCCCGGCTGGTTTTGCTTCTGCTGTTCGCCAATGACTTTGCCACCATGTCGCTTGCCGGCGATCGGGTAACGCCTGCGAAACATCCTGACCGCTGGAATATGCGCGTGCTCATGAGTGCATCTGCATTGATTGCGGTCTCGTGGTTGATCTACTGCTTTGCAGTGTTCTATATTGGACGACACTTCCTGCCGCTGCCGCCGACGCAAACGCTGGTATTTCTAGCACGACAGCGCTATAAAAACTCTTCACCTTTACTCCGGCGTTTCCGACTGGCGTAGGAAGCGGCGTTGCGTAT
>JBMFVX010000167.1:0-5355 GCA_049965775.1 Phycisphaerae bacterium
GCATTCATGCCTGCGCCATCATGCCCGACCATGTGCATCTCGTTGCGGCGTGCCGAGAGGATCGCCGCGCATCTCAAATTTGCGGCCACCCAGCGGTTGTATGACCTGGGCCTGCACCCAAGGCAGCATTGGGCAGGATCTGGCAAACGCCCTTCCATGTGGGCGGCCCGGTCGTGGTGCGTGTTTCTGGCGCAACGTGATATGCCGCGGGCCATAAAATATGTCGAAAATAACCCGGTCGAAGCGGGCCTTCGCCCGCAGCGATGGAGTTTTGTCAAACCATTTACGTTGTGATTGCTCCTCTGACTCCGTAGCGCCCGCGACCACAAATGGCGCCGCACCGCGGCGGCTTTTCCCGCCAGCGCCGGGTCGCGCCCGGCGGCTACGCGCGGTTGCAATCACGCGCAAAGGCCCTCATCCCGAAAAAGCGCCAGCGCGTAGCCGGGCCGCGTGACGGCCCGTTGGCGACGCATTACGTATAGCCCGCTGTCATGGTCAAACCGTGCGGCCGCTTTTTACGCCTGAAGAGCCTTTTTTGTAGTGGCCTTGCGGGGCTTTGCCTTAACTGCAGCCTTGGCCGGCTTGGATGCTGCTGCGGCAGGCTCGGCGGTTGCGCCGTCAGCCTTGACTGCGGTCTTGCCTGCACCTTTTGCGCCGGCGGCTTTGGCCTGCACTTCGGGCGTCGGCCACTGGCCTGCTTCCTTGGCCTGGAGGTATTCGGGCAGTTTGTCTATCTGCAGCGTCATACGGCACTTGGGATAGCCCAAACAACTGATAAACTCGCCGCGCTTGCCGCCCCTGACCACCAGTTCCTTTTTACCGCAGCGCGGGCAGGTAAGCCCGGTAGGTTTGGGTGGAGGTTTCGGCGGCAGCGGCAGGCCGGTTTTGCGGTCGGCCTGCTGAATGGTTTTACATTCCGGATAACCTGAGCAGCCAAAAAACGGCCCAAAGCGCCCAGTGCGTTTAATCATCGGTTTGCCGCAGGTGGGGCACTTGTAGTCGGTAATTTCCAGCGGCTGCGGTTTGCCTTCGCGGTCAACGTTCATGGCGCCGTCGCATTCGGGGTAGCGCGAGCACGACAAAAACCGCTTTCCCCGTTTGGAAAGTTTATACGCCATCATCGCGCCGCACTTGGGGCATTTATATTCCGACGGTGTTGCTTCGGCGCGGGCGTGGGTCATGCGTTCTTCGGCAGTGGCCAGGTCGCGCGCCAGCGGATCGTAAAATGAGCGAATGACTTCAATCCAATCGCGGTGCTGCTCTTCAATCTGATCCAGTTCTGATTCGATTTTGCGCGTGAATCCAAGGTCCATCAAATCCGGAAAACCTTCGATGAGTTTTTCGGTGACTTTAATGCCCAGATCGGTGGCAAAAAAGCGCCGGTCACGAATTTCGACATATTGCCGCTTTTCGATGGTTTCAATAATGCTCGCATAGGTGCTGGGACGGCCGATACCTTCCGTTTCCAGCGCTTTGACGAGGCTCGCTTCCGAAAAGCGCGGCGGCGGAGCGGTAAAGTGCTGGCTGGGTGAAATATCCAACGGCGCCAGCGGCTGCTTTTCTGAAAGGTTTGGCAGAATCTGATCATCAAACCGGGCAAAAGTGCCCGCCACGCGGGTGAAGCCGTCAAATTTCAGCGCACGACCTGAAGCCTTAAACAGCGGCCACTTGGCGGAATCGCCGCCGGCCATCGGGCGACACTCAATAATGGCCTCTGTAACAAGCCATTGTGCAGGCGTCATCTGACAGGCGACGAAGCGCTTCCATACCAGTTCGTAAAGCCGGAACTGCTCATCGCTAAGCGCTCGCCGCACGCTCGCGGGCGTGAGCGTTACGTCCGTGGGACGAATGGCCTCGTGAGCTTCTTGAGCGCCCTGGCGGCTGGCATAAACGTTGGGCGTTTCGGGCAGGTAGGGCTTGCCGAACGTTGTCTGAATGTATCCGCGGGCCATGGCAATCGCGTCGTTGCTCAGGTTCTGCGAGTCGGTACGCATGTAGGTGATAAGGCCCACCGCGCCCACATTGGGCAGTTCCACACCTTCGTAAAGTTGCTGGGCGACGCGCATCGTGCGCTGGGCGCCGAAACCGAGCTGGTTGCTCGCCGCCTGCTGCAGCGTGCTGGTGCTGAAAGGCCCCGGCGGCCGCGAGGTCGAAGGCCGGGTATTCAAGCTGCGCACGGCAAATGTCGGGGCGTTTTTTCCTGCGGCGATATCGCCCATCAGTGTGGTTATTTTGGCTGCCGCACCGCGATTGGGAATACCGCGTGGCCCATTGGAGCCATCGTTGTCTACCGTTTGCTCGCGCAGGTTTACCAGGCCCAGGGCCACAGCGGCCCGGCGGGCGTCGGCGGCGTTTTTGGGATCAAATTTTTTACCGTCAAGCTCCACCAGCTGGGCCTTAAAGCCCGAATTTTCGGCAAGCCATGCGGTGCGTTCAGCCGCGTTGGGAGCCGTGGCGACCGATGCGGAATCGGTGCCGTCATCGGCCGCATCGTCATCATCCTGCGGGCCGGCGATAAACGCCTGCCATTGGGCGGCAAGGTCAGCGGCTGCTTTAATGTTGGTGGTAAATACGCCGGCAACCTTCCAGTACTCTTCAGGCATGAAGGCGGCGATTTCACGCTCGCGATCTACAATGATTTTAAGGGCCACACTCTGCACGCGGCCGGCCGAAAGCCCGCGCGCGACCTTTTTCCACAGCAGCGGCGAGATTTTATAGCCCATCAGCCGGTCAAGTATTCGCCGGGCCTGCTGGGCGTTAACTTTGTCGAGGTCAATTGTATGGGGATGCTCAAACGCTTTGAGGATAGCCGTCTTGGTAATTTCGTTGAATACCACGCGCTTGGCCTGGCGTTCAGGCAGGTTGAGCGCATGGGCGAGGTGCCAGGCGATGGCCTCTCCTTCGCGGTCCAAGTCGGTTGCGAGATATACTTCGCCGGCCCGGCGCGCAGCTGTACGCAACTCGCCGATGAGTTTTTGGCGCCTATCGAGCACTTCATAGGTGGGGGCGAAGTTATTTTCGACATCTACGCCGAGGCCCTTTTCGGGCAGGTCGCGCACATGGCCCATCGAGGCTCTTACCTCAAAGTTCGAGCCGAGGTACTTGTTGATGGTTTTGGCCTTAGCCGGAGATTCAACAATCACCAGAGCCGGACCAGAAGATTGAGATGAGGTTTTAGCCACCTGCTTGCCATCCTTATATAAGGGCACTTTCGGTGAATCGAGCTTCAAGCCCGTTTCGCGTTGCCGGCTCGCTTCGCCTGCGGCTGCATCGGCACCGCCGTTTGAGTGCAGCTGACGCTTCGCTTGGTAATATACCGTCGGCCCACTGCAACCATACTCGGCTATTATAGGTACAAAAGCAAAATATTCATAATAACGAACAACAAGTAGGGCCGCGCCGACCCGACTACAGCTGCCACATTGACCGCCAGTGGCATGTTATAGGACGCAACATGTCGGTCGCCGAGCCACGTTGACGCCCTCATTTCCGCATTGATAGTCATTTGAACAAGGCTTGTCAAATGAAATTCTCGCTGGGGTATAGCCCAATCTTGCAGCGTTTTCGGTGACCAAATGTGATATAAGTTATTATATAATAATGCGTTATGATAAATGACACGCTGCGGGATCGTCAAGTTTTTTCCGGCGATTGGCACGAAATTTGCCCCTACTATACTATTGAGCACAACCGAATTGTGCTCCAAAGTGCGGCTTTGTCCGTATAGCTATATGGAGCCTCGTGCCGATGATGCTCTTATCGGAGCCACAGTTGAATGTGTTCGCCTATTTGTTTTTGGCGAAATCATCGGCAAACATCGAGCCTTTTCGAGGGGATTTGCAATGATCAGGATTTCTGGCCCGGCCATTCTCGACCTCAACACCCAAAACGACCTGTTTGCCAAACAAGGCGTTTACACGCTTCATAACTTTGCGGCAGTCGTACCGGCCCTCAACGCCGTGTTTCAATGGGCCGACAAGTATAGCGTTCCGGTTGTAAGCACCCGCCTGCATTCGGCTTCTATTGCCGACCGCGGCAAAACGCTGGTGGTGGGCACACCGGGCACCGAAGGCCATAAAAAATTGCCCGGTACATTATTGCGCCGTTTTGTCGAACTTCCCGTGGATTGCGGCACCGATATACCGGTGCAGGGGTTTGCCGGCGCCCAGCAGTTCATATTTGACCTTACCGATACCGACCCGTTTGTTTCGCCCCGGCTCGATCGCCTGCTTTCCGAAGCCGAGGCCGATATCTGGCTGGTGATGGGCGGCCCGCTGGAACTGTCGGTTCGCATGGCCGTCCTGGGGCTGCTGCAGCGCCGGCAGAAAGTGGCTCTGATAAAAGATGGCTTTGCCGAGCGCGACGCCTACGAGGGCGAAATGGCGCTGCGGCAAATCGAAAGCAAAAATATTGAATGGCTTGATGCCGCCGAAGTGCCTGATCACTTCGCACCCAAGCGCCGCGTGCTCGACCCGGCCCGCAAGCTGCGCCTCGGTCGCGGCGGCATGCCGGTGTTGGTGCATCGGCCCATGCGCGGCAGCACCAAATACCGTATGCCGCGCTGACGGCGCAACATTGCCCAAGCCTCACGCAGGCATGCGCCGTGAAACAGGCTTCGGCAATGCCGCAATGGAGCCAATGGCCCGGGGCTGTTCAACGTTAAACGTGCCATGCTTCAGCGGCATGTCCGGGAACTCTTGGGCCGAAGTTTGTATGCCAAGCGACGCCGCCGCCGTGCGGAACAGGTTGGGCTGAACGCTCCGGCGGGCCACGTTTATGGCATCAAAGCCGGCGGGAATTTCGCCCCAACGCATCATTTGCGCGAGCATCCACACCACATGGGTAGCCGAGGGAAAGCACCCCTGCGGGCTGAAACTGCGAAATTGCCATTCGGGCCTGCGTGCGGCCGCCAGCGACTCACAGCCCGCGCTGTGAGGCCCGATGCATAGACTCTGCAAAATAAGTTCTGCCGGTTGATTCACATGCGGCTCGCTTGAGAGCCAGGCCGCAATCTGCGGATAGTTGGCCGGCTCGCCGCAAAACTGACATGCCCGCAGCACGGCGCGCATCGCACCGATGACCTCGTCTTCATGCCGGGCAACAAATGCGGCCCGTCCAACAAGCAATTTTTCGGGATGATCGGGCACAACATCCACCGAGCACGCCGCAATGCGACCGATGCCCTGCCGCTGCGCCAGCAGGCCCCATGGCTCCGGCGCGCAAAACAAATCAAGATACCCCTTGGCCAGGTGCTCAACCATTCGACTGGGCGTCAGCGGCATGAACTCGGCGTCTGCACCGGCCTTGAGGCCGCCCTGAGCCAGCCAGTCGCGCAACACAAAATGTTCGGCCGAC
>JBMFVX010000168.1:0-5304 GCA_049965775.1 Phycisphaerae bacterium
GATGATGTTGTTGAAGTACCGCGTGAATTAAAAGAGAAACACAAGGAACTGCCATATTACATGGACATCCTCTATGTCAATGGGGACCGCCTTGCGCCGCAGCATCACGCGCAACACTTCAAGTCTAACCGCAAGCGGTATATCGTCGTGGTCGGTAGGAAGATAGTTGGTATCGGCTCAACCAGCACGGTTAATACCTATTGCCCGTTTGAGAGTTTTTCAAAGTAGGCCTTGACGGGGTCGGCGTAACCCTTGGGCATGGTGCCGATCATGCTGTCCGAAAGTCTGTGCCGCTTTTTGGTTATGCCGCCAGCCGTGCGCTCCAAGGCAACCTGCGCCTGGGCATCGGTCAGCACCTTGGCCGCAGACATGCTTTCGTTGGCCATTTTTTGATACAGCATGGCCGTGTGATAGTGAAACTTTTTGAGCTCTTTTTGAGCATCCTGCATAAGCACAGCCGCCTCAATAAGCTTGAAGTTATTAAAGCCGGCGGCGCGCATCTGCAGCATCAGCCGCTCGGTTTTGTTGAGCACCTGTGCCTGCTGGCCGGCCATGCGTTTGATGTCTTTTTGTTCGCTTAGCGGAGCCGGGCCTTCAAGGCCTTCGCCGCCCCAACCCGCCTTTTTGCCACCGCCGGTAGCGCCGCCGGGCGGCTGCTTGGAGGTGTCCTTCACCACACCGGTGCTGAACGGGTCGTTGGTAAGTCGCGTGGGCGTGCGGCGTCCGCCTTTGCCCACCGCGGTTTGACCGACCATTTCGCCGCTGGCGCGGCCTTCGCGGCCTTCACCGCTGCGTCCCTGAATTTCATCGTTGTGCGGCATGTTGTTGCCGGTAACGCCCTGGGCGCTCATATCGCTGATGGGGCCATCCATGGCGGCCCAGCCCAGCCCCTTGTTCATAGAGTCGTTCCATTTGCTGCCCGTATCTTCCATTTGGTTGGTCATGTCTTCTTCGTTCTGCAGCAGTTTGCCCATCATGTCGGTGAGCTTATCCGGCAGCGGGGGAGCAGGCACGTCATTTTGCGCAACCGGTTCTTCCATGGACCATTGCATGGTATCGGGCTGCTGCATAAGCCACCGCTCTATGTGGGAGGTCTCCTTCTTGGCATCCTCAAGACCGTTGGCTTCCAGCGGCGTGGCGATTTTTATAGCGCCCAGTTTAAGCGCGTTTTTGGTCATGGCCAGGTCCACCTTCATTTGGGCCAGATCATCCACCAGCGAGGCCGCGGCCTGGTCCTGCTCGGTAATATTGCTCATGTTGGTAAGCGCCTGATTGAGAAAGTTCGACCATTTATCTTCGGCGGCTTTCACCTTGGCCAGTTCGTGTTTGTCGTTGGCATCGTATTGATTGACGGGCTTGCGCGCCAGTGCGGCCGTGGCATTAAGCACATCGCGCTGCTGCTTTTCAAATTTTTTGAGTTTCAGCAAAAGCTGCTTCCACGCGGCCTTTTCTTCGTTCGGAAAACGCCCGCCCTGGTGCGATGTTACCGAATCCAGCGGGGTAATATGGTTCGACGCAATGGCCAGCAGAGCCTTGAGCACATTAATGATGTTGACCTGATGGCTGCGCAGCTTGTTGGCAATAAGCGCTACGCCGCCGGTCTGCGAAACGGCCGTCAAATCTCCGGCGCGGGCCACAGCGCCGGTGACATCGCCATGGCTCAGTACATCCAGCGCTTGACGCACGGTTGCCATGCTCTGCGGAAAATTAAAATGGGCGACCATATCGGTCATCTTTGAGCGCAACTGTCGCTGGCCTGCCTGCACGCTGCCAGCAAGCGTATGATCAGCCGATAAAGCCAGTTTTTGCAGCAGAAATGCATCCGCCTGGTCGCGCAGCGTGCGCTGCTGCTGCAGCATCAATTCCAGGTCGCGCTCCAGCGCTTCCCAGCGGCTGAGATTTTTGGGAGTAGCGGCCACGGCGGCGGCCAACGTTATTTTGTAAACATGGCCCGTGGTGGTTTGCGGACCTAAGTCCAGCGAATCTACCTGAATATTGCGATTGTCGGTGGCGGTAAAGCGATACCGCACCACATCGCCTATTTTGTATTGCGACGCAGGCAACTGCAGCATATAGCGAATGGTGGCATTGGTGGCGGGTTTGCCATTGGTGGCATTCTGAATTTGCCAGTTGCGCACCGTGGTAAAGCCCGCGGCCTGCCGGCTCGCCACCTGCAGTTGCAAATCGGTAAGGCCGTAATCGTCCGAGGCGCTGGCGGCCAGCGCCACGCCGCCGCCGGGGCTGGCTGATACATCGCTGTGCGGCACAAATACGTGCACAGCCGGTGGAGAATCGGGTATGGCGGTAGCCGTAAACTGATTATCTCCGGCGAGAGCTCCCGCCACCGGGTTTTGCGGAAAGCGCTGCAGCGCCCGGCCGCCGGCATCGTTAATAAGCAAATCAAACTTTTGTGTGGCCGTAAGCGTGAAATGAGCGGTAAATTGCCGGCCATTGGTAGATTTCACCGGTAAAAGTTTACCATCGGCAAACTCAATAAGCGCCGATGCGCCCAAAAGAGCATGATTGAGCTTGGCGGATATGACGACACGGCTGCCAAGGGGCGCGGCGAAAGAGCCGGCCTCAGCCGTAAGGTTGTCACCGGTAAGGGCGATGTTCTGCGGCTTTTGCGTAGCCAGCGTGTAGGCGGGCGGCGTAACGGCTACATCATATGAAGCCATGGTGATTTTGGGCAGTACATGAATGGCATATTGGCGGCTTTGGGTTCCGCCGGCATCCACCATGTACGTAACGTCTTCGGCCGCACTTGGCAGCAGATAACGGTAGGAAGTATTGTTCTCGCCGAACAATGCCATTTGGGCGGTCTCTTTTTTGCCGCTCTTAAATTTAAAGCTGATGGTGGTGCGTACAATTTGATGTGTGGGCGTGCTGATACGAACGGTAAACTCCACCGGCTCGCCGGCCAGCACGGTCTCGTCGCCGGGCGTTACAGAAAGAATCTCGGCAATGCCTTGCCGCGGCACAAACGCCCCCGGCGACGTGAGCACCGCAAAGCCATGCGATATCTGGTTGGGAAACAGAGCCGCTAACACGATGGCGATAATGCCAAGAATTCCCGCCACCAACCACGGCCGCGCCTGACGCTTCCACGGAACAACCGCCCCAAGATTTTGCACGGCCAGGCCGGCATCAATTTCGCGAAGCACCTCCGGAATCCAATCGGCTCGCGGGTCGGCCAGAGAACCCAACTCTGTTTGCGAGCCTAGGCGTTGAAGTTCGGCAGCAAGCAACACGGCGTTAATGAGGCGGTTCTCAAGCGGGATGTTGAGTTCGGCCGCGTGCAGTTCTACCCAGCGGGCTATTTGGGCGTAGTCCGGCCGCTGCCACAGCACCTTGTGCAGGTAGCGCCAGTAGGCCAGCGCCATAACCACTGGAATCAGCAGCAGCAACACCCAGCGCAGAACATGAGGCAAATCAAAGATGCCCGCCGTAAATAAAATAGCCACAACTGCCGGAATTACCACAGCAAAGAACCGGCCAAAAGCCCCGAGGAACCACGCCATGCGAAACTGCCCGCCAGCCGATTCAAGTCGTTGCGCTACGCTATAGAACTCACCCGGCATGCCTTGTGATGAAGGGTTGATGGCACTCATTGCGAACTCCAAAAGCTACGGAGGGTTGGCCCAAGCGCAGCAGGCCCCTAAAACGCTGCATTACCACCTAAAGTATAACATCTTCGGCCTTGCTTTGTTGCCGAAAAAGCGCTTGTTCGGGGCATAAATAAGCCAGCAAATCATGCAAGTCCACACCAACCACCCGTGCTTTATATCGTCGCCATTGAGGCAGCCGGCTGCGTTTATGCCCTCAAAGATAGGTGAATCTGCCAAACGCGGGCATCACATTAAAATTCACGAAAAGAGGTTTATCTGTCCGAAAATATTGCATGGTGGCTTTGCTTTTAGCCGCAGCCAGGCAGACGCACTTTTAAACGCCTGGCATTTAGTTACATAACGCGAACCCACTTTCGTGTACCGGCATCGGTTCGCGCAGGAGGCTTTTTATGCGTGCAATTGCTGTCAAAGACCGACTGGTCGAACGCATGCCCGGCGGCTGGACCTACACTCAATTAGCTGATGCCGCCAATGGCGCCTGCCAGGGCTTGCTCGTACGAAGTGTATGCGACCCTGAGGGTAAAGTGCTCGCGCACACGCACGATGTCGAGCAAATAACCCTATTTCAATCGGGCGAAGGCTACATGGCTGTCGGCAAAGATATTCTCGCAGTCAAGGCCGGATCGGTCGTGGTGGTACCCGCGGGTACCCCGCACGGCGTCTGGAACCCCAACGCCAAAAAGCTTGAATACCTGGTATTCTGCCCGGCGCCCGATGTACCGATTCAATATTTACCGCCAAAAGCAGCCGCGGCCATGGAGCGCTATCTTCGCCTGTTTCATAATGCCGGTGACATCGCCATTCGTACGACCCCAATCGCATTTGCCGGCAGCGGTGAGGATATTTAACAGCGCACTTCTGCCAGCGCCAGTCCTTAAACAAGCGAGCACGCCTGCCCTAACGCGATAATTGTTGCGTGATATTTTTTTACGCAGTCTCCTCATAGCGGCTCGGGGCTAAACCGCATCGTGAGTTGTTCCGGGTTTTGTGTACTCAATGTGTTTTTCTTTCTGGTCTTGGCGCAGCAGCGGATCGAGGCGTCCTTACCTCGACGTCGGGTTCCATGAGGTCTAACACCGCATGGGATAATACCTGGCCTCGGCCCCTCGCAAGGGCTTGAAGTCTGTAGATCTCACGACAGGATGCGGTAGATGATACGCCGACCCGTCTTGACGATCTGACACGGTATTCGCAGCATCAAACTGCGGAATCGTTTGAACTCCATGCGTAGGATCGCGTGCCTCTCTTCGCGATGGTGTGATTCCCATCTACCTGGCGTAATCGGCAGCAGCAATCCGCACCAGGCTTTAAGCGTCCAGGCCAGAGAAGACATTACCATATAGGCCCAGTTGCTATGCAGATTGTCCAAGGGGTTTCGCATCGCCTGCACCCCATTCTTGAGTTGTTCAATCAAATTCTCCTGATCGCAACGGTCGTTGGCTTGAAATACAATTTCCTCTGCGGTACCGACACGGTCATTGGTGATGTAGAAAAAATACCGGTATTGTTCAAAGAGCCGTTGCATACCCTGTTCCACGGCGATCTTCTTCCGCAAGACCACCATCCGATAGGATTGTTTGCACAGGTGCGGCTGATGAGTAAGGGCCTGTAAATAAATAACTGATACCATTTGTGGTTATTGTCCGATAATAAGGAGGATGGATCGCGCAACGCT
>JBMFVX010000169.1:0-5294 GCA_049965775.1 Phycisphaerae bacterium
GCAGTACACGCGCAACATGGCCACGGGTGCTTCCACCTGCCAACTGGCTATTATTCTGGTGGATGCCCGCCATGGCATATTGCCGCAAACGCGGCGGCACAGCTTTATCTGTTCGCTTCTGGGCTTGAGCCATCTGGTTGTGGCGATCAACAAAATGGACCTCGTTGATTACAGCCAGGAACGGTTCAACGACATTTGCCGGGCGTACAGCGACTTTGCCGCCAAGCTCGACATTCGTGATGTGCACTTTATTCCCATTTCAGCACTTAATGGGGACAACGTTGTAGAGCCAAGCGCCAACATGCCGTGGTACCACGGCGTAACCCTGCTGAATCATCTCGAAACGGTGCATATTGCCGCCGACCGCAACTTTGCCGACTTTCGGTTTCCGGTGCAGCTTGTGCAGCGGCCCAACCTCGACTTTCGCGGTTTTGCGGGCACGATTGCATCGGGCGTCGTCAAAAAGGGCGATGCCATTATGGTGCTGCCTTCAGGCAAAAAGAGCCGCGTCAAATCGCTGGTGACGTTTGAGGGCGAACTTGCCGAAGCATGGTGCCCCATGCCCATCACCATCACCCTTGCCGATGAAATTGACGTAAGCCGCGGCGACATGTTGGTGCATCCGGAAAGTGCCCCGCATTTCGGCCACGACTTCAAGGCGACTGTCGTTTGGCTTAATGAAAAGCCGCTGGACCTGACCGCCGGCTACCTGATTAAGCAAACCACGCGCACCTGCCCCGGTGAAATTACGCTGCATCATGGCATAGACGTCAACACGCTGGAAGAAAAACCGCTGCCCACGCTGCACCTGAATGAAGTGGGCGTGTGCTCCATTTCGCTTACGCAGCCGATTGCCTTCGACAATTACCGTAAAAATCATGCGACCGGCTCGTTCATCATTATTGACCGACTCACAAGCAACACCGTGGGCATGGGCATGATCATCGGCCCCGAAGACAACAAAGGGCCGGTAGACCCCTGGACGCCGGCGCCCGCGCTTGCCGCCCAGCGACCGCACTCGCTGGTAACGGTCGCCCTGCGCCGCCAGCGGCTGGGCCAGCAGCCGGTGACATTGCTGCTAACGGGCCTCACAGGTTCAGGCAAGGCGACCATTGCATACGCTTTGGAGAAGGCGCTTTTTGACCAGGGCCGCATGATCAGCGTATTGCACGGGCAGGAACTTCGCCGTGGCATTACCAGCGACCTGGGTTTCAGTGCCGACGACCGTTCTGAAAACCTGCGCCGGGTGGCCGAGGTCGCGCGCATTCTCAACGATGCGGGGCTTATTTGCGTGTGCGCTTTGCTTGCGCCGCATGTGGCTGTGCGTGAAAAAGTGCGCAAGCTTATCGGCGCGGAGCGTTTTTTAGAGATTTATCTTTCAGCGCCGGTGGAGGTTTGTGCCCAGCGCGATCGTTCCGGGCTGTATAAACTCGCCGCCGCCGGCCAGGTTAAGGCGCTGCCGGGCGTCAACACGCGCTACGAGCCACCCGAAAACCCCGACCTGGTGCTGCCCACGCATGAAATAAGCGTTGACGAAAGCGTGAAGCGAATAATCCATCTGCTGGAAGACCGCGGCCTGATCGGTGAGATTACCCCGCAAATATAACCGCGCTTTTTAACCGGCATTTTTTCGCGTTCTGGCTGCAGTTGAGACCGTGTGTGTTGCCATAAGAGGGCAACCCGGCCCGCCAGCACCACCTCCGTTTATTGAGCTGCACTGATGGATTGATGTTACTGAGCGCTTGGAGTTCCGCTAAGCAGCGTCAAATTATCTTCATCGGGCATGGGGTACCAATCAACGGCAAATCCCTGTTTACGCGCCCACTCTTCAAGCTTGCGGGCAACAGGAAACGCATTCGGGCGAACCAATTCAATACGCTCATGCGCCTTCTCGGCGCCTCCTCCAAAATCGCGCTGCGGATATTCTTTCTCGCCGCTTGACGTTTTAGAAACAGGGCGTAACATCATTTAAGAGGCAAATACAAGGAAATGACATTGTGAAATCCGCACGACCAAAGGGCCACACATCGCGGTTAGAGGCCGCAGCGATTGGTGGAAATACCGCTGCGCAATACAAAATCGCCACGCAATATCAGGCCGGGATAAGGCGAAGGAAAAGCATAAGAGAGGCGACAAGGTGGTTCCATTTAGCCGCCTCCGGAGGCCATCCTGCCGCCATGCTCCAGACGGGCCATTGCTACATGCGCGGGACTGGCGTTAAGCAGGACCATACAATTGCCGCCGCTTGGTACCGTAAAGCAGCCCATCGCGGCAATGCTGAGGCCCAATTCCAACTCGGCTGGTGCTACGAATTTGCTATTGGTGTAAAACCATCCCGGACTGACGCCATCCGCTGGTACAAAAAGTCCGCCTTACGGTCACACGCTGGAGCGCAATCCGGTTTGGCTCGCTATTATCAAGAAGCAGGCGACTTCCGCGCCGCCGCCCGCTGGTGGCACAGAGCCGCTGATCAAGGTGATGCCAGGGCGCAATTCGACCTCGGCGAGCGTTTCGAACTTGGAGACGGCGTCGAGCAGAATGTTACCGAGGCTGCCAGGTGGTATTTAAAGGCGGCAAAGCGCGGGCATCGGATGGCCCAGTTTAATCTGGGCATTTTTTATTGCACTGGAAAGGGAGTCAAGAAAAACCGCGTCCAAATGGCGGCTTGGTGGCGGCGAGCCGCTCGGCAGGGCCACGCGCAATCCCAATACAACTTGGCCATGTGCTACGAAGCCGGCGATGGCGTCTCAAAGAGCCGGGCGAAAGCGGTGCGTTATTTTCAGTTGGCGGCCGCGCAACCTGTGTACACACCCCGCTTTAACCTCGAGCGAGTCTATCTTTGCGGTGGCGAAGAGCACGATGTTCGTAAGGCTCTCTCCGAAGACTCCGACATTGCGGACGCGGCTCGTCCGGACCCCCGCCCAAATAAACGCTTATGAGATGAGAAGACGATAATTGGCAGGGAACAAAGACCAGTTGCGGTTCGCCGCCGTACGCAAGGTGACTTGGATAATGACCGAACGCAAACATTGGACATACGATGAACTGCTGGTGGCTTTTCGGTTGTATTGCCGTACGCCCTTTGGCCGGTTGCATCGGCTGAACCCAGAAATCATTAAATTAGCACGCCTCATGGGTCGCACGCCATCATCAGTCGGCATGAAAGCCTGCAACTTTGCCAGCCTCGATCCGGTGCAACAGGCCCGAAAAATAAAAGGCCTCGCCAACGCCAGCCGGGATGATCGGCAGCTGTGGGAGGCATTCCAAACAAATGCCGAGGCCACCGCAGCAGCAGCAGAAGCCGCCTACGCTCGGCTCGTTGAATCGGATTCCACTTCGGACGAAACGCAAATCGCGTCCGAATCTGAATTGGTATTCCCGACTGGGCCAACCGAAATTATCCGCACCATTCGCGCCCGGCGGGTACAAGGATTTTTCCGCGACGCAGTGTTGGCCAGTTATGAGTTTCGATGTGGCATCTCCGGAATCGCTATTCCCGAATTGTTAAATGCCAGTCATATCATCCCTTGGCAGGAAGATGTAAAGCGCCGCGCCGATCCATGCAACGGGATTGCCCTGAACACCCTGTACGACCGCGCCTTTGATCGCGGCTTCATAACTTTCGATGAATCCTTGCACCTGGTACTTTCCGACCGTCTGAAAACGAAAAGACAACACCAAGAATATCCGGCCGTCCTCCAACAATGCTTCCACGCGATGGAAGGCAAAAAGTTAAATCTTCCCAAACGGTTCATACCTGATCCGACCGCACTGGCATGGCATCGGAAGGCCGTGTTTCGATAGGCCTGCAGCGCAACATGCTCTCCCATATCCACGACCGCCCTGCCCATTTTCAATGGCGCAACAAATCAGGGAAGCGACCAGTATTGACCGGCAGCCTGTGCCGTAATACGGCAACGGCACGGCCAGAAAAGCAAATCCTCGCCGAGGCCGAAAAGCGTATGATATGCTTAATCGTGCGGCAGCACGCATCTCCCTGCTTCAACACGAGGGCCGCGGTTCCGACCAATTTATAAACATCTTCGTGCCCTTGAGAACTTCGTGGTGAACCCTAGTCGCTTGACTTACCAAACATGCAACAATTGTTGCCCTCGGTTGGGGATCCATTATCTTGCGTTCCAGATCTTGTTAGCCGCACCTCTAGGCCTTAAACAAGCGAATCCCCCTGCCGAAACGCGACGCTTGTGGCAAATGCTCGCCTTTTATCTAACCAGCCTCTACACTGAATTGTGAGAGTGCCGGTGTTTCGGAGTTTGCCATGTCTCGCTCAACCCTGCTGCAGGCGATTGTGCCGTTAACTTGCTCACTTACCTGCCCCGGCAGATGCGCCAGGCCCAACGCCGGGGTACGCTTACAGCATCCGGGCGCAACTGGCTGCGGCTGGGAATTGCAGCCGGCGCTGTCGCCTTGGCGGGAAGCGTCACGATGATTTTCTTGCCGGCCTCGGTTACCGGGGCAGGAACCGATCCCATGACTGTTGCGGCCGTCCAGAATAACAGACCGGAGGTACAGCAGTACAGAAATATTATTGCGATAGGCATGGCCTTCGGCGGGCTGATCACCACCACGTTGCTGGTCAGTTTGTGCACCAGTCCGCGCAGCGGCCTGCTGGAGGCCGGTGTATCCGAAACACCCGCACATCGCGCCGCTCGCATGCGAGCGATAGCTCTGGCGGCAGCCTGCGCCGGCTTCATCCTCATCATGTTAATGCTGCTGTTGTTTCCGAGGCTGATGTTGCGGCTTTGAGGCTAAGGCATGGTGACAAAATAACGTGACCCTTTTGGCTGGCTCTTTCGCCCGCTGGCGGCGTTGCTCGCTTGTTACGTATCCATGCGGACACGCGCCTCGCGAGCGTCATGCCGGTGGGCAAAATTCCTGCGGCATAATCGGTCAACTTATTTTGTCGCGATGCCTGACAGCCCGCAGGCCACACTTAGACCCCTTGCAGTGAACTACCCTTATAGGGTATTTTGTACAAGTGAAAAAAAGGACGCCGCATTATTCTCTGGCTGATTGCAAGGCCGTCATTGCCCAGTTGGGTGCGGCCGCATTCACTAAAACGGCCCTGGATGGCGGACGTAACATGGGCCTGACCAGGGCGGAAATGCTTGAGGTGTTGGCGTCTCTGACGCGGAAAAACTTCTATAAATCAATGACAACCCATGCCGACCACCGGATATGGCAGGATGTGTACCATGCCGCGACGCCTGTGCGGAAAGAAGTATATATAAAAATCACCCTGCGGGATATGGCGCCCGTAATTCAGTTTAAGG
>JBMFVX010000170.1:0-5275 GCA_049965775.1 Phycisphaerae bacterium
GACAAGTCGCCCCGCCGGCGATAGAGGCGAGCACTTTCCATCCCTTCCTTTTGGTTGCGGCGGAGCCGCGCTGGGAACTCTGTGGCAAAAACCGTCGCGCAGCGCCCAAGGCTCTCCTGATCACCTGCTCTACTTTCACCTGTTGAGGCATGGATGCCGAAATCCCGATTAGGCAGGGAGCCGATGATCGGGGCTCTCGGCGGCTTTGCCGCCGTACCAGGGCCGAACATCCACGCAGCGCATGTTGGCCGCTTGTGCCGCCTGAAAGCCCAGCTCGGCATCTTCATAGACGATGCACGCCTGCGGAGAAACACCCATGCGTTTAGCTGCAAGCAAAAAGGTATCGGGCGCCGGTTTGCCGTGCTCAACATCATCGGCGCACGCCACCACAGCAAACATATCGCCGAGGCCGGCGGCGGCAAGCTGGCGGCTGACCACGTTGCGATGCCCGCCGCTGGCGACCGATATTTTGAGCCCTGCCGCAGTTGCCGCCTTCGCCAGGGCAATAACTGGCTCTATACGCTTAATTTCTGCAATGTGAGCCAGGTAATGCGCTTCCTTTTGGGCCGCGATGGCTTGAGGCTCGGCCGCAACGGCCTGCTCGCGGCAGAGTATCTCGGCGATTTTGACCGTTGGCGCTCCGGCCAGCGAGTAAAAGCGAGCCTCCGGCAGGTTAAGGCCATGCGGCTCAAGGGCGGCCATCCAGGCGCGGTAGTGCACGGGCATGGTGTCTACAAGCGTGCCATCAAGATCAAATATAAGGCCGGCAACATCCGGCGGCAGAGGCGCTTGGGGCGATGCCTGCCAGGGCGCCAACTGCGAGGGCGGCCGAGGGGCTGAAGACGATGCGAGCATGAAAAAGATTCCGTAAATTGGGTTACATTGCAAGCTGCGGCAACACACCGCTGCCGTAAAGGCTTGATGTTACACGATATGGTTCGCCGGGCAACGCTGGCGGCAATTGCGCCTGACTTCAGACCGATACCTCTCTGAAGCGTTTCAAAAAGCTTCCCCCTCCACTATATTCATATGGAGCATACCGTTTCGTATTGAGGATCAAGCTATGATGAAGCAACTTATAATCGCTTTACAAGCCGCCCGGCCGCGACTGGCGGAGATGCATGCCGACGGCGCAGCCGTGGCTGCCCATAGATCAACCAGATTATTCGTTGAGTTGCTCATGCTGCCGGTTGTGCTGCTTACAGTCGCCTGTGCCAAATGCCCTGCGCTTTTTGCATCGTCATCTGTAGGGATGCAAGCCACAACCGGCGGCAGCCAAATCGTGCTGGCTGCTCACCCCACACCACCGTATGCGGATGGGCGGCCCACCGCAAAATATCGCCTTTACGCGAAAGACGCCGGAATTGTTTATCGCTACGGCTCAGGGCCGGGCCGCTGTGACTATTTGGGAGCGCGCGATGTGTGGCTCTGGCGGTACAAAAAGACGTACTACATGAATTACGATGGCGCAGGGCCTAAGGGGTGGCTGGCTTGCCTGGCCACCAGCAAAGACCTGCTTCATTGGGCGCCGCACGGCCCCGTGCTTTCTTTTGGGCCGCCCGGTTCAGGTGATTCGGCCTCCGCCTCTTATGGCACCACATACCGTAAGGGGAAAAAATGGTATATGTATTATCTGGGTACGCCTCATGTTACACCCGCTCCCGATTTCATACCCGCTTTTCCATATCAGACTTTTACCGCATGGAGCCGGTCTCCTGAAGGTCCGTGGATCAAACTCAAAAACGTCATTCCTTTTAAGCCGACACCGCATACCTATTATTCGGCTACGGCGAGTCCGGGGCAGATCATTCGCTATCATGGCCAATACCTGATGTTTTTCAGTGCTTCGACCGCAAATCCAATCTATCGCACCATCGGTATAGCCCGCACCCAAAACCTTGCCGGGGCCTGGACGATTGATCCAAAACCCATTCTGCCTCCTCGCGAACAGATCGAAAACACCTCGCTTTACTTCGAGCCAACAAGTAAAACCTGGTTTTTATTTACCGACCACATCAGCCTGCGGCAAGGGTTAGAATACACCGGCGCTATTTGGGTGTATTGGAGCCACAAGCTTACCCAATGGAATCCCGCGCATAAGGCCATCGTCCTCGATCACCACAATTGCAAGTGGTCACCCTATATTATCGGGTTGCCTTCGGTACTGAAGGTGGGCAATCGGCTTGCGGTAATTTATGACGGCAATACGCAGCGAAGTCTCCCCGGCGGGTTTGCCAGCAATATGAAACGCGATATTGGACTGGCCTGGCTGAAATTACCGCTGAGACTGCCCGATGCGGCAAAGCCCATAAAGTAACGGCCTATCAATTTGTCCCCTAAAAGGGCATTTGGCGGGCGGGCGGCAGGCACAGCGGGCACTTTTGCCGGGCTTTTGAAAACCGGACGATTGACTTACAATAGTTCCGATGGTGGTTTATGCCCGCGGCTTTACGGCGGGCTGTTATGTGCGAGGCGCTGGGTGGCCAGCGCAATTGGCACCCGGAGTTATGCGACTATGTTCGCCCTGAGACAAAGCATCTGCAAACCTCTGGCCGCTGGCGTTGCCGCGGTTTTGTTGCTGGCGCTGGCCGGCTGCCAGCGTGAGCTTTTCAAGGACAACTCGGCGGATATGCAGCAGCGGGCCATTTACTGGCCTGATGCACATCCCATTCAACGTACCGACAGCAATGGCGGCAGCACCATGGTGCCCATGCCCTTCGGCTCGGACGCCCGCAACGGTTATTAGCGCAATGTTAGTTAATTGCAAATAATCAGCATGTGCCGTATAATTTTCGGATTATCCATTGCGCGGGCGCTTGCGCCTGCGCTCCACGGATAAAGCCCGGCAAGCTTCCGGCCCGGGATTCGCAGCCACCGGCACTGTGTCGGCAGCGCGGCATAAGTCTGGAGCGATTTTTTTGACCGGCCCCCGCACGGGGACGCGTCGGGAAAGGTTTACTCCATGGTTAATTTTGCACTTCTTAAAGAGTTGGGCCTTGATGAGCAAGGCGCCGAGAAAGAGCTTCAATCAAAACTTGAAGGCGACAGCGTTACCGAAATGCTGGACATCGCCGGCAAGAACTTCACCAATGGTGCCATGTTGCCGGGCAAAATTGTCAACATCCGCGGCGACGATGTTATTGTTGAAATAGGCCTCAAGAGCGAAGGCGTGCTGTCGCTTTCACGCGAATTTGATGAACCGGGCGATGTTGAAGTAGGCGATGAAATCATCGTGCTGCTCGAGCAGGTGGAGTCCGAAAACGGCCTGGTGCAGATTTCCAAACGCAAAGCCGACCGCATCCGCGGATGGGAAACCATTGTCAACACCAAAAAAGAGGGCGATCCGGTTTCAGGCAAAGTCACGCGGAAAATCAAAGGCGGTCTGCTGGTGGATATCGGCGTACCGGTGTTTCTGCCGGCGTCGCAGGTGGACATTCGCCGTCCTGCCGATATCGGCGAGTTTCAGGGCCGCGTAATTGAAGCCGAGATTCTTAAAATAGACCTTGAGCGCCGCAACATTGTGATCAGCCGGCGTAAACTGCTGGAAAAACAGCGTACCAAAGCCAAGCAGCGGCTGTTTGACGAAATTGAACCGGGGCAGACGCTCAAGGGCACCGTCAAAAACATCGCCGATTTCGGCGCTTTTGTGGACCTCGGCGGGGTGGATGGCCTGCTGCACATCACCGACATGAGCTGGGGCCGCATTAATCATCCCAGCGATATGGTCAAGCTCGATCAGGAAATTGAAGTGGTGGTGCTCAATATTGATCGTGACCGCGAAAAAATCGCCCTGGGCCTCAAGCAGAAGCAGGCTTCGCCCTGGGAACATGTCGAAGAGAAGTATATTGTCGGCTCGCGGCTTAAAGGCCAGGTGACCAATATCATGAACTACGGCGCTTTTGTGAAGCTCGAGGAAGGTGTCGAAGGTCTTGTGCATATTTCCGAAATGAGCTGGACCAAGCGCATCAATCACCCCAGCGAGATGCTCTCGGTTGGCGAAGAAATTGATGTGGTGGTGCTTGAAGTCAATAAGAACAAGCAGGAAATAAGCCTGGGCATCAAGCAAACCGAAGCCAACCCCTGGACGGTTCTGGCCGAAAAATATCCGCAGGGTACGGTGGTTACCGGCAAGGTTCGCAATCTCACCAATTACGGCGCATTTGTCGAAATTGAAGAAGGCATTGACGGCCTGCTGCACGTGAGCGATTTGTCGTGGACCAAAAAGATCGCCCACCCCAACGAAATGCTCAAGAAGGGCGATTCAATTCAATGCGTGGTGCTGAGCGTAGATCAGGACAAAAACCGCGTGGCCCTGGGCCTCAAGCAGCTTACCGAAGACCCCTGGATGCATGCCATTCCAACCAATTACCATCCCGGCATGATCGTCAAGGGCAAGGTCACCAAAATCACTAACTTTGGCGTTTTTGTTGAGCTTGAACCCGGCCTTGAAGGTCTGCTGCACATCAGCGAAATCTCCGACCAGAAGGTCGAGAACCCGCAGGATGTCGTCAAGCTCGGCGATGAACTTGAAGTTAAGATTTTGCGGGTGGATGAGTCTGACCGCAAAATCGGCCTCTCGCTCAAGCGAGCCCAGTGGGGCGGCGGCGAAGAGAACCAGTCCAGCGAATCGCCGGCTGATGGCAAAGCCGCCAAGAAGTACAAGGGCGGTCTGGACGGCTAAGGGGCCAACAGTTCAGTTATTCTCAAACGAGGCACGGAGTTTTCTCCGTGCCTTTTTTTTGCGCACCAAAAAACTCCTCATTGTGGATGCGTCGGCCAGCATGCCGAAGGATGTGACCTTAGAGGTCATCATCAACGGTGAATACAAAAGACGTATAGGACTGCTTTGCCAAGAAGCAGCGAAGCATACACATCAGACTGGTAACCCATTCATGCGGACGATGCAAATACTCGGACACCTGCAAGACGATTGAGATCGCACAATTCAAACGGCCCTGAACAAAAACTGTTCATTGCAGTTGACGGCATAGCGTATCGCGATCCGTCCCATTGCCGAAAATGGCAGGTGGCCTTTCTATTCGTTGTCGAACCGGTTGTCTTAAGATAAGACGAAATCCATTAAAACCCGTTGCTCTGCCGTTGTGCGCGGACCGTATGGCTGAGACTTTTTCCCCGAAGCTTGATAGCCGCGCGAAATGTGGAAAGGTCCGGAAGCCTCCTTTGCCCTGATAGCACTGGCGGCGCCAACTGCGCAACAGGCTTGCCTCGGCGCGTAATCGCAATGCTCCGTCCACGCTGTGCAGCATTAATAATT
>JBMFVX010000171.1:0-5250 GCA_049965775.1 Phycisphaerae bacterium
ATGAAAGCGGTTGGTACAGCACATCCAACCCCGTTGATGTGTATGGCGTCGGCCCAACCGGGCCATCGAGCATGGCATGCAGCGCATACGATGAAGGCTCCGGCACATCGCAAAGCGGGTCGCTGCCGGTAACCGTGCAGAATGAATATGTGAAGGCTTGGACGAGCGAGACCGATGGCCCGGCAGGCAGCGCGCCAACCTATTCGGCCACCCTAATACCGCCGCAGGCCTACGCCGCAGCCGGGCAGGGAATCACCGTGACGGTAACCGCTGGCTCCAGCGTGGATGTCGAAGTCGGTGTTTCGGTTTCGGGGGATATACCCGGCACGGATTTTGGCCTGGAGGTCGGCATGTCAACAGCTACCGAGAGCATCGGTACTTCCAGCGTCAATGTGACCTGCCCCGCCAGCCCATCGGCGACCCTTTGGGAAGCATCGCTTGTGCCGATGATATTCACGGTTGAAGGTACCGGCTATGAGTACGACCCAAACGGTGTTAACAATCAGGAGCCGATCACGGAAATAAAGCAAGCGGACCCTCTGGCTGACGCGGAGAATATGTCCAACCAAACGTTTGCGTTTACGCCCCCATCGATAAATGTAACCCCGGTCACACCATGAGCCTGGCCATGAAGAAAAAACTACGATTTTGCGTAACAGCGGCGGCTGTTGTGGCTGGCACCACCGTAGTGGCGGCGGTGGCAGTCGTCCATAGAATGGCGATGAAAGGGCCGGTGGCGGAGTTGCAAGCTGCGCTCCGACAAGCTGACTCCTCAGCCCATCTTTCAGGCTATCCAAGGCGTGGCTGGCCTGATCCCTACAGGCTTGTGCTGACGATTCTCCACCGCGAAGGCGACCGCCTACCGCCCATTTGGTGGGCCAGATCATTTGCGCATTATGCCGCTTACATGGGCGGGCTCGACCAAAATTATGTGGGCCAAGCCGCCAAGGTGATCCCCCATCCAAGCGCCTGGTACCGGGCTAGGAAGACAGCGCTTCTGCGCCGCGCCGTAAGTATTTGCCCGCAGTACGCGAACGGCTGGGCGATGCTGGCGGCGTCCGAGCAGCGGTGGATAGACACTCCCCGCCGCGCAAAAATGGACATATATATGGAGCGTGCACTGCAGGCCGACCCCCTGAATCCGTACGCCAATGCGCTAAGGGCAATTGAGATTGTGACCGAGTACGGAGGCCATGGCCCAGCCTTTAAGCATTCTCATATATTCCGGGGAGATTTTGGGTTTTCATCGCCGCGTTGGGCCAAGGTGTTCTGCTACCGGGCCCTAGTCTACATGAAATACCGAAATCCACGAGTAGAATCTCGAATGTTTTTTTCCTATGTTAACATGTATCGCACCGCGCTGAAATACTACGAGCCTAGGGAGCTTGCGCTGCTGGACGCCGGTGTTTGGAAGCCCGGGCCATGTCCCGACCCGTGGCCGCCAGCGGCAACAAAAAACTCAGCACCTGCGTCGAAAGCCGCAGCCACCCAAGCGCCAAAGCCCGTAGCCGCTGGCAACGAGAAATAGCGGGCCGAGCGCTTGCAGCCGTGATGCGAACCGTAAGACGTTTACCGCATCATCGCACCGCTTGACGCGGCGTGGATGCAGTGGCAGCATGATGTAAATGATGCGGCGAAGGCTGGCAAGGGCCGGTAAATATCTGGATCACCCTGATTGGTTCAATTGCCTTGATTGCGCCGCGACGTATTGCGTGTTACGGGCGTAGTCCTGACGTGGAGCAGCCTGCATGGCGACCGCCGTTCCGACCTTTGCCGCCGACAACACCAATGCCGGGTTAGAGATTACCGACGGCACGCCGCCGGTCTCGCAAAGCCCGGTTGCCGTAGGCGTGGACGACACGGTGAATTTCGTTGCGTCAACCACCACCGGTACCGACCATCACGAAGGCGTCCCGCCCGGCTTAAAAAGCGAAACACTTGTTATGAACGCGCCGAATGGGGTAATAAGTGCTATGAGCGCACAAGGCTTCGGATCAGCGGTCATCACCAACGGCGGTGCCACAGCCACCATCACGGGCCACCCCAGTGCCGCGTCTTTCCCAGTTGGCGCTACGCTCGAATACCCTGATGGCAATGGCGGCGACCAAACGGTAACATGCACGGGCCAATTGCTGTTTAATGATGGTACAACTACCAATAGCAATCCAGATGGATCGGTTAACATCACTGCGGTGCAAGTCAGCTCGGTTGCGCTGGCGGATGATCCAACGCAGGTGAAGCTTGGACAAACGCTAACCCGCAAAGATTTTAATATGATCACCAAGCCCACTGGTTACGGTGATTTTACTTATCCTTCCGGTGATGGTTCTGGGCCGGGCGCATTCATTGTGGATTTCAGCCCAGCCAGCTTCTCCGTTGGTGTGGGTGACAACCCAGTCCAGGCGACATGCGGAACGTCGAGCGCTGACTTGGATTTAATCGGTGTAGAGGAGAAGGCGGGCTGGACTTCTGCGTCCTACAACGTCCAAACCGGCTTGGTAACCGCAAACTTCTTTTCCGAAATCGAGGGCCTCAACGGCTTCTACTCTGTTACCGGGCCGAACGTGACAGGGGCGGGAGTTTCCGGCAACCTTTCAGACGGCCAACTGCTGACGGGAACGGCCACATTCGACCCGTCATTGGCCGACACCGACGCCATAAACGTTTCGACTCAGCAGGGCGGAACCGGCGGGACAGTTCTCCAAGCGGGGCAATCCACCGATGTGTCGGCTTGGGACCTCTTCGGCATATGGGCGGGCTACCAACTTGGTGAGGGACCGGGCGCTGTATACACACTAGCGGCTGAGATCGAATTCTTGGAGGAGAATGTCAAAATTACTCCTGGATCTGGCACACAGTTGCTCTCGCTGGCAACGGCAAACTTGGCTGGGTATCAGCCGTTTCCGGCGAACGGACCACCCATTGCGGCACAGGTAACGTCGATGGCCACATGGTCTGCATCGGGGGAAAGCAGATGGGGAATTGTAGGAGGATATTATTACACGGATGACCCGAAATTCCAGATCAACTGCGGCGCGCCAACTTATGCAGGGCAGGTAACCGACATTGCTACCGGCGCGAATTTTTCGTTTGAGACAAAATCTTTTATTGATGTTCCAACGGTTCCACTGGGCCAATGGGCAACGAATGAAGGTGCCCTATTTTGCGGCGGTAACGCAAACGGGGTTACCCAAATCGCGCCTGGGGCGACTCAAGCCAACGGGGCATTCTCTGGGCGCTGTGGCATACAGGACGACGACGGTTCCGGAACACTGTTGACATCGAACAACGATCCGGGATGGGTGGCGGGGCCGGCCCCGCTCCCCGCATCGCAGACGATTGAGGTGGAATGGTTCTACTGATCTGGCCGTTTGGGCAATCCCCCATCCTTGCATTGTTCCAACCCCATTTTTTGAGGTGGCCGCTGGTGCTGTTCCGCTTTGTCTTATTCGTCGCCGCAGTTACGCCCTCGACGGCCCTTTGGCCGGGGACCGCCGCTGCCGCCCAGGCTGGGGATGGCAGTCGCGGAAAAGTTGTGCTTTACTTCGCGGGAAAGCCCGTTACCTTCCGCGATTTGACAGGTGTGAGCTACCGCAAGACCTTGAAAAAAATAGATCAGCTCGTGCCCTTTATTAGTCCGCCCGCAAATGGTGATTGGCCCGCGGGCGGCCAGGTGATGCTTCCGTCATATGGCCCGTTCTTCAATTACCGCGCGGCTCATGGCTCAAGTGTCAGGACTGATCTTTTGGGAATATTTCACCTGCTTGTACAAGATGCTGTTGATTCATTTTTGGTGGGGCGCGTTCAGGCCCTATTCAATAAAAGCTATCCGTTTGACTACGCTAAGCACTTCCATCTGCGGCGTGTGCATAGTTTCGAGATGATCATTGCGGAGAGCTGGCAGGCTTTTCAGCAGGCCGACGTCGATTGCGTGATTCACCGATGGACGGTAGCCCAGTACGCAGCGGCCTTGCGTCGTGCTCTTCCGGCTGAGCCCGCGTCCAGGCTTGCGAAATGGGCTGCGGGGCGTATGCCCTCAATTATCAAGCATCCGGATATTTGGCTTATGGAATCGGTTCTGCCTCTCGTTGTAAGGGGGCACATAACCCCGTGGGCGCGGTTCCCTACTTTCTATGCGATCTGCCCCCGCTTTCCCATGCGAGCCGCTCTGCGACCGCGCGTTGTGGAGCTTCGCCGATTGGTTGACAAGCGCCTTGCCGAAAGCCGGATGGTGATTGTCGATCACGCCAGGCCGAGCGAGAATAGCGGCATCGTAAAGATCATCAACCTGTGCTTGGGCAAAGGCCAAAGCGTTAATTTGCGGCGGCTAGATAAGGCGCAGCGCTGCCTCTACTTCTTAGGATCTCCGACTCGCATGCGGCCGGCGTTTGGCACATACGAGTTCGTTTCGCAGATCACCGGCCTCCCTGACACGCAGATCAGGTTTCGCCAGCCCGAACCCCAGAAGCAGGGCGGGGGATTTGTGTATATCTACTATCTTGGCCACAAACAGGGGGCGGCATTTTATGCTCTGAACCCCGCGTCGTTCCTTTGGGATTTTGGCGAGGAGCAGTTGCTGCTTCCACTTGCCAAAAAGGTGCTGTCAAGGACCCGCTTAGCCGTGCCGTGGCTCAAGATGCCTACGTCGGGGATTATAGCCCGCGCGTGTTACGCCGGGGTCGGAGCCACGCAGCGCAGTATTTTTGGTAAGCCCCTTCCACGGCTAATACGTAAGAAATATCTCGAGGCAAAATGGTGAGCTGAGGTTTGCATGAAAATTGATCGTCGTTCGCGTTTTTCGCTGAATCTTGGCAGCGGAATGGCTTGGCTGCCGCCCTTATCGGTGGTATTTTTCGTTATTATCCTAATGTGGTCCCCTAGGGTTGGAATCGCTGAAGCAACGAGCGGGCCAACTGTAGCAGGAATGGCCGTAATCCCTGTTAGATGGGAACATGCCATGCAAATTCTCAACCCATGGTACATTCGCATCACCACGGCGGTGATTACACATAACCAAAAAGACCTTGCCCAATACGCCGCCAAGATGAAGGCGCTTGCCGATTCCAAGACGCGGGCATTCCTGTGGTTCCCGGCGACACGCGCGCGAACGCTTTGCCTGGCGTATTTGGATCATCAAGATAAGTTTGCTAAATCATTTGCAGCACTCTGTTGCGCTAAGGGCGCGTAAACAAATAACCGCTACGGTTGACGTGGCGTGATCGTATAGTTCCAGTCGCCGTGGAAGTCATG
>JBMFVX010000172.1:0-5222 GCA_049965775.1 Phycisphaerae bacterium
AAGTCGACAAACCCAAACCCATCGCGCAGATCCGCAAGACGCTTCCTGAAGTCGTTGCCAAAATAGATGCTCTGCTGGAAACTTGTAGCGACCGGGAAGTTGCCGCAGAACTCAATGCATTAGGCCATCAGAACTGGCGGGGCGAGACCTTCACCGCCAAGAAGGTGACCAGCTTGCGCAATGCTTACCGCCTCGTCAGCCGCCATGATCGGCTGCGCGCCCGAGGTATGCTGACAGCTCATGAGGTGGCGGCCCAACTGAAAGTGTGCGCGACGACAGTACATGATTGGGGCCGTGTGGGCGTACTGCAGGTGCATCGGTACGGTAATGACCGGCGTTGCTTATATGCGCCCCCAGGCGACGTTGTTGTAGTAAAAGGACAAGGCGGACGATACGGTGCTGTGCCGCCGAGGCTTATTCCTGTGCAATCTACTGAACAAGGTGCAATCTGATGCAGACGCCTTGTCTTTGGGTTTATAGGGGCGCGTCGGGAGGACTACGGACCCGTAGTGAGTGGCCAGATCCTGATAGCTGCGATTGACCTGCGGCTCATAGCGAGACGCCTTGGTAACGGCGGCTTTGAGGTTGTCGGGGACCAGTAGTACGGGGGCTCCGCCAAAATACCGTAGCGCCCGCACATGGGAGTCCAGGAAGTCGCTGAGGCTCTGGCTCCATGTGGCTTCGCAATAGGTATAGCTGGAAGCCCCCAGCACCGCTACAAAGATCTGGGCCTGGCGAATCTCGCCGGTGCCGGGGTCAATGACTGGCACCGTGGGGCCGGCATAATCGATAAAGAGCTTGTCACCAGCCAAATGGTTCTGGCGCATACTGCGCTTGAGACGGCCTTTCCACGCCCGATAGTGGGTGCAGAACTGGGAATACTGATAAATACGTTGCTCGTCATGCGCTGCCACATACTCTTCCCACAGCAACTGTAGGGTCATCCCCTTGCGCCGCATCTCCGTGTGGATGGCCGCAAAATCCGGCATCACCGGTGCCGTCACAGTGGCGGACCGATGGCTGGGGAAAAGCAGTGCTTCCAGTTTTGCCGGGTCCATTTCGGGTGGCAAAGGCCATGAGACACTGGCCTGTTCGGCCTTCTGCAAATATTTGCCAACAGCTCCCTTAGAAAGACGGCAGGCCTGCGCAATTTGCCGCTGGCTGAAGCCTGCGGCATGTAAACGGATTACTTCTTGAATTGCTCTCATGGTCATCCTCGGTGTGGGCATCCCTGATCTCCTGTAAAAAGAGCCAAGGATGCCGTTTAAGCCAATGAATGACCAGAATGTTTTCTTTTCGCCAAGGGGAAACCGGGACACCGTTCCGGCATCGTGGGCAGTGATTCCGGCATCGTGGGCACCGATTCCGGAAAATCCACAAAAGTGCCCACGATCAATCGTAATGGCTGCCCACGATCAATCGGAATCACTGCCCACGATCAAACGGAATGGGTGCCCACGATGCCCCGGAATACGCAAACATCGGCAGATTCCAATGCAGAGGTGGAGGAATGCGGGTCAGATCGGTGCGCGCCTGGGGAGTGAAGGGATAGACGAGTACCCGTTTGCGCTGGCCATGGTAGGTGTATCCCTTGCCTCCGGGGTTGCGGGAAAACCCCCGGGTCCAGCCCACATCGATCCAGTTGGCGGCCCGGTAGCAGGTGCCTCGGAATCGTGGGACTTCGACAAAGGTCTCGGCCAGGACAATGGAATGGCCGTAGGCGGCCTGCCAGTCTGAGGAGAGTCGGCGGAGATTCAGGGACAGGATCCGGGAGGCGAGATTGGGGAACGATGCGTCGGGCAGGACCAGAAACCGGCCGTTATTGGCAATCAGGTGCAGGCGCTGCGCCAGAAGGGGGCCAGACCAGCCGATCCAGTCGTCGCGAGCGGCACAGTGCAGTACGCCGGACTGCCAACCCAGCAGGGCCACCCAACGCTCCTCTATCGTGGCTACATAGCGCAGGGTTTGGCCCGCCAGGGTGCGAAATCCCCGATAGTGATGGGCGCGAAGCAGCGTGTTCCAGCGTTCCAACTCGCTGGGCACAATGGGCCGGACCTGCACGCGTCGCAGGTCCATACGCTGTTGTTCGGTGATTGGTGGGGCCGTCATGCCCCAAGGTATACAGGATCGGTTGGACTTTGTCCAGTATCCGGCCAGTTACCTTGTCAGATCAGTTGGGTAGTTCCCGGAGAAGCCGAAGCCCTGCCCTCCAGAGTCGCTGGTCGGTCTCCCGAATCAGGCGGGCGACCGTCAACACGGGCATCTCCCGCACCATCGCCATGACCAAGGCATCAAAGAGCAGCGTGAATCCCGATCCTTCCCGCGCCCAGGGCGCGGGGACCAGGTGAATGCCATGCTCGGGGCACTGCACACGCGGTACTCGGGCGTGCAAGTAGGCCGCATGCTGGAAGAAGTCCAGGTGGCGCCAGACCTTCTCCTGGGTGTCATAGACCGGGCAGTCCTGGCCGCAGATCGGACACGGAAAACGACTGCCCTTGGGAAAGTTCATATACAGATCCAGCCGCTTTTCCTCCACCATAAACCGCACATCATCCACCGCCCACGGCGGCACCAAACCCAAAGCCAGTGTGAAGAGTTGCTGCCCTTGATCCATCGCTACCCTCAGATCGCTGCCAACCATAGGCCACTATCGTACCACCCAACCCACTCAAAACATCGAGGAGCCTTAATCTCGTCTTCGTTTTTGCTATTACTCTGATAGTGTGTTACATATTCTTTAAAGAAATCAAAAGTTTTTAGCCAGACTTTAAATAAAGCCGAAAATTATATGGTAGGTAAACAGACTCCCCAGAAATTCCTTCCAATCGCGGAGTTGCTATAATTCAGCTCATGTTATAATAGAGTTTCGCACTATAGTGGTCCCCATATTTGAGACAGTGGTTTAAGCTTGTTGTCTGGCGAGGAGAAGACGATGAGCGCAGCGAAACGGAAAGTGTATGGGGCGGCATTCAAGGGCAAGGTGGGGCTGGAGGCGATCCGGGGACTGAAAACCATTAATGAGATTGCCCAGGAGCATGGCGTGCACCCGGCGCAGGTGGGGCAATGGAAGAAGGCTATCCAGGAGCAGGTTAGCACCTTATTTGAGGGCAAACGTGGCCCACAGCCGGTAGATGCCTACAGCGAGCCGGAACGCCTCTACAGTGAAATCGGTCGCTTGAAGATCGAACTGGATTGGCTGAAAAAAAAGTCCGGAGTGTGCCCGTAGAGGCCCGGCGGGTTTGGATAGTGCCGGATCAGTATGTGTCCATTCAGCGGCAGTGTGGATTGGCAGGTGTTGCCCGTGCCACGGTTTATGTTCAGCGACAGGAGAGGCTGCCCAGCGCTGCTGATAAGGTGCTCATGGATTTGCTGGACGCGCAATACACAGAGACGCCTTTTTATGGGAGTCGCCGGATGACAGCACTGCTCCGGAAACGGGGGTTTATGGTCAATCGCAAAAGAGTACAGCGACTGATGCGCACCCTAGGTTTGGTGGGCATGGCACCGGGGCCGAATACCAGCCGACCCCATCCAGAACACAAGATCTATCCGTATCTGTTGCGGGGTCTGGTGATTGATCATCCCGGCCAGGTCTGGAGTACGGATATTACCTACGTTCGGCTACTCCACGGGTTTGTGTATCTGGTGGCCATCATTGACTGGTACAGCCGTAAGGTATTGAGCTGGCGGATTAATAATACCATGGAAGCGGATTTCTGCGTAGCCTGCCTGGAAGAGGCACTGCAACGCTATGGAGCACCAGAGATCTTCAACACGGACCAGGGCAGCCAGTTCACCTCTGAGGCCTTTACAGGTGTGCTTCAGGCGCATGATGTACGGATCAGTATGGATGGCCGCGGCCGGGCCTTGGACAACATATTTGTGGAACGGCTCTGGCGCAGCGTGAAGTACGAGGACATCTATATAAGGGGCTATGGCAAGGTGCCGGAACTGATGATCGGGCTGACCGCCTACTTTGAGTTCTACAATGGTCGCCGTCTGCACCAGTCTCTCGGTTATGCTACACCGGATCAGGTTTATCTGACCGGCCAGGGCGGCGGGGCCTGTATTGTGGACAAGTATCCAAAGATCGCAGCGTAGCCGTGACTCCTGGATGATTTGGGGCAGCGCCATTCCGCTGCAGTGGAAATAACCGGACCAGCTTAAACTCAATACTGTTTATTTAGAGATCACAATGGGGCATGGTGTACATTCCACATGGAGGGGATCGCCCCTGTCTCTGATGGGGTAAGCGCTCATTTTTCTTCGAACTCCTCGAGGATTGCGCTTGCCTCGGCTGGTAACGGCCCGACCCAAGGCGATTTCCCGCAAGACACCCTGAAGCCAGGCCGCCCTACCCTGAGGGGGGGATAGCGCCGACTGCGGGCAGCCGGCGATGGAGGACGCGCACCGCATGGATGAAGGACAAATCCTGGGCGGCCTGGCCCGTTTGCGCCGCGGCTTCTGTCATCAGGTGACGGATGGCGGCATGGACCAACAGGAGGGCGTAGAACTCCTGCTCGACCAGTTCCGGGCGTTTGCTGCGCAGCACGACGCGGCGATCCGCCAGGTGGGTCTTGAGTTCATCGAAACTCGATTCGATGGTCCAGCGCTGATGATAGAGGGCCGCCAATTCCGGCGCCGGTGCTTCCGTGGGATCCAGCCAGTTGGTGATGAGCCGATAGTTGGACTCTGCATCGGGGATCCCCTTCAAGACATACTCAATGACGCGTACCCGGATGCCTTGGCGCTGTTGTTTTCGGTCTGCAGCACTGGGATAGACGGTGCTGAGATAGGAGCCATCCGGCAACCCCTCTTCTCGGGGCAGTTTCAGGGTGCTGCTCAGACGAAACAGGAGCCGGGCGCCGGTGGCATTCGCCTGTTTCCAGAGGTCATAGCTGTAAAAACCCCGGTCGGCCGTAACCAACATGGAGGCGTCGGCATGCGCGATGACAGAGAGGGCCAATTCCCTCTCACCTTGTTCATAGGGACCCGGCGCGGCGTAGCACAAGGTGTGAGTACCACATTCGGCCATAGCCACGAAGCGGAGCCTGGGAAAGGCCGATGCCCCTCGGGCAGAGGGCGGATAGCCGTACTGTTCTGCATTGGGGGCCTCATCCGGCATATCCAGCGTGGAACCATCGATGGCCATGATCCGCAGGCCCCGGTACCACACCCCGGCCATACCCTGCGGTCCATGGGGTTGAACTTGCTCCCGATAG
>JBMFVX010000173.1:0-4848 GCA_049965775.1 Phycisphaerae bacterium
TAGCAGAAAACGACCGTCAATGAAGGATCATATCATGTTTTTCAGGATAATTTACCCACTCGATTGCCCGAAGAGCCATGCTTATTAAAGCCCAGCGATTTGTGGCAGTCGCGTCAACAAAGAGCGAACAATTTGGTAAATTCGGCCCCGACCGCCAACAAAGAAATTCGCTTGCTTCGGAAGAGGATTTCTTACAAGCTATTGGTGACATATAGTGTTATGGTTCACGTTGTGTAAAACCGGCGGTTATTTTTGGCGATATTGATCGTCCGTCGCCCATGACTGTGAAATTTGTCAGCTATGCGCGATCGCTCACTTCAAGGCCGATGAGACGTCGTTAAGGCGGGGCACCACGCGATTGGCTTGTACGCCCGCGCCAACTCGTATTTGGATGTGGGGTCGCAAATTATCGTTGGCCGATATGTACCGGGCTTCACGGCAGGGCTGAATACAGGATAAAAGAGTTGGCATTCCGTTTTTTCGTATCTGCTTGATTTACCGTTACTTAAGTGGCATCCCATCATCTTTTCTGGATGCCAGTGGCTGCCGCCATTTTTGCGCGTTGCTGCACAGGTTCCCAGTGGTGGGGCTTTTCTTTTTTAGCCGCTCGTCGGCTTGTAAATTCGTTCTCGGTCTGGTTCCGCTCCATCGCAGCGGGGGCGACTTGCCCCGCTCTGCCATCTGATGGAGCAGTCTGCCAGGTTGCAACACAATTTATCCGCCGCCCCGTCCGGCAATAAGGGGATTTTAGACTCTGGTGGTCATAGCTCTTATCGCGGGCCGGTCGGCATGCGTTGGAGCGCGCAACAGTCTTACCGGAACGGTCATAACAGCAACGGTATCGCCCACCATATCGAAAAATTCGACGCTGTAGCCGTCTTCCATTCCCGGCGCACAATGGTGATCCACCACAGTACCGACATCGCCGGCTCGGAGGTTCTCAGCGGGCAGGTCTTCAGTCAGAATCACATCGGTAAAAAGTTCAAACGGCATAGTCATCACCTCGGATACATTGTAATCAACCGGGGTATATCAGTTCCAGTGTCAATCTGCCAAACGCTCAGGAAGACGATATTCCTGCCATTGGGCGTGACCAGCGGCGCGACAATCTCGTAGCGCCGTCCGTAAGGATTATCGGTAGCGGCGGCGAAATCCATTACCAGGTGCTGCATTCTTAAATCAGATTTCAGCACATCCCACGCGTCGGCCTGGTATCCGCAGGCCAAGAGCAGGCGGGCCTTGGATCCGCCACGGCGATGGGCCCCATTGAGCAGATAGTCGCGCAGCTTCTCGGTCGCAATGACGGCATGATTGGCGTTGGGTATCCGCAAGGGTGGGCAACTCCTGTCAAAGCGGTGCGGCGGCGTGCCAATTGGTGCGCCGCCAATGTTTACGAAGCTTGGTTGCACTGGTCAGCAAAAGCCTGGAGCAGGGTAAATATTTTTTCCTGCTGCTGGCGAGGAAGTTTGGACACCGCTTCAAAAAACTGCCGCAATTTTCCCATTGCCCCTTTGGGGCCGGCGGACTTGGCGTCTGGCCGCCCCAGAAGATGATCACTGCTGACATTGAGAGTCTCGGCCAATGCCGCAAGCTGTTCGGCTCGCAAGGCAACGGGCTCACGTTCCCAGTAGGCAATAACGCGCTGGGTCGTGCCGAGTTTGTCGGCGACTTGCTGTTGTGTCAGGGCCGCCAGTTCCCGCGCCTGCGCCACGCGATCACCAAAAGGTGCTCTTTCCTGTTTGCCAGGTCGTCCAGTTTTCATGTCGGAAATATAACCCATGGTTGCACCATTCATACGAAATGCCTTACATTGTTAGCGGCAATACGTACATTGTACCGTCAGGTGAAAAATGAGCCAAATGCGCTTGACAGCATTTTTACAGGGTTTTCAGCGGCAGTGAATAAAAAACACCAATAAACACAGGGTTTTTCAGATAACGAGCCATCCATGGCCCGCATCTCAACCGAGGAACTGGAGAAGCTCAAACGGCAGGTATCGCTGGTGGACCTGTGCCGGCATTATGGAATCGAACTCAAAGCCATAATGGTGGCCCGTACAGCCACCAATAAAATTGGAAAAAGCCGGCAATGATGTGGTGCAGAGGCGGTGAGGCTCGGCGTTCTCCCTAAGACGGTTGCGCCGGCCCAGGTGCGCCGTGAAAGGCGAAGCGGCGGCTGCGCCGTGGTCGAGTTTGGGCTGCCAGGAGCAACTCAGACGGAGGCTATTAAGCCCGTGGCCGGTCGCCCGGCCAGCGCATTGGCGGGCGTTGGTCAACGAGCCGGTGTTAGCGGCCCAGCGGGCTGGTGTAACCGAGAGTCTGAAGCGAGGCTCCCCTTTGGGTGATGCGGAATGGATGAAGAGGATGGCGGAAAAGCTGGGTGTGGAATATACATTACGACCCCGTGGCCGGCCCCGGAAAGCCGCTGCTGAAGGGCCTGTATGATGGAAAAAGGTGGATGTCACCTTTTCGCGTCCCCTATGACAAAGAGACGGTATGCGGAAAAAAAGGCCATTGGCGATCGGCGTAATGCTAAGTTTAATGGCGGTTAACGGATTGTTGGTTCATCGTCATGGTGCATATGCGCAATCGGCAGGCTGCGCTCAAACTGGCGACCATCTGTTTCATGCGGGTAAACTTCCCGGCGCACGCCGCGCGTTTCCGTCGACATGGTCGAAAACGCGCGTGTTTGCCGACTGTGTTGAGCTTCGTGACAGCCTGCAATCCGCCGCCCAAATACGCTTCGTTGCCACACACTTCGTCGGCACGCAGAAATTGCTCGTGCCGCTGATTCGGAAACTTCGAGCTGTCAATCCCAACTTCATCGTTTTGGATTACCACTTGGGGGCATGGCAGTCAGGCAAGCACGTTTCATACATCCTTGACGGCCTGCACTGGGGAAATGATTACAACTATGTAAACCGCCATGAAAGCTGGTTTTTGCATACGACTTATGCTGACCGTCACAACCCTAAAGATCGGCTTATGGCCAGCGACGGCAAGCTGCTGATGAACGTCACCAACCCGCATTATGTTCGCTATTTGGTTAAGTCCCTCATTCGACAGATACGGGCGGGACATGATGATGGCGTTTTCCTTGACAGTTGGAGCACAGACGCTGTTAATTATTATGTCGGCCGCTATCCCCGGTGGCGGTACCCCGGACTTATCAGACCCCACAAACAACTTGGAGGACTTACATGGGTGCAGGCATCGGAAGCCTTTATGCGCCATGTGACGGCCGCTCTCAATAAGGCAGGCATTTATGTTCTGCCCAATCTTGGCGACCTCATCACCGATTGGGATCACACCAACTACGCCATTCCCAACGGCGGTATGCTCGAAGCGGCACCGGGTGTGTGGTCGCGATATGGGCAAGCCCAATGGATATTTTCGGCAAACAAGACGCTGGCGCTGATCAATGCCGACAAAATCATTATGTTTCAAAGTTACCTGCCAAAAGAAACCGATTATCAGGCTCGTCTCTATTGGCTCGGTACGTACCTTCTATTGCGCGGCCACTACACTTATATTACCTATTTCGCCCACGTGCCTATGGAATACTTTCCGGAGTTCGGCATCAATGTCGGCACGCCGCTTAAAACCGGCCGCCACAGCATCAACGACCTGCGACAGGGATCGCTTTACGTTCGCCCGTTCACCCGTGGCATAGTGGTGGTCAACTCAGCCATGCATAAGATTGCCCATTACCATGTGCCGCCGGGATACTCCAAGGCCATCGTGCGTGGCAGAGGCAATATTGATCTAAACGGTAAAGCCGAAGGCAAGGTTTTGTATGTGCCAGTCAGAGGCTACGTGCTGCTAACGCCGGAAAGCGCACTGATTTTGGTCAAACGAAACCGCCAGTCATATTCCAACCGTTAATCAATTAACGTCAGTTCGGGATAAGGAAGCAATAAAATGCCTCCCTGCTCGTAAAGAACATGATAGAGGTGTGCAGGAATCGCACCGGTTCTTTTAAGGCAATGAATCTAGTTATAGACATATTTAAATTATTATACAAAATTGACACGTTTTGCCAAAATCTTCCGGTTGGTGTCGGCCAGCGTCCGATGTTACCGTCATCACGCGGATTGCGCCGTCGGAATGGCCGTATGTATCTCTCAGAGGTCATGACGATTGTGGTGCTGTTCCATTAATCCGGATACCGCTGTTTCAAGCACTTCTATCTTCACTATGTGCGTGAATATCTGCGTTCTGAATTTCCCACCCTGGTCAGCTACAACCGCTTTGTGGAACTCATGCCGCTGGCTATGCTGGCCAATGAGGTATATAGGGACATCAATAACTGGCCGGTTTTAACCCGCCCGGTGACAGTATCTGCTCAAAACATTGCTGGCTTGAATCTACATGCGGTTGCCCTGCCCCTATGGGTGGACTGCGACAAGATTGCTTGAAATTATGGAACAATAGGTCAACAATATTTGTGGTAAATGCCTCGTGGGTTCGCCGGGGTGGGTCATGACGTCTTTAGGAGTACTCACATGAAAAGGCACATCTTGTTGGTGGTTCTGCTGGTCGGCACCCTTTCGCTTTCAGGCTGCGGGCCGCGCGTGAGTGGCTTTTCAGAAAACCAGTTAAGTCAGGCTATGGCGCAACAGCAAAATCAGCATGAGCGTATGGCGGCCGCTTTAGAGCTGGGCCGGCGGGGCGGAACAATCGGCAGCCATACTGCTTGAGTATGTGAATGATCCAAACCCGGATGTGCAAATTAAGGTTATGCATGCGTTGGCGGTATACATGTACGACCGTAAAGCCGCGCCCGAAATAGAGCAGCAAATGTTCAGTCCGCATGAATCGGTGGCGCGCAAGGCCATTTCGTGCATCA
>JBMFVX010000174.1:0-4788 GCA_049965775.1 Phycisphaerae bacterium
GTGGAAATTTATTCGCTTTTTTTCCGGGGGGAGGTACACTTTGTCTATGGTTAGGCCCACTGTGGGCCTGACGGGCCGGAAAGGCCGTGAACGGTTACCCGGCTTGATACCTTCCTGCGCCAGGTGCAGGTGAAGGTCTGCACTATCAGCGGCTTTGTCATAGGCAAGTGTCTCGATGCGTCCCTCTGGAAGATGAGCCTTGGCCTGGCGTACCAGCTCCGGTATCTGCCCCACATCGGCCTGAGTCGCTGAGGTGATATCCCAGGAGATGATGACCTCATGCTTCACATCCACCAACAGATGAAATTTGTAGCCAAACCATTCATACACCTGGGTAACAACATCCCGATCATCCCGGTATTCCTTTCGGCCACCGCTGGGCTGGGGCAGACGCTCATCCTTGAGGCTTGCCTCCCGACTGTCGGCACGTGCACTTAAGCAGGAGGAATCTCCCGCCAGATGACGGCCCAGATCCGGTACCACGGATCCCAGCTTCCCGATCAATTCTTCAAACATTCCCCGGATCAGAGCCAGCGATTCCGGTTCTCCCAGCACCTCTTCAAAGCGACTCATGTTCCACGGCTTGGGCACACCCTGCACCGATGGAATAAGGGCGACCTCACGCAGAGCGGGATTACGCCGGAGTTCCGCCAGGCAATGCTCCATGGTGATATGCCGCAGGGCATAGCGTATCCAATGGACCCGCCAGAGGGTTTGAACCGGATAATCATTGCGTCCCTTGTAACGGCGGAGCCGCAGTGCAGCCAGAATTTTGGAATCAGGCAGCCACTCCAGGAACAACCGAAGGGTTTTCAGGTCCGCGGAATCATCAAGAGATTCCCAATCGAAAAGTTTACCGGTGGTGAGGATACGCATGGGAGCACTCCGTTGCATGCAAAACCGGGCGGTCTACCAACGTCCGCCACATGGTCAGCCATTATACACCGCAACCGATGCCCGCGTCAAGTGGGGTGTGGTGTAAAAATTCCGGCCGGATTTCATTATGGGGCCTGCATCACGCGGAATTCGCGGATTCAGCAGAACCCAAAAACAGATTCTGGTGTAAAGCGATTTACACAAACTCGGCCCGACACGTCGCCATGCGGAAATGCCAACATCGCAACCGGCTCTCGTTTCATGGAGTACACTGGAGAAAGTTTAATCAAGCCGTATAATCCCGGCTTGAGGTAACAGTCGGCTCTTTATATTCAGGGGGTTTTTAGAATGCGTAGCAAATGGATGATGGCCCTGGGTCTGGCGGTAATGGTTATGGGGGCATTGGCGGGTTGCGCTCAGCAATCCTCAAAACTCATCATGGACAATACGCAGGTGTACAGCACCTACCGCGTCCTTGCCTCGCAGCCCCAGTTTTCCACTTTCGTCAAGCTCCTCAAGGATGCACGCCTACGCTTTTCTCTGCAGACTGCGGGCAACTACACGGTATTCGCTCCCACCAACGCCGCTTTTGCCGCTTTGCCCAAGGGCGAACTCAAGAAACTGGAAAATGAGCGCAATCGGAATGAATTACGTCAGCTGTTGTGGTATCATATCGCGTCGGTGCAGATCACTCCGGCAGCGGCCGCATCCGAACCTGTGCAACAGATGAGCAATCAGCAGAAGGCGTTTATTAAGGTTAAGCACGGTCAGATTGTCTCCATAGACAACGCAGCCGTGGTGGTCGGGCCGCAGTACACAGAAAATGGCGTTATCTACGGTATTGACCACGTCATTATGCCGGCGAGTCACTGAGCGGTCCTCATTGAAAATTGATTTCCTCTGCGATCACGTTGTGCATCACGCGTGCGGTACGCCGTCGCTGTCGGCAGGATCTGTGTCGTCGCCGTGTTGATGCCCGGTATCCGAAATCGCGGAAAAAATCTGGCGAGCCGCTTGCGTTGTAGGGTTTTCCGAACGGCATGATATTTACAGATGTTGATATCTCCGTGCGTTACGGGTCGACGTTCGCCGGGGTTCGATGGCCGTCGGGGCCTGACGGGCGTTTTTTCCCTGTTTTGGCGCAGGCGTTTTCCCATCGCCTGTTTTTTTGGCGATTTTGCTTTGATGGATGGGCTGTTGGCCACAGCCGTGCCGGCAGCCGATCCGATGCCACGTCGTCAGAGGCCGGAATAAATAGCCAATGATATCTTGGAGAGTTTCACCGACGAGAGACTTCTACCCTCGTAACGGGGAGCGGCAACCAGAAGGGTGGCAAACATCGCATGCACCACCATGATGGTGGCAACATGGGCGTGGAAGCGTTTGGCTCCCTTGACGTTCCCGTCGTCCGCCACATGGTCAGCCAGTATACACCGCAACCGATGCCCGCGTCAAGTGGGGTGTGGTGTAAAAATTCCGGCCGGATTTCATTATGGGGCCTGCATCACGCGGAACTCGCGGATTCAGACGAACTCAAAAACAGATTCTGGTGTAAAGCGATTTACACAAACTCGGCCCGGCACGTCGCCATGCGGAAATGCCAACATCGCAACCGGCTCCAAATTACCTCTTGTTGACTTCCCATTCAATACCAGATATAACTCAAATTGGTAACGATGTGGCTGTCGTCAGATTGGAGCAGGATGACAGCGTGGGCAGCGACAACGGCTGCTCCGCGAGGTGTAAGGAGCAGCCATGCTTCCGCTTCGCAATATCGCATCGGGTTAGAGGAGCAATCGCCATGGTGAATCGTCCCGTCACGCGCGTGAAAGTTATGTTGCTTGCCGGCGCAAGCGTTGCCGCATTAATGGCTACCGGCTTAACAGGCACAGCTATTGCCGATCCGCACCCGGCAGCCCCTGCGCTTAGCAGCCGCCCCGGCGCGGCCTATACCATTTACCTCGATTTTTCGGGATTTAATTATACTGGAATATGGGGCGGCAAAACGCCTGGCGACTTGAGTGCTTATGATAATGTCGCATCAAACGGCACATTCAGCAGCACGGATATTTCCGACATTCAGAATGTCTGGGCAATTGTTTCTCAGGAATACATCGCATACAATGTGAATGTTACCACCGTTGACCCCGCCGTGGCCGCAGGCCAAGCTTCAACCGATGCCACCCGTGAGGCCTATTACAACGCAACCCCCCAAATGATGCACACCATCATTACCCCCAGCAACAGTTGGCTTCCCAATGAGACCGGGGTAGCGTTTGTCGGTGTAACGCCAAACAGTTACTCTTCTGCCACCGCTCCATACCACACGAACTTCGTATTCTCAAATGTGTTGGGAGATGTCAGTCAGTACATAGCCCGAGATGCCACTCATGAAAACGGCCACGGCATGGGCCTTTACCACCAAGCCGATTACACCGGCGATAAACTTGTAAACGAATACAGCGCCGGTACCGGCTCCGGTCCTGGCTCCGTGGCACCCATCATGGGACAAGTGTTTTACGCTCAACGCGCGTTATGGTCGGTTGGCACGGCCGACGCCCACGGGGGTACCTATCCCTCCACGCAAAATGACGCAAAGATTATTGCCAATGATCCAAACAACAGCTTCATCAACGATGGCGTGGGCCACAGCATCAAGACGCCGACGGCCCTGGCAGTCACTGGTAATACCATCAACTTCAATGTTGACAAAGGCGTGATAGTGCCAGCCAGCCAATCAAATCCAAATCCCGCTGGGCAGAATAATTATCAGGACGATTTCTGGTCGTTTCATACATCGGGCGGAGCAGTAAGCATTACAGCTAACTCCGGCACCGAGTTTCTTAAAGCCGGCACGGCAGATCCCGGTTCTACCCTTGATGCCTTGCTAAACCTGTACAATTCATCGGGTACGCTCGTCGCAGACACTCCGTTTGTCAGCGGGAGCCTCAGCAATACGCTCGCAACCAACCTGACGGCAGGCGATTACACCCTGCAGGTGCTCAACGCCGCCAATGCTGTCGACAACAACCCCCTCTACACCACCCGCAATTTTTACGACATGGGTGCGTACTTTCTCAGCGGTTCCATACCCGTACCCGAGCCCTCCACGCTTACCATGCTGGCTATCAGCGGTATCGTCCTGTTGACGGCCCGGCGGCGTGCATAAACTTACTTTGACCATCCTCCCTTCGTATCGTACTATTCGCGGGGGAACACTTGTTCCCCCGCGAGTATTTTTGCTCCAATGGTTTCGCACAGCGATCAGCGATGCCATCCGCCATTTGCTTGGCAGCGAGCATGTTGATCGTGGCAGCTGTGCGCGCTAGCCCGCCGGGTTGGCTTTTTTCTCAACTGTTTTGCGTGGGGGATCGTCGGCATGGCGATCTGATTCGCCTTGCCGCCGTGGCGGCGATGGCCTTGGGCAGCGCCGGGATGGTTCTGGCTGGTAACTTGGCCCTTGGCGTGCATCTGCCGGGCGGGCGTTACCTCACGATCGTCGCCTACGTTACCTATACCGGGGCGCTGATTTGCGCGGGGGCAGGCGTTTACGCGACCGGCGTTGCCAAGGCGGCGGCCCTCTGGCGATTCGGGCGCCAAGCCGATGGCAGGCCCCCGCGGTGGGGCCGAGTTGTCGGCAGGTGCCCGCAGTGGGTGCGGTGGGTATCCAAGGCTGATTTTGCGGCAATGCTCGCCTATGCAGCCATCGTCTGGCTCGAAACCTGGCACCGCCGAGACTCGTTCACCGTCGCCAAGCTCGGAGCGCTGTTCGTAGCGTTCACTTCCGCGCTTGCGTGGAATAGCGCCGTGGTATTACTGTCAGCGGCGACGTAACCGTTCACGGCCTTTTGGCCCGTCAGGCCCACAATGGGCCTGACCATAGGCAAAGTGTACCTCCCCCAGAAGAAAAGC
>JBMFVX010000175.1:0-4777 GCA_049965775.1 Phycisphaerae bacterium
GGCTCTCCGCATTGTGCTTCGTTTGGATATTGCGAATAAGAGCCCCTGCCGGAGTGCCAAAAAATATGGCCGCACCCCCCGCCGCCGCCGATGGCTGAGTCGCTTGCATTTAAAATAAATGTACGATAAAATATCAAAGAAAGATAGTGCAGAATTAAATCAGGAGGTAATTGCCATGAATTACCAGATGAACAGGCCTCCATTGATGGGTGTGGCCCATGCCAACAGATTTTTGGGTCGCATGAAATTCAATGCGTTGCATGGGCGTGACGTTAGGCGACGCCTCGGTGTGGGCGTGCGGGCGTTCACGCTTGTTGAACTGCTGGTGGTCATCAGCATTATTGTGATACTCATAGCCCTGCTGCTGCCTTCCTTGGCACAGGCGCGGCTTATGTCCCGGCGCGTTGTTTGTGCGTCAAACATGCGTCAGGTAGGCTTGGCAATCAGGGAGTATAGCCAAACTTATGCGAGCTATCCGCTTTCAGACTTTGAGGACTGGCCATTTGGCAGCTTTGCCCCTTGGACTGGCTCGATCACTTTACCTTACCCAGTATGGGGCTTTGGTCTTTTGTACTATTCCGGCTTTGGAGTTGTCAACGGCAAGATGGTCAACATAAGGGCCGGGTTTCTGCCGCCTACCGCCAACGGCATTTCGCTGATTTTTTCGCCCAACCCCGGCGGCTTTAGTCAGGCCACGTTTGTCCCGTCGTCGGATTATGATGCCAACGGCGTACTGGACGATTGGAGCAGTATATATGCCGGTTTTGATTATTGGTTTAACCGTAGGCAAGGCTACTGGAACGGCCAGTTCGACTACCTTTTTCTAAACGAGCTCGCACGAGGCTATCCGCCAAGCGCTATACCTAGCGGCAACACTCCAGGCGTTAGAACCTCTCAATACTACGATCAGAATAATCTCGACCTAACTCATCAACCGACCACAGGCCCCAACGATTCGCCGGGGTCTATTCTTGTGACTGAACAGGTGGATTTTGACGGTTTGCCCTCGCTGCCGCCCTACGTTGGTTACTCAACGGGCGGGGTGCCGTGGAGCAATGAGGTTGATAATAGCACCACGATGCTGCCCGCGGGCGACAACGAGCTTTATAATGATGGTTCCGTCCGTTGGGTGGGGCTTTTTGCCTTGCGGCCGAGGTACCAGGTTCCCGCTGTAACTGCCTTTACGATCGGCTACTGACGAGGCGAACGCTTCGGCGTTGTCGGGCCGCCTGATGGGTGGCATGCGTCCTGATACCGAAGTGGCCCTACAACTCGATAAAGTATTTCGGCATCCATGGCGCGGCTTTACCACCCGAGCACCGGCGGATTACACGATGTTAATTCAATAATTATACGGCAAGCGGCCATAATGTCAGGCAAAATTGAACGTTGCCCAACAACGAGCTACGCGGTTAAGCCGTGTGGTCAAGCCTTTTTGCCCAGCCCGGCCAGCGGCATCGGTGCCGCAGTGCCCGGGTTGCGCCGCAGCACCACGAGAAATAGTTTAATTCCGACCGCGAGCGGTATTACTCCGTCGCCCTTTGCGGCCCGCTGGCCGTGCCGCACGCAGGTTATTTTGACGGGGCTGCCAATTTTCCGGGTCGTACTGGGTTTGCAGTTGTTGCGGTCCGCACGCGTAACGGGCGCCCCTATTTAGCCGCGGAATTGCCGGTGGCAACCAGCCTGCGGCCCGTGGGCGAGCCATTCCGCAGCGGCCCGGCGTGGCCTGAAGCCCGATGTATTGGCAGACTCATCCGCAGGTTACATTTAAATCCATTTGCTTTTGCGTGGGGGCGTGATAGCTTACTTTGAACTTGCAGCCGTTGTGAAGTTGTTTGGTCGAACAGTTGCACACGGCCGCCCACCCCCAATTCTTTCAGGAGCTACACATGCCCAAGCCGCGTATTAAAAAAACACAGGTCAACCGGCGGGAGTTTATGGCCACCGCGGCCGCATTCGGGGCGATAGCAACGCTAACCGGATGTTCATTCGAGTCAAAAACCCTCTCGCCAATGGCTGTCGGCGGCATTAAAACCTCTGCCACAGGTCTATCGGATGCGGCTTATCAAAAAGCATGGCATCGAGCGGCGGCCATGGTGCAAAAAATGACGCTGGCTGAAAAAATCAGCCAGACGTGTAATACCGCACCGGCAATCAAGCGACTGGGGATCAGCCGTTATCAATATTGGTCGGAGGCGTTACACGGCTACGGCTTGGGGCCTGGGCCTAAACGCAGGGTAATAGGCACCGGTTTCCCGGAGCCATTGGCTTTGGCAGGGGCGTGGCATCCGCAATTAAATCGGCGAGTTTATGACGCAATTTCCGATGAGGCTCGGGCGTACCATAATCGTTACGGCTATCCATTGACTTTCTATTCGCCGCAGACATTGAATCTGCATCGCGATCCGCGCTGGGGGCGTTGTCAAGAAGCACCCGGCGAAGACCCCTGTCTAGCCTCGACCCTGGCGGTAGAGGTTATTCGTGGAATGCAGGGCGATAGCCCCAATTACCTTAAAACCGTCGCTTGCGCCAAGCACTTCATCTGCAACAACACCGAAAACGATCGCGCGAGCGTTTCCGCTGCCGTCAACCCGCGCAATTTCTGGGAATACTATACGCGGGCTTATCGCGCCGCCGTCGTAGAAGGCGGCGTTTTTTCAGTCATGGTCTCATACAATGCCATCAACGGCATACCCTGCGCCGCGGACCGCTTTTTACTGACCGATTTACTGCGACAAAGATGGGGATTTAACGGATACGTTACCTCCGATTGCGACGCGGTCGCTACTATTCTTATAGGCCACCATTATGTGCCGACCCTGCCGCAGGCGGCGGCGCTGGCTATGGAGGCCGGTTGCGATCTCAACTGCGGCACTACCATGCCCACCCATTTGGCCGAGGCTCTCGCGGATGAACTCGTCAGCGAACAGGACATCAGCAGAGCGGTAACACGAATTTTGACGGCGCGCGTTCTGCTGGGTGAATTTGATGCTCCGCAAACCCTGCCCTACAACAAGATCAGCTTTAATGTGGTAAATTCATCAGCCCATCAAAAACTGGCCCGGCAGGCCGCTAGGGAATCCATTATACTTTTAAAGAACGACAATGGCTTCTTGCCTCTCCAAAAATCTAATTTAAAAACGATTGCCGTCATCGGCCCACAGGCTGGCTTTCATATTGGCGGCTACAGTAATATTGCATCTGATCCCGTTTCTCCCCTTGACGGTATTGCCGCTGCGATTGGTGTGAAGGCACAGTATCCTTGGGTTCGTGCGCAAGATGCCGTGCAGCTAAGCCAGGGCATACAAAAAAATCCCGGCACCGAAGGAGGGGTAAATTTCATGTGGGATACCCATGACCGATGGGTGGAGTTTGCCCCTCAGGACTTCACCGGCAAAACAGAGATTGTCATTCGCGCCTCGTCGGCCACTGTGGGTGGAAAAATCGAAGTTCGCCTCGATAGTTTGACCGGCCCGATTGCGGCCATTGTCAATATACCCACCACCCACGGCAGGCAGAATTGGAGGAATTTTGCCGCTCCACTTAATGGAATAACGGGGCGGCATCAGGTAATCATAAAATTTGTCGGCAGTCGCAACGTCCGCGTTTGTACCTTCGAATGGTTTGAGCTTAGGCCATACGTCGCCCAGCCACCCAGGCTGGGGCAACCTTGTGTTTCGTACTATCCAGGTTGCAACGTCTTGGGCGAAAAAGATGAGCAAATGTTTACCGAAGCGGTAGAGGGCGCCAAAAATGCAGATCTGGTCGTAATGGTTTGCGGCGTGGATGAGTCCGTGGATCGTGAAGGGCACGACCGCCTGCACATTCGACTTACCGGCGTACAACATGAATTAATTCAAGCCTGCTATCAAGCCAATCCCAAAACCGTGCTCGTGCTCAATACCAATAACACCGTAGCCGTGAATTGGGAGCACCAACATCTGCCCGCCATCATCTCCGCTATTTATGCCGGTCAGGCGCAGGGTACCGCCATCGCCGATGTGCTCTTCGGCAACTACAACCCCGGCGGCAAAACATGCTGCACCTGGTATAAATCGGTGGACCAGCTGCCACCTCGTCATAACTATGATATTATGAAGGGGCGTACCTATATGTACTTTGAAGGCGAACCGCTGTATCCATTTGGATACGGTTTAAGCTATACCACATTCCGTATCAGCGGTTTGCACATAAACTCCAAAGAGCTTTCGCAATCGAACCCCATTAAGATAGCCTGCAAGGTTAAAAATACCGGCTCACGCACCGGTGCAGAAGTCGTGCAACTTTATGTTACCGCGCCCAAGTCCCCGGTGAAGCGCCCCATCAAAGAACTGGTGGGCTTTCAGCGCGTGGAACTTAAGCCCGGAGAGAGCCGAAACATCATCTTCACGCTGCCCTACAATACGCAAGCTTTATGGTATTGGCATGAAGACCTGCGGAAGTTTGTGCTTCAACCCGGCACGCTTAAGCTGATGATCGGCAGTTCCTCGGCCCATATTCTTTTGACTGGAGAAGTTCAACTGCGGGCCTGCGCCCATTCTGAACTCGGCGGCCCCGAAACGCTCAATATCCTCGCAGCGCCGGTTAAGATGTCATAACACACTTGTGACAGGCGATGCGGGTTTGAGAGTGCAGCCGCTGCGGCACGCCGTAACGGGCGACCCTATTTAGCCGCCGGCTTGCCGGTGGCAACCAGCCTGCAGCCCGTGGCGAGCCATTCCGCAGCGGCCCCGGATGCGCGGCGGAGGATCGAGCCGACTCTAAAAGAAGAGTCTGC
>JBMFVX010000176.1:0-4771 GCA_049965775.1 Phycisphaerae bacterium
ACCGCACCCATGGTGGTACGGGCTTCCAGCCTACACGTTCATTCTCGTCGTGAAGGGTCAGCGCAGCGTTAACGCCGCGGAAAGCTCCGTCAGCGAGATTAGAGTAAGACAATAAGGCGTGGCTTCAATGTGGCCACGGCGTTAACGCCGTGGAAAGTTGGGGCGGCGTGCTGATATTGGTGGCCGCACGGTCGTGCTTCAATGTGGCCACGGCGTTAACGCCGTGGAAAGACACGGCTGGGGACGTATGTACATAACACGAACACCGCTTCAATGTGGCCACGGCGTTAACGCCGTGGAAAGCGCTTTGATTTTTTTGCACCGCCTCGGCCACATCGCGCTTCAATGTGGCCACGGCGTTAACGCCGTGGAAAGGAGTATGGCGTCATCGTTTTTGTAGAGCCGTCGAAGCTTCAATGTGGCCACGGCGTTAACGCCGTGGAAAGACCGCAAGCACAAACGGAACTATGCGGTGCGATAGCTTCAATGTGGCCACGGCGTTAACGCCGTGGAAAGGCATAAAAATAAGTTTCATTCTTTCGTCCGCCTAAAAGCTTCAATGTGGCCACGGCGTTAACGCCGTGGAAAGAAATACGTCCGACCTCAACACCTTTTGAAAATATCGCGCTTCAATGTGGCCACGGCGTTAACGCCGTGGAAAGGCCGAGCGCCGCGGCATGCCCACGCCGCAGCAGCAGAGCTTCAATGTGGCCACGGCGTTAACGCCGTGGAAAGCAGATTTCAGATTTCACCGGCTCTGCGGCTCTTGGTGCTTCAATGTGGCCACGGCGTTAACGCCGTGGAAAGCGGACGCGTTACCGCGCACGCCGCAGGCGAGGCCGGCGCTTCAATGTGGCCACGGCGTTAACGCCGTGGAAAGAGCGTTGGTCATTTTTCAAGCAGACCGCTGCGATGACGCTTCAATGTGGCCACGGCGTTAACGCCGTGGAAAGGACTCTGCCTCTGTAAGTCTCGGCAAAAAGCCGCTTTGCAGAGGCGTTTGCGAGCGGGTGGCTCTGCGCGGGGCACCCGTGGGCTGCCGCTGGGTATGCGGTCATCATAAGTGTAGCTGCCTCCACTACTTACAACGTGCGAGCGACCCCCGGGGTTTAACGCATCACCGGGCCGCTCGAATATTCACTTGCCAAAGAACGCCATAACCTACGGCCATATTATCGCGCCGCGCGGGGCGCGAAGCAAGTTATTTTGTAACCGTTCACGCCACCGCTGATTGACCCGAGTGGCAGCGGTTCCGGCGCACCCTGCCACGGAGGAATCCTTGTGGTGCGGGCTTCCAGCCTGTTTCGTGAACGGGGACGTTATTTTTTAGCCTTTTTTACGGCTCATTGCCTGAATGCGAACAGCCGCGCCCGAATCACTCCAACCACTCATACCACCACAGCCGCTGTATCTGCCTTGGGCGGTGCAACACCCAAAAAATCGACGAGCCGAGCTTCTTCGTTGCTCATCGGGCCAAGGTCAAACATCAGAATCTGGTCTTTGCGATGGTCCACAATTTCAGCGAGTTTGATCTTCATGCGGATCAGATCAACCTCCGGCATCTCGCAGCGGAATACTGAATACTGCAAATGCCGGCCGAAGCCTTTCATGGTTTTGAAGACGCGGGTCAAACGTTTTGGATCGCGGATGTCGTACATCACCAGATAATCGCGAAGCATAATATGCTCCCATGCTTGGGCCTCCGTGCTTAATGTTTATGTTCGCCGTTACCGCGTGGTAAACGAAGCGTAGCCATCCACCTCGCCGGTGAGCACGCGGGCCAGCAGCCGCGTTTGCACCTCAAACGTGCGCCGGTACGAAATGGCATATCCAAAAATCGGATGGGTAACCTCCGAGGCAAGACGTCGCTCGTAAGCGGCGAGAAATCGCTTGCGCGGCTCGGGCTTGAGCGCAAACGAGCCGCCGCGGCTGACAAAATCACTTATGCCGATCACACCGGTGTTAATAAGCGTCACAACGGCCGAATCGGCGATAATGGGGCGAAACTCTTCCATAAGGTCCAGGGCCAGCGCCGGCTTGCCGAACTTAGGCTGATGATAAAACCCCATGAAGGGGTCAAGCCCGACCGTAAAGCACGTGACGGTAAAATCTTTGGTAAGCAAGGCGTAAGCATATGAAAGCATGGCATTCACCGGGTCCGCCGGCGGGCGGCGGTTGCGATTGGCAAACAGGGGCAAGTCTGCCGGCCATTTGCCCAGCTCGGGCCGCGGCTTAAGCATGCCGTTAAAATGTTCAAAATAAACGCGAGCGGCATTGCCTTCGATGCCCAGGAGGGTTTCAAAACTATCTGCCTTGCGGGCGGCGTCGGCTGCGGAGGCAAGCTGAGCCAGGGCCATTTCGGGCGGTTGCGGATGGTTGCGTCGCAACATGGTGCGCTGATTTTCAATTTTGCCGGCGGTAAAAGCGCGGGCCAGCTTCAGAGCGAAGTTGCGGTCCGCTGCGCGGGCAAACTGCGCGATGCGCAACTCGATGTTCTTGGAGGCGAGCGGGGTGGTCAGACCGTAAAACCAGCCGCCGTACGAAAAATAGGCGATTGGAATGTCTGCCTCGCACAGGGCGTGCAGCGTTTGGGTGGAAATTTGCACATCGCCCAGCAACACCACCTGCGAAATGGCCCGCATGGGCCGCTCCGCAAGCACGCGGCGTTCGGGTGCGGGGCTGCGAACCTGTAGTGCCTCGCCAACTTTGCCGATGCTCGCGCGGGTTTCTTGTACGTAAAGCGGCACGCGGTCATCGGAGGTGGGGATAATGGTGCGAATAACAGGACGATTGGGCACCCGCGCCGGCACCTCGCCGTGCGTGAGTTGTACGTGGCGGGTTTCGTCGGGCAGGCAAATGCCCACCAGCGAGCAACGCGGGCACTTGGGGCTGTCTACAAGCGGCGGTGGAATATGCCCGATAGCAACCATCGCCTTAAGCTGGTTAATAAGGGTATGGGTGCGCGTGAGCAACGCCTCTTCAAACGGCACGTCAATGCGTGTTTTAGAGGCGATGTAATAAATAACACCCCGGCGGCAGCGGTAGCCCTTTTCCTGAAGTATCAAACCGGCGGCCGCAAGCTGTATGCGTTCCGGCTCGTAAGAACGCTCATCGGTCGGCGGGATGCCGCTGCGTTTGTATTCAACAGGAACTACCTCGGGCGGCTCGCCATCCACCAAGGCAAGTGTTTCGATCTTATCCACCACGGCAATAAGGCCAATGCCCGGCGCTGACAGCATAACGGACGATGCCACATCGGAATTAGCCGCCTCGGCCGGCGCGCCGGCGCCGCCGGCCGCGTTGGTTGCATCGTCGGCATTGGCAAACTCCGCGGCATCGGCAAAGTTGCCCTGTTGCAGAATGACCCGCCGGTGCTGAAACTCGCCGTCGAGCGTATCGGCAGAAGGCGCGAACTCGCTTTGCACCCATTCAAGATAGGCCAGCCTCGGGCAGTACGAAAACTCATTAAGCATGCGAGCCGGGATGAGATCGGGCAGGCCGCCGGGCATTTGGGGCAGGGGAGTGGCGGATGCTGCCTCGGGTGTGTTTGCATTGGACTGAATCATGGCAAGTCCTCCAAAGCGCGAAGGTACTCCTCAGACAGCCCCTTGGGTATTCGTGCCCGCAGGGCCGATAAAATGGCCCAATATAGGCCGCAAATGCGCAATGTCACGAACCTGCGAATTGAAATGGGGGCTATTCGCAGGTGTAAAGAGGGGCTGGCACGCCCTGGCTGGTTTTGCCTGCGGTAATGTCTGGTTGTCAGCGTGCCAGACCCATTACATTCATAGCGCCATATATCAATATGTCAAGAACAAAGTGGGCGAAACATGGCGCCGCGGTGCGGGCACACCCGGCTAACCGGGCGTTACAAATTGCCAATGCTGCTGTGGCAGACCGGCTTTTATGGGATTGTTGTTGACGTATCGGATTGCCCCGGCAACATCCGCGGCATCCAAAAACCGATTCCATCCACGACGCGACCATACCGGCTGATCTGGCCGCAGGCCATCTTGGGTGAGTTGCTTGGTTGCCCGGCTCTTCAAGTGGGCAACGAGGCTTTCAATCATTCGAGGGTGCCGCCGAATGACGATGTGAACATGGTCTGGCATGATGGCACACGCCAACACGCTGCAGCCCGTTTCGGTACAGACGCGAGCGAAGCCGACAGCAATTGATTCAATCTGTCGCGGGTTAAATCGCATCGGCGGATACACGAGCGCCAATTTGCCTGCCGCACGGGTCGCGGCATTATGTCCACGAGCCGCCAGCGAGTGCCGTGCATCGCACGTTGTGGCCGCACCGGCGGTACAAAATAATTCCCATGACCCTACAAAATCCGACCATGACCCACGTGGGTCGTTCGGCAGCCAAAAGCCATACCCGCAAAAAATCGAATGATACGCCACAATCATCATCGGCCCCCAATTTATACAAACCCCCGCCCCCACCGTTACCGGTTAGCCGTTGCCGCCCGGCGGCACGGGTAATCCATTCCGTCACCGCCCGGCGGTGCGGGTAATCCATTCCGTCACCGCCCGGCGGTGCGGGTAATCCATTCCGTCACCGCCCGGCGGCACGGTTCCGTCGCCCCCGGTTAGCCGCCACCGCCTGGCGGTGCGGGTAATCCATTGCGCCACCGCCCGGCCGTGCGAATAATTCATTTTGCCACCGCCAAGGTACCCAAACCGCAATGGGTGCGTGACACTTTTCGCGGGCAAGATTTGCTATAATTGAGGCTGGATGATCCACCATGGACGGTGGATCAGGA
>JBMFVX010000177.1:0-4728 GCA_049965775.1 Phycisphaerae bacterium
TTGCGCGATCCATCCTCCTTATTATCGGACAATAACCACAAATGGTATCAGTTATTTATTTACAGGCCCTTAGCTGGTAAAGCACCGTCTGCGACCGGCGCGGCTCGCAGATGGAAAGCCATCGCCATGGCGATTGCAAGGCTGATGCATACTGCCGCCGACGAAATTGAACGAAACATATGTAACTCCTTAAAATCAAAAAATCCAAAGACTTAACTCATTGCGATGGCGGGGCTGGCAGGCCCCGGAACGGGTGCGGGAATATTCTGGGGGTTTATACCGTCGCGATCGAGGTCTTCCTTTGCGGCAGGTAAAGCGAGCGTGCCAGCCGGCGGCTGGTACCATCCGGGGTCGGCATACGATTTTAATTGATCGCGCACTTTCAGTATGGTAAACATGCTGCCCATGGTGATATCGCCATAGGGGCCGCGTGGCAGTGCCATGCCGGCGGTGTTGGGTATGGTGCCCATATCCATGCCGCCGGCCATACCGGTGGTTCCCATGGTCATGTAGCCGGGCAGCACGCTGCGGATCTTGTTGCCCATGTCGCCGGATTGCACACCAATCATGTTCGGTACGTTGTGGCCCATTTGGTTCATGGTGTGATGCGTCATGTGGCAGTGCATGGCCCAATCACCGGGGTTGCCGGCGATAAACTCTACGGTTCTTGTGGCTCCCACCGGCACGAGCACGGTCGTTGCCGGCTGCACCGCCGACGCCGGATATTCGCCGCCGTCGGAGGCGACAACGTTGAAGGAATAGTTATGCAGATGGATCGGATGATGGTCCATAGGCCCAAGGTTGCCCAGTCGAATGCGCACCTTTTGGTTGGTTTTAACCACCAGCGGATGTGTTGATGGAAAGCTCTTGGCATTCATGGTGAAGAGATTAAAGTCGGTCATTTCGAGCGGGTTAGGGCGGTAAGCGCCGGGGTCAAGCCGCCATTCATGGAGCATAATGGCGAAATCGCGGTCTACCTTGCGGCCGCCGGAGCGCGGGTGAATAACAAACAGGCCGGTCATACCAAGGGCGATCTGGGTCATTTCATCGTGGTGAGCGTGATACATTTTGGTGCCGGACTCCACCAGCGTGAACTCATATTTGTAGGTTTCGCCCGGGGGAATAGGTCTCTGGGTAAGGCCGCCGACGCCATCCATACCGCTGGGCACATAAAGGCCGTGCCAATGCACGGTGGTGGGTGCGGCGATGCGGTTGGTGACATAAATGCGCACGCGCTCGCCTTCAACCGCTTCGATCACCGGGTGCAACATGCCGTTGTAGCCCCAGCAAAGCGCTTTTACGCCCGGGCAGAACTCATTCCATACTTCCATGGCCACCATGTGAAACACTTTTACGCCATCCACAATGGTAAAAGGGAGCGTGCCGGTGTTGGGGGCTTCAACAGGCATGTAGTCTTTGCCGGGCAGGCCGGTTGGGAGTGGCTTGGCGTAGAGTGCCCGGCGCTTAGCTGCATCGGCGGTTACAGGGTGTGGCTCCGGCGGAGCGGCTGCCAAAAGCTCGGTTGAAGGCGAGGCGATGGCTCCGCCAGCGGCCAGCAAACTGCTGGAAATAAGCCAATTTCTTCGGGTAATCATATAAAACTCCTTTGAAAGCTTTGATCTCAATTATTTGCCTTTCACCCTTGACGAGATGTGCGGCCGTGGAGATGCCGGGCCGCTGGCCGGTAATCTGCCGCCGAGGTCTTCGCGCAACCGTTGGCGGGCCACCCAGTACTGCCGCAGTGATTGAACGTAGTGCTCTTGGGCGCGAATCTCGGCATGTCGCGCCGCCAGCCAGGCAAAGACGCTCGCATACATGCCATAAAAGGCGCTTCGCTGTTCTGTGACGATGCGGTGTCGCAGAGGCAGCAGGACTTTGGCGTAAAAGTTCGCCTGTTGGCGGGCGGCTGTGAGGCGAATCCAATCTTCACGCACCATGGCCCGCAGGTTCACTGCCATGGCCTGATAGCGATGAGCCGCGGCCAGGTATTCGGCGGCGGCACGCGCCACGGCCGGTTGCCCTTGATTGAAAATGGGCAGTGGAATAGAAAACTCCGGTCCGAGCGTGCTCTTAACGTCAGGGTCGCGCACATACGCCAGCCCGAACGACGCACCCGGAAACAGCCAGCCGACATGGGCCATGTTGAGTTGCTGCTTTAGCGCCAGCATTTTCTGCTTTTCAGCGGCTAGAGCGAGGCTGTTTTTAATGGCCAGAGATTCTATATCGGCCTGCGTTAAATCGCGGCTGGGCATCGGCGGCAGCCTGGCTGGTATGCGATAATCAAGCGATTGGCCCCATAGTCCCATGAGCGAGCCGAGCTTTTCATGCGATTCAAGTGCGGCGGCATACGCGGCGGCGGCTTTGAGTTTGCTGGTTTCGTAAAAATCCAGCGGCAGGTCGTAGGCGAGTTCGGACGTGTTGCCCGCCTGGCGCAAATGCCTCGCCGCATCGGCGCCGGCGGCGTTTACCTGGACTAGGTGCTGCTGCATTGCCGCGAGTTCGAGAGCCGCCTGGTAGCGGTAGTATTGACGGCGAACCTTAGCTGCGAGCGTTAAAACGTCATTCGTGACGGCAGCTTGCGCAGAGCGAAAGTTGGCCTGCGCCATGTGTTTGCGCGCCGGCAGCAGCAGCAAATCAAGAAACGTCTGATCTATGCTGGCATTAACCGCGTGATACGGCCTGGCCGGAAATCGCATCTGAAACGAAAGGACTGGATTGCTAAGCAGGCCGGCAGAGACGAGGTCCGCCTCTGATACGCCGAGTTTCTCGTAATCGGCCTGCAGCGACTGGTTGTTAAGTAGTGCGATTTCCACCGCGGCATCTACTGTTAAAGGCTGCTTGAGCAGCGCTTGGGTGCGTTGGGCAATTTGCCCGGCGGCCTTGGAACCATCATTCCATATGACCGTTTCGCCCAGGCGAGACTTAACCAGTGCGCCTACATGATTAAATCCCGCCTGCGGATGCACGGTGGCACAGCCGGCGATGCCTGTTAAAAGCGCCAAAACCGCAACAACGCGGCGAAGCATCGGCGGCTTATCTGAACGAGTCGGCTCGGGCGAGCGGCTGCGTAAAAGTGTTGGATAAATCATGGATGGCCTCCAGTGCTTTTCATATTCATGCCGGGCATATTAATGGTGTTGGTGTTCATGGCCGGTGCGGGAGTAGCCCCGGCTCCATTGGCCTCATCGGAGCCGGGAATGTGCTCGCCAAGCTGCAGCGGCGGCGGCGCAATTTCGCGGGCACCTTGCGTTACGCTCAGCATCGAGCCGGTATTCATGGGCGGCCCGGCGGGCGCACTTGGATTGGCCGGATTGATCAATGCGGCAGCTGAGCCTGCCGCCATGGGGCGGTGCTGTGCGCAACCGGCACACAGCGCAGGCAATGCGAGTAAAAGTGTTGCACGTATTTTCATAAATCTCCTGGGGCAATAGATGCGCAATGACATTGCGTTAATCACGCTGGCGGCAAAAAGTGTTAACCGCTTAGCGCATTTTAGCAAACGATAAGAAAATGATATTAAATGATCAGTGCGCAGTGCTGGCGCAGCAGCGAACAATCGTGTCTGGCCAAACCGATGGACACAGGGCATGCAAAGCGAGGCTTCAGCGGTGAAAGCCCACTGCGGTATCGAGGTGCGATCAAGTGGTTGATCGCAGCAAACGGGCCGGGGAGAACGGTGGTTGCGGCTGCGTCAGTCTTGACGCGATGAGCATGATGCAGGCAATAGTCGCGCGAACTATGCCCTTTATTATGGCAGCCAGGCATGGATTGCGTGGGCTGGTTCCGGTGGTGTTGACAGCAGGGGCATGACGTCCGCCCTGTGCCAGCGGCGCAGTGGCTGCAGCAGGCATCGCCCGGATGCAGCGCATGAACTTCCCCGGCGGAGCATCCGCAGCGGGCTGTGCCGCCCGCCATGGAAATGGCCAACAGCAGCACCATGCAATATCGAGCCATCGCAAACATACGGTGAGCATATCGTTTTGCCGATGGGCGTGCAAACAAAAAGTGTTCCAGAAGTGTTCCAGCAAACCAGACGCATTTGCGCATTTGCCGGGCGGCGTTCGCAATCCAATGATTGCAGCCCACACCCGTGATGGCGGCCTCCTATTGAGCCGTAGGCTTGCCGGTGGTAACCGTGCGGCAGCACAAAGCGATTTATCACGAATTTGCCCACAGCGCAGTTATGGGCACAGCATGAATATTGTGGGCGAAAGGAATGACCTGCTCGCCCAAGTACAATATGATGCCCCGCACAAACTTACCGCCCGCCGCAGCAGCGAGATCGTGCAGACCCCGCAAATCGCAGGCGTGAAGCGACAGACTGGCTTTGGCCTCCACACCGACAGAGGGGCTGCATGGCTGTGATTTGTTGATGTTAGATAATCTAACGCCAAATGTTAGATTATCTAACATCAAGTATGTCCTATAATAATAAATTAAATACATTGAAATTGATTGATATTTTGACATAAGCGATAATATGAATTACTTGCGATTGCATTACAGCCGATGCAACTCATGATTTTCATCTTGTGCGTATGAGCGATGCTCCTGGCTTGCTGCCGTAAAATTATAACGATGGGGCCTATGGCGTGCGGGTTTCTTGCGAACTGTTGCGCGTGTCGCTGCGGGTTGGATCATACGGGCAGTTGTGTCTTGCTTCAGTCGGAATTGGACAAGGGGGCTTTTGGCGTTAAGGATACAATGGCGCCGTTTTTAGGAATCCGT
>JBMFVX010000178.1:0-4654 GCA_049965775.1 Phycisphaerae bacterium
CCATGACTTCCACGGCGACTGGAACTATACGATCACGCCACGTCAACCGTAGCGGTTATTTGTTTACGCGCCCTTACCATCAAGTGGTGCCGGGCGGGGAGTTCGTAGACGCTACGGGTGCAGTCCCTGATATTGTTCGCATTTGGATCCACGAGGAGGCGAGGAAGAGGCTGACACAGGACGCTGAAAGGTGCCCCACGGGCAATTGGCCGGCTGACGACCACTATTACAATGGGCTAAATCATATGGCGCAAGGCCAACCGCTCACTCCTGCGGAACATGATGCGGTACAGCAAAGACTTGATCAAGGTGCCCAAGGCGGATTTTGGTCCTGGCTCTGGTCGCTCTTCTGACCGACGGCGTTTCGGCCGAAGGTGATGAGTGTTCCCAAAAAAAATTGAGGATTCCAATGCTCTCCAAATCTAGACGTGTTGTTGCTGGTTTGCTTGGGGCTGCGGTGCTCTTCGGGTTCTTAATTGGCGTCCCAACAGGGTATTGGGCTTCGCATTTGCCTCTGCTTGGAGCAGCAAAGCTTCCTACGCTTAATCGGGGCTTTTATTGGGGTATTGAACCCGGCCTGAGTTACTCGCTCACTGTGAAGTGGGACGGCGAGTTGGACTTTGGCGGCAACAGTATGGTCGGTGGGCAACGTGGCTTCGAAGTTGAATACAAACCGTCCGATGCCGGCGGGGTCCCGAGTATTGAAATGGCAACCTCATGGCAGCCCCTGAATAAACCACTTGACCACATCAACTTTGAATTATGGCGGGACCTGGGCATCTGCGGCAGGGTATCATTCAAGCTTCGGAGGACTACATCGAAGCGATGCTCGGGCGCTCTTTGGCGTGTGGGCGATCGGTGGGTAAACGATGCGATAATTAAGGGCAACTTTCTCATTTACCAAGGCCGCCGATACGCGTTTTCTCGGACTGCGGGGGAGTGGGTACCAGCCGTGGCCAGCAGCAGCCAACCGCGCCGTGATCCGGGCAGACAATCTCGCCGCGTATAAATTGTCTTCGGTATAATGGCCCTGTGATTGTGCTTAGGCCGATATTTAAGGTAGGTGTAATGGCCCACCCAATTGTAGAAGCGTTAAATTCCATAATAATGGATGATCAAGCAGTCGGCAAAGTTTGGGATAACACGGAATCATGGCAGCGGCTACGCCGAGATCAGGAGACCGTACAGAGGTGAGCGGTAGAGCAAATAAGGCTGGAACAAAGATGGCGGCTCTCGCTGAAGCAATATATGTCTTCTGCGACCAGCTGGCTATTTACCGATCCGAGATTTGCGTGATCTGGATTTATGGTGACAGATGGCACAATCTTGGGACCTTATGCTCGCCGGTGGGCGCGAAAATCCAGCCGTGCGCACACTGCGGGCGGTCGAGCCGGTTGTTGAGGGGCATACCGGTTGCGAATCGCTGGTTGTCAGACGGCGACGGCAGCGGCGCTTAGCGGCGTCGGGCGGTTTTCACCGGTGGTATTCACCTCGATGTGCGGCAGGGGGAAGCTGCGCGTAAACTCGGCGACTTCGGCGTTTATGCGGGCGAGTGTGCCGGCATCGCCGGCGCTGGAGGCGGCGCGGTCAAACCACTCGGCGACGCGCTGCATTTCGGCTTCTTTCAGGCCGCGCGTGGTAAGCGCGGGGGTGCCCACGCGAATGCCGGAGGTTTCCATGGCTTTGCGGGTATCGAACGGCACCATATTTTTGTTGACAATAATGCCTGCGGCTTGCAGCCAGCCCTCGACGGCGGCGCCGGTGAGGTCGGGGCTTTTGGCGCGCAGGTCAATAAGCATGAGATGGTTGTCGGTTCCGCCGGAAACCAGGCGATAGCCACGTCGGGTAAGCTCGCCGGCAAGTGCCTGGGCGTTGGCGATAATCTGGCGGCAATAGGTTTTGAACTCGGGCTTGAGCGCCTCACCAAATGCCGCGGCCTTGGCGGCAATAATGTGCATGAGCGGGCCGCCCTGCAGGCCGGGGAATACGGCGGAGTCAATCTTTTTGGCCCAGTCGGCCTTGCACATGGTCATGCCGGAGCGCGGGCCGCGGAGCGTTTTGTGTGTGGTGGTGGTGACAAACTCGGCATGGGGCACCGGCGATGGATGTAAGCCGGTGGCAACGAGGCCGGCGATATGGGCGATATCCGCCATTTGCACTGCGCCAACTTCATGGGCGATTTCAGCAAAGGCGGCGAAATCCCACTGGCGCGCAAAGGCGCTGGCACCGGTGATGATGAGCTTGGGCTTGCATTCGCGGGCGATGCGACGCACCTCGGCGAGGTCTATGCGTTCGGTTTTGGGGTCAAGCGTGTAATGAAATGGCTTGAACCACTTGCCCGACATGTTGACCGATTTGCCATGCGTAAGGTGACCGCCGTGATCGAGGTGCAGACCGAGAATGCTGTCACCGGGCGTAAGTGCGGCCAGAAATACCGCTTGGTTGGCCTGCGAGCCTGAGTGCGGCTGGACGTTGACATGGTCGCAGCCGAAGAGTTGCCTGGCGCGGTCGCGGGCGAGGTTTTCGACAATATCCACATATTGGCAGCCGCCGTAGTAGCGTTTGCCGGGGTAGCCTTCGGCATATTTGTTGGTGAGCGGGGTGGCGGCGGCGGCGAGTACGGCGGGGGAGACATGGTTTTCGCTGGCGATAAGCTCCAGCGTGTTTTCCTGCCGGTGCTGTTCCTGACAAATCGCCTGCCAGAGTTCAGGGTCATTTTTTTGGATAGGATTCATGCTGAAAATTCCACGCTCAAGCCAGAGCCGGTCTCAACGCCGGCGAACCAAAAATTATACCAGTTATGGCCGCATTTGAAAAAGAATGGCGAGGCTGTATGAAGCCCTTTTTGATTTTGAGGGTGGGTGGCGCTTTAGGCGGCGCCCAAGGGAGGTGAAACAGAGGATTATCAGCCGCCGGCCTTGCGGGCCAGGACGCAGCGCGGGTGGCCGGCCGCATCGGTGACAATGCGCATATCGCCGAGTTGCGTGTTGGTCTGAAAAATCTGCCGCACCTGTTCGGTCTGGTTAAAGGCCGTTTCGACTATAAGAAGCCCACCGGGAATTAAAAACCCGGCGGCCTCATCGCCGATGCGGCGATAGAAGTCCAGGCCGTCGGGGCCGCCATCCAATGCCAATGCTGGCTCATGATCGCGCACCTGGGGCATAAGCTCGCGCAATTGGCCGGTGGCAATGTAGGGCGGATTGGCGGCAATAACATGAAAAGCGCCGGGCGTTGGCGGCTGGACGAGGGGCGCGAACAGATCGCCCTGGATAAATCGGATGCGATCAGCGACGGCCAAGGAATCGGCATTGGCGCGGGCAATGGTTAAGGCCTCCGGGCTGACGTCGCTGGCGACGAGTTGTGCTCCCGGCAGGCTTTTGGCCAGGGCAATCGCGATGCATCCGCTGCCGGTGCCAAGATCGAGAATGTTGGGTGTTTCCCATCCCGGAATTTGCCGAACAATGCGAATGACCTGCTCGACGAGCGTTTCGGTATCGGGCCGGGGAATAAGCACCGCGGGTGAAACGGCAAGGTCGAACGAAAAAAAAGAGGTTCGACCTATGAGGTATGCCACGGGTGTGTTTTCGCGCCGACGTTTGACAAGCTCGCGGAAGGCTGCGGTTTGTTCGGTGGTGGGCACATGCTCATAACGCGTGTAAAGGGCCATGCGGTTGCATGCAAGGGCATGGGCGAGCAGCAGTTCAGCCGAGAGGCGAGGCTCGTCAATGTTGTTGCGCGTGAAAAAATCGCTCGTCCATTGCAGGAGAGCACCGATGGTCCAGAGTTTTTCCGCAGGTTGCGACATGGCGCATCTTGTATCATGCCGCGTTAAAATGGCCAAGCCCTCTGTGGCGGAGGGGCGGAACTGGGCGGGTAACCCCCGGCGGCCTCATCAACATCAGGAGAAACATGTATGACGCAACAAGCAAGCGCGACTATGCCGAGCGGCGCCGGCCGCGATGGCAACAATGGCCTGGCGATTAGCCTTGGGCTGCTGGTGCTGCGGCTGGCGCTGGCGACGATATTTATTTATCATGGCGGGCAGAAGATATTTGGTTGGGCGCATGGGCCGGGGATGCACGGCTTTACCGGTTTTATCGCCATGCAGCATTTGCCGTTGCTGCCGGCATCGGTATGGGCCTGGATGGCGGCTTTGGCCGAGTTTGGCGGTGGTTGTCTGACGGCTCTGGGGCTGTTGACGCGGCTGGCGCAAATTCCGCTGCTCGTAGATATGTTTGTCGCCACATGGGTTGTGCGAGCGAACGGGTTTGCGGGTGCGGCGGGCCATGCGGGGTACCAATGGCATTTGCCGCTGATGGCGATCATGACGATGCTTTTATTGGCGGGAGGTGGGCTGGTATCGGTGGATCGGCTGATATTTCGGCGCGGGTTTTGGTCTTACGGCCCGCAACCGCTGGCATGAATTCAGAGCATATTGCTTGTGCATCCCAAAACGCAGCTTTTTACGCATTACCGCGGGCGCAATGTCGAACTGCTCTTGCCCCGCTGAACACACATCCCTGTGCGACCCGGCTCATCCTTCTATACTGCCGCCGGTAAAAAACTGAATCTTCTGCGGCTCTTCGGGCAATCGAGTGGGTAAATTATCCTGAAAAACATGATATGAGCCTTCATTGACGGTCGTTTTCTGCTA
>JBMFVX010000179.1:0-4615 GCA_049965775.1 Phycisphaerae bacterium
AAAACCCGAACCCAATAACGATGCGGCCCAGCACCGGGCCGCAATGGGGAGACTGCGTGAAAAAATATCACGCAAGATTTATCAGGTTTCGGCAGGGGGATTCGCTTGTTTAAGGCCTAGCAAGGCGGCGCTGCTCGCTAAGAATTGTCTTCCGCTGCGTGGCACGTTCATCAGTTGCCATGCGTCAAATACAAGCTGGCCAGGTCTTATTCGCTGGCGTGCAACCAACGCCCTACCACGCCCGCGATAATGCCCCCAATAATGGGCGCCACCCAAAACAGCCATAGCTGCCCCACGTAGCCGTGGCCGGCAATGAGAGCCGGGCCGGTGCTGCGAGCGGGGTTTACCGAAGTGTTGTCCACAGGAATCATAATGAGGTGTATGAGCGTGAGGCACAACCCAATCGCCACGCCCGCAAAACCTGCCGGAGCTTTGGCGGATGTAGCGCCTAAAATAACGGTGACAAAAAAGAACGTGCAGATGACTTCACCAACAAGCGCCGCCAGCAACGTGTAATGCCCTGGGCTAAGACTTCCGTAGCCGTTAGACGCAAACCCGCCAACCGTAAAGCCAGGCTTGCCGCTGGCAATCGCATACAATGCCCCCGCCGCCGCAATGGCCGCCACAACCTGTGTCACAATATAGGGTATGACATCGCCCCCTTTGGTGCGTCCTGCCACCCAAAGCCCCACGGTAATAGCCGGGTTAAAATGCCCGCCCGAAATATACCCTACCGCGTAAATGCCGGTCAGTACCGTAAGGCCAAACGCTAATGCCACTCCGGCAAAGCCAATGCCTAACTGCGGAAACGCCGCCGACAGCAGCGCCGCCCCACAGCCGCCAAATACCAGCCAGAATGTCCCCAAAAACTCTGCAACCAGTTTACGTCCCATGATTACCCCTTAAAAAAATTCCATGCCGCCGGTGCCCGTTGAACGCGCATCCGCGGCTCATTTCCTGCCAATACGCTACCCGCCGGCAGACACGGTGGCAAGAATAGGCGATTCGCACGAAGCCAACGGACACTGCAATTTTTCAGACGGCCATGGCATCACGCCGATTTGATTGGCAACCCCGGCCGCCTTTGCCGGGTACAAGGCATGCCGCCGACCTCGCTCTTATGCAAAGCGCCGCCTCCCACACTCAAGCTGAAGCCGGCAAGATGCCCGCGTTACCGGCACGACTGGCTGGCCGGCACGGGAGCACGGCACAGCGCACATAGCTATTTGCTGCACCATTCTTTCAGGCTCTACGGCATGAAGAAGCTACGGCAGTATCAGCATCGCATCGCCATAGCTGTAAAAGCGGTAGCATTTTTTAATTGCCTCTTGATAAATCGCCCTAAGCCGCGGCAAGCCCGTTAACGCGCCCACCAAAGCCAGCAGCGTGCTTCGAGGCAGATGAAAATTGGTAATCAGGGCATCGGTCAGCTTGAATTCGAAACCGGGTTGAATCAATAAATCTGTTGTGCCGGTAATGGCATCGCTCTTACCGCTGATCGAGCCATTGAGAATCGTCGCCGCAACCGTTTCAAGCGTGCGCACCGCCGTGGTTCCCACCACCACAACCCGGCCGCCGCCGGCTCGCTGCTGGCCAATGCGGCGGGCCGCCGCCGCGGGCACAAGGTAGCTCTCGCTGTGCATTTTATGGGCGTTAAGATCATCCACCTGCACCGGCAGAAAGGTGCCCAATCCAACATGCAACGTTACAAATGTACGATCAATTTCACGTGCCGCCAAAGCCGCCAGAAGTTCCGGGGTAAAGTGCAGCCCCGCGGTGGGTGCCGCCAATGAACCCGCATCGCTCGCGTAAACGGTTTGATAGCGAACCTGGTCGTCTACAGCCGGCTCGCCGGCTACAGCCTCACCGGCACGGGCATGCTCTATATACGGTGGCAATGGTGTTTCGCCGATGGCCTCCAGCATGCTTGCGGCGTCTGTCGCAGGCTCAACGGCAACCTGCCACTCCCCCGCTTTGCATCGCACAACCGTAAATACAACTTCACGATCCTGCCAGGGTTTGATCGCCCGCAACACCGCGCCCGGCTTAAGTCGCCCGCGCGACCGCAGCAAAACCTGCCACAGCCCCGGCGCAATTTCTTTTACAAACAGTCCGCTCACCGCCCCACCCGTGCTTTTGCGCAGTTGCAGTTTGGCAGGCAGCACCCGTGTATTGTTGGCAACCAGCAAGTCGCCCGGTTTGAGCAGATTTGGCAAATCAGAAAACAGGCAGTGCTCGACCACATCAGCCGCACGGCGGTACACCAGCAGCCGACTTGCATCGCGCGGTGTAACCGGCTTACGCGCGATAAGCGACGGCGGCAACTCGTAATCAAGCTCATCGGTTTTCATGGGAGCAAAGCCTTGCGAGCCTTGCGGCCCCCGACGCCCTGAAGCAGGCGGCGAGGTCCCGCTTCTTCGGGCCCTGCCACTGGCGGCGCATCGAGCAGTTTTCGCACAATGTCTTCTGCTGCATTCGGACGGCATAAATAATCAGTGGCCTTCTGCATGGCCTGCAGCTTGGCGGGGTTGCCCATGAGCGATTCAAGCTTCCAGCCAAGCGCCGGCAGGTTGTTGCATCGAATAGCCATACCAAGCTCCAGCAGGTGATCGCTGTTGCGCTCTTCCTGCCCCGGTATCGGGTTCACAATGCACAGTGGCAAATGGCGGGCCATCGCTTCGCTGGTGGTCAGGCCGCCCGGCTTGCCCAGCAATATATCGGCCGCAGCCATATATTCGTCCATGCGGTTGGTAAAACCCACGGCGTGCAGCCGCACAGGGCCGGCTTGGCCAACATCGCGCACCATGCGATCGAGCTTGCTTTTAAGCGCTTCGCTCCGTCCCGCGATCACAACAATTTGCACCGGCACTTTAATGCTCAGCAACTGCCCTATCAGCAGTTCCACCGGCCCCACGCCGAAGCCTCCGGCCGAAACCAAAACCGTAAATAATCTTGGGTCGAGAGACAAACCCTGCCGCGCCGCCCCGCGCTCCAGCGGGCGTGCGAATGACGCCATCACCGGAATGCCCGACACACTTACCGCATCGGGTGCAATGCCCAGCGCCATCAAATGCTGCCGCGTTTCCTCCAGCGCCACAAAGTAATGCAAGTACGATCGCGCCAGCCACATGGCGTGGCAATCAAAATCGGTTACAACGATGGCCGGCTTTACCGGAAGTTTTCCCTTTTCATATAACCAGGCCACCAATACCGCCGGCGTAAAATGCGTGCATATAATCACATCAGGCTTAAAGGCTGTAGCCGCCCGCAAAAATGGCCCGGCATTAAATTTTTCAAAGGCGAGGCGCAGCTTCTCATTTTTCCAGGGGGTATCCGTTTTGTCGTAGATCCAGCCGAGCATTTTTGGGGCTTTATTGATCAGGTCCAGATACACCTGCGAATACAAATGCCGGAATATCGCCGTTGTGTAATGCAGCATGTCCCAATGCTGCACCTCACCCACCAATGGATGCAGACGGCACTGTTCCAGCAGCGCTTCAGCCGCGCGCACATGCCCCGCACCGGCCGATGCCGAGAGTATTAAAACTTTTCTCGCTGCTAACCTTTCCGTCATGGCTTATTCCATTGCCCGCCAGGGCCAGCTGCGCCCTAAAGCTCAAGCATCGCGTTGATCTTGGCCGCACATATAAAATCATTTTGCGAAAGCCCGCTGATGGCATGCGTGCTCCAGCGAATGCGGCACCGGCTGTAGCCCACCTCAAGATCGGGATGATGATTTTCCATGTTGGCCATCCAGGCCACCGCATTGACAAAATCCATGGTTTGATAAAAATTTAAAAACTCAAATTCGCGCACCAGCTCACCATTGTCCACACGCCAATCTGGCAACAGCGCAAGCATTTTCTTTATCTGCTGCGGCGTCATGGGCTTGGTTCCGCCGTCGCATGGCACACACGTTTTGGCGATCAACGCCTTGATGCTGTTGGCCTTGGCCATCATTTATCCTCCAAAAAGGTCCGGCGGCGGGCTTCACCAAATTCACCGCCATTACCAATATACCCCAGCAGGCGCGTGCAGGCATCTATACAAGAAGGGGCAACGCATAGGTGCCGTGAGACATCTTAACCCCTGCGCAACCCGGCGTACCCTGCGGTGAAAATCGTCTGCCGAGCAACCAACCGCCGAGGGCGCTGCGCGACGGATCGCGCCGCAGTGGGCGCAGGGTAACGCGGAGGCACGCGGCTGGGCCGCGAGAGCAGGTGAACAGGAGTAAGTTGTAAGTAGAGCATGTTGCGCGGGCCGCACACACGGCTGGCGGCGATGGAGCGTTGGTGCTGGTGGGCGAGTATTGGAGGCATGGCATGCTGGGGGAAGATTGGGCTTAGTATCCGGTCGGGTAGCCCTCGCTGACCGTTCCCAAATCCAACGCACGCACCGAAGTGGCGGTGATCTCGTGGCCGACTTGGCACATTCGGCCTTCAATGTAGCCACGGCGCTGCTGGTGTTGAAACAGAATGCTGCGATGAGCGGATGCATGCCCGTTCGCAGACGGTAAGTTACAATACGCTCATGATTTATCTGGATCACAATTCAACCACCCCAGTGCTTCCGGAAGTTCTGGAGGCCATGCTGCCGTACTTTACGGATCAATGGG
>JBMFVX010000180.1:0-4601 GCA_049965775.1 Phycisphaerae bacterium
GTCACGCAGGGAACACGCAGCGAACGCGGGCGGCAATGGTGCGAACGCATCTGGTCGGCTATTGCCACCTGCACGCAGCAACAACGCAGCGTCTTTGAGTTCCTGTACCAGACCATCAACAACCACTTCGCGGGAAAGCCCACACCCTCGCTTCTTCCATCAGGCCCGTGAACGGTTACCTTTTGGACTAACTCAACGCGGCTCATTCCAATGCCCCTGTTCCAATAAAAGTGGCGTTATTTTCAAAATAATGCAGGTGGTGGTGACACAGTGACACATGGTGACGCCAGTTTCCGTATAAGCAGCAAAATTAATTCTCATATAGGCTCATACCGAAACTAGCGTCACCATCCGTCACTGCGTCACCGCGTGATAGGTAAAAACATCTCATACTGGCCTCCCATCCCTGAGCGTGACGCCATCCCAGCCGCGCTCTCTATTTGTCCTTCGCGGCGTGAACCCATGACGGCCAAGTGCATCCGTGAATTGCCGATGCCCCAGCGGTCGCTCAGCGATACCCTCACAATGCCGGACGTATGCCACAAACAAGTCACTGGTGGCCGTCCATGCCCCAGATACCCGCTCGCAGCACTGTTCTAAAAACTCTTGCAATGGGTCGCTTTCCTCCCGGAAGTCGCCCGTGGCGGCCTTAACGGCGTCTGGCTCGCGTAGGCCTTCTTTTTGCCAAAGCAGGCACCCCTCAATCAGGCGGTTCAGGATGCCGCTTGCCTCTGCTTTGAGCTTGGCGGGCAGGTTTTTATCTTGTTTGTCGCGAGAAAAGGTAACGGTAAACGGCACCAGCTTTAGCCGCCGCCAGACCGCCTCGGAGTTTTCATTTACCCGCGGGCGGTTATTCGTTTGCAGAATTATCTTGTGAACCCGCGTAAACTCGTAAAAGTTTTCGCGCATCCGCCGTGCTTTGATTGTTTCTTCGCCGGTCAGGCGTTTGATTAGCTGCATCCTCAGCCGCGCCCCGCTTTCAGTTTCAGCCGCAACGATTAGCCGCTTACCCTGCAGGTCGGCCAGCTCGCATGGGTGCTCTTCGCGTTTGGTCGCCGCCAGCAGGCTTTCGGGTGCGGTGCCGGCGTAATCGCCGAGTATGTGTGCAACGGTGGCCAGCAGGGTGCTTTTTCCGTTGGCACCTTCGCCCCAGAAGATGGGAAGTATCTGTTCGGTTATATCGCCGGTCAGGCAGATGCCAAGCAGCTTCATGACATACATGCGGGTGTCGGCGTCTGAATTGAAAACCTCGCCAATAAACCGGTCGAACCGTGGACAGCTCGCTGCCGGGTCGAAAGTGACGGGGGCCAGCTTGCTCATCAGTGCCGCCGGGTCATGCGGCCTTAGCGTGCCGTCACGTAAATTGAGGATGCCGTTTTCTACATTGAGCAGCCACGGGTCAGCGTCCAGCTCTGCGGCGCGGATGGTGATGCCAGGCTCGCTGATGGCCAGCTCTATCATGGCTTTCAGCCGCGACACGCTCTCTGTGCGCATCCAGTGCATCACCCGGTCTTTATCTTTCATTCCGGGTGCATTCACCGCTTCAGTAAGACAGGCCCGGCAGGTCTCTTTTGCCAGCCTCTCGACCTCGCCGGTATCGTCGAATTGCCACCGCCGCCCATCCCATACATGCCAACCGATGCCAGCAACCATGCGGATGTTTTTACCGTGGCGATTAGCGAACCGGATGCCATTGCCCGTGTCCGTAAGGTGAACGTCCTCATCGGCCCCGCCACCGGCCGCCTTTGCGGGCGGCTCCCAGAACGGCGCGGCTCCAGCAAGCTCAACAATATCATCAGCCAACTGCTCCGGCGATATGCTATCTGGTTGCGCGTCGAGCCAATCACAAATATCGCCATGCTCCGGCAGCTCTGGCAGGGTGATGATTTTTATCTTGCAGCCAAGGCTGTGGAGTATCGCTGCAACATCCGCCGCGTAGGCTCGGCCGGCGTCATCGTTGTCGGGCAGGATGACGATTCGCTTCCCGGCCAGCTCGCTCCAGTCGGTTTTTGCCGCGCTCTTCGCACCGTGTGCGGATGTGACGCTCGGCAGGTCAAGCATGGCGCCGCGGTCAGCGCATTTCTCGCCCTCGTGAACATAAACAACCTCGCTCGATAATACTTCGTTGACGCGATACGGCTGCCACTTGGGCGGATCGCCGCAAAACCAGCCATCCTCGCAGCGGGCAAAGGGCCGAATTGTTTTGCCAGCGGCACCATTGTATCGAGCCACCGCGGCATATTGGACGCCGCCGGCGTCCCGATAGGCGTAGGTATCGACGTGGGTGTATTCGGGTGGACAGGCTCCCGCAATCGCCGCAGCGAGTTCGGGGTATGTTTTTTTTGGCTTGGACGCGGCGGCATTGGCCCGGCCAGCCGGGCGGTGTGCGTGCCCGTTCGAATGATGTGGTTCAGAACCGCCCACGATAGCGCGGTAAATCTCTGCGCTTTCGCAGCCCTTCGACCGGCACTGGAACAGAGCCATGCCGTCGTCGGTGTATCTCATGTTCAGCGATGGGCGGTGCGGCGATCCATCCCGTTCATGTACAGGGCACAAGCCGAGCCATTCGCGCCCGACACGCTTCGGCGCTTGGCCGGTCAGCCTCGCCCACTTGTCAACGATTTCGGTTTCGGATATAGTCATTGCGTAATCCTCGAAATTTGCCGGTGTGGGTCATCAGCCCCGCCGGCATTTTTTATGCGCGGCCCCGGCGAATAAAAAAACTCTTAGATGCCCGCGGCTGCACATTCACGCTGCGCCCGTGATACCCGCCGCTCGCGCCGTGCTGGCGTGCTGGGTGCGTGTGCAGGCGCGTCGGTCGCCGAGAGTGCTGAAAAAAACCGCTCGACGGCCTCGCGCGATGTGCAGAGCGCGCCACCGCAGCGCACGACCTCCAGCCGCACGCCACGGATGCCAGCGGATACCCAGCGGTGTATGGTGGCTATGTGCATCGGCTCACCGGTGCGGGCCGACGACGGTAGCAGGTCAGCCAGCTCGCGGGTCGCGGCGGCCAGTCTGATAGGCTTCTCGTGATTTTCGATTATGCTGCACATTACTTTGCCTCCATGCGTATCCATCGTGTGCAGTATGACATCGCTCCGCGCGCAATGCAGTAACCACGGCGGCAACTTTTTAAGTCGCCGGTGGACACTTTTGGATACTTTTTGCAATTATGTTATATTGTTATTTCAATATGTTTTTTTCGTTGGTGAATACCAATACCCAGCGGTGCAAGAATCTTGCGGGCCTTGGCAATAGCGGACTTTATGAGTTCGGGATCATGGGTATCTTTTCCCCATACTGCTTTAACAATGTCCGCAGACTTTGCGCGGTGGTCGCGGCTCTCCCATACTAATTTGACAATGCGCCATGGTTGCGGTGAAAGCTTTACGGTTTTATTGCCACGCTTAAAACGATAGCCAGAAAGTGGCCCATCAACTATTGTTGCGCCGGGAAGCAATTGGCGCACGGCATTCGCTCGCTGTATGTCCGCGTCTCTTGCTGTGCGTGCCATATTTGATAGTTTCCGTAACTGCTCTGCCGTTCTGATTTCTATCATCTGCGTAAAACTACTACTGATCTTTGCGGCGAGTATTTGATCATCAATATTTACATCTTCTTGCTTGCTCATTTTCTGTTCCTTTATTTTAATCATCCATTGAATACTTGTGTTACTATCAACCGATCTTGCCGATAACCTCGGCGGCTTTCTTGACGCTATCCTCGGCATAAAGCAAGGTTGTGCTCAATGTCCGATGCCCCAGAACCGTCTTGGCGGCGTCTACTCCAAACTGTTCACGCAACAAGGTCGCGGCATTGTGCCGTAGTTGGTGCGGATGCCATGATGGAACGCCAGCCGCTTTACAAGCTCGATCTATGGCCCGCCGATATGATGCCACCGTATAGCAGTCGCCTGCTCGGCGTTTGGGATAGCGCTTGCGATTGCTACCCGGCACATTGCCGCAACTCAACGGCGTTGTGCGTTTGGCGTGCAGGGATTTCAGGCGTGCGGCCTCGGCTTCCTTAGGCGAGAACAAATAAGCATCGGTCGCCGCCTTCAAAAATGGGCGCAAGACTTCCTGCCCTCGTGGGCCAATTAAGATTGTCCTCGTATGGCCGTGGTGCTGGGTCTTATGCTGCTCCGGCATGTACTTCCAAACCTTGCCCTTCATGTTCAGTCCAGCCATCTTCATGGTTATCAATTCGCCCGGCCGCGCTCCAGTCAGTAATTGCAGTTCAACCACGGCGCGAACCGTCTTATTAAGTCGCTTGAGTGTGGCGTCAAGGATGTTTTGCGGTACGGGCTTAACCGGGTCGCTTTCGCGTGCCTCGGAACGTCCTGCCCGCAAGCCGGCAACGCACCGCATTGCCCCATAAACCCCATCCGGCACCAAACCTTGCGCCGTAGCCCATTTGAAAATATATTTGACGCGATCAACCTCGGCGTTGATATGTGTACGGCACCAGTCGCGTTTTATCATCTTCTGCCGCAGCGCCTGTAATTGTAGAGGGCCAAAGTCTTTGGCTAGTGTAGTGAATCAAATAGATTGAACATTATTCAGGACGGCGCGAGCCTTGGCAACTTTTTCCAGAATGCGTTC
>JBMFVX010000181.1:0-4554 GCA_049965775.1 Phycisphaerae bacterium
CGGATTGAAACGTCCACGGTTTTCGTTTCGTCTGTTAGTTCGTATTGTTCTCCGCGGCCCAAAGCCGCGGAGCGGATTGAAACTATTGGCAGATGCCGCTATAAAGGAGCGGTTGGGGTTCTCCGCGGCCCAAAGCCGCGGAGCGGATTGAAACTGGCATGATATGCCTTGCACCCGCCAGTGTGGCCGTTCTCCGCGGCCCAAAGCCGCGGAGCGGATTGAAACTCAAGGTCCTGGGGCAGATTGACCATGCCGGCCGGTTCTCCGCGGCCCAAAGCCGCGGAGCGGATTGAAACTCGACCTTTATTCCTTTTCTGCGGGCGTTTTGTGCTGTCTGCGGCAGATTGTCCCGTGGAGGTGGGGTTACTTTTTAGTGGGGTGCTGTTGATAGTGGATGGTGCCGTCGGGTTGGGCTACGAAGAGATCGGTGGCCATTGATAGAAACATGCCGTGGCCGACGACGCCTGGGATGTTAGAGATGGCGGCTGCCAGCGCTTCAGGGTTGCTAATATGGTGGGGCTTGGGGCCAAAAACGGCGTGGAGCAGAGGGTTGGAGTTGTCGGTGAGAAAGAGTTTGCCCTCGGGCGTTAATCGTGGCGCCGCCTGGCCGCCGAGGGTTTGCAGGCATCGAACAACAACGGGCAGAGCGAAAGCCACAACTTCGATGAAAACGGGAAATTTGTCTCCGAGGCAGGGCACGAGTTTTTCGTGTCCGACGACGATAGCAAATCGTCGGCTGATGGAGGCTACTACTTTTTCGCGAAGTAAATCTCCTCCGCCTCCCTTGAGCAGATCGAGTGCTGGGGTTACTTCATCAGCGCCGTCTACAGCAATGTCAATGGTGCTTATGGTTTCGAGCGAGCCGATGGCGATGCCCAATTCGCGTGCGAGTTTTTCGGTGGAGTTGGAGGTTGGTATGCCGAGAATAGAAAACTTTTCGCGTGCCAGGCGAGCGGCGAGCGCCCGTACAAAAGCGTGCGATGCGCGGCCGCTGCCGAGGCCGACAGTTTGCCCCGGCTCAATGAGTTGAGCGGCGGCATGGCCGATTTGTGCGAGTTGTTCGGGTGATGCGGGGTTGGGGATTGAAGCAGTCATTAAGGCACAAAGCTCCGCAAAATAAAAGCGATGCTGCTTCCGGCGGTCGTGTGCCGGAGGCACGTCATTGGCGCTGGAATTATCAGGGCGAACAGGTTTTGTGCCAAGTACAGGCGCGAAGTTGCGTGTGTGGGACAGTGGTTGCAGCAGGGCTTTAAAAAAGTTGGGGCGAAGCCGGCGGAAAAGCGTCAACGGCAGAAAGGGATCGTTGTAAAGCCATTGGCTGGGTATGAAGCAGCGTGCAGATGCTTCGCCAGCGGCGTGGTGTAAGGTTATAATTCTGTGCCGTTTGGGTGCCGCTGCGCATGGGCGATGCAGCGGGCTGAACGGGTGTAGGCATAGGCGAGTAAATAGAATGAAGAGTTTTAAGATAGGCATAATTCAGATGAGCTGCGCGGAGCAGCCATCGGCGAATATGGACAGGCTGGTGGCGTTAATTCGGGAGGCGGCGAAGCGCGGGGCGCAGGTGATTTCGACGCAGGAGCTGTTTCGGTCGGAGTACTTTTGCCAGAGCGAAGATTTAGAGAAATTCAACCTTGCGGAGCCGATTCCGGGGCCATCTACGGAAATACTGGGGCGGCTTGCTAAGGAACTGGGCGTGGTGATTGTGGCGTCGCTGTTTGAACGCCGTGCGGCGGGGGTCTATCACAACACGGCGGCGGTGCTGGAGGCGGATGGTTCGCTGCTGGGCATTTACCGCAAGATGCACATACCGGATGACCCGCTGTATTACGAAAAATATTATTTTACGCCGGGCGATACGGGCTTTAAGGCGTTTGAGACGCGGTTTGGGCGCATAGGTGTGCTGATTTGCTGGGACCAGTGGTATCCGGAGGCGGCGCGGCTGACGGCAATGCAGGACGTAAGTGTGCTGTTTTATCCGACGGCGATTGGATGGCATCCAAAGGAAAAGGCGGAATTTGGCGAAGCCCAGGTGATCGCGTGGCAGACTATTCAACGATCGCATGCGATTGCCAATGGCGTGTATGTGGCGAGTGCCAACCGCATCGGGCATGAAGGCCCGCGCGACGGGGGCATAGAGTTTTTTGGGTACTCATTTATATGCGATCCGTTTGGGCGGATGCTGGCAAAGGGTTCGAGCGATAAAGAAGAAGTGCTCATTGCCGAGGTAGACCCGGCGCTGCAGGAAACGGTACGGCGGAACTGGCCATTTTTCAGAGATCGGCGGATAGATTTTTACGGTGGCCTGACGCAGCGTTTTGGCCGCTGAGCCGGTAATATTCATAACACAGGTAAAAAATGAATACAGCAACAAAAACCCCCGCAGAGCAGGGCTATGTCATGCCTGCCGAATGGCAGAGGCATGAAGCGACGTGGCTTGCCTGGCCGCACCACAAGGCGGACTGGCCGGGTAAGTTTGCGCCGATTCCATGGATATTTGCGGAAATAGTGCGGCACATTGCCGCAGCCGAGAAAGTGCATTTGCTGGTGCAAGATGCGGCCGAGCAGGCGAAGGCGAAGCGTACGCTGGAGCGGGGTGCGGTGAGTCTGGAAAATATTGTGTGGCATCGCAAGCGCACAGATCGCATATGGACGCGCGATTCGGCTCCGTCGTTTGTGGTAAAGCAGACCGGGCGAGGCGAAGGCAAGGTGGGCATGGTGGGCTGGCACTTTAATGCCTGGGCCAAGTACGACAATTATAAGCAAGACTGCCAATTGCCGGCGTATGTGGCCAAGGCGCTGAAGCTGCCGCTATGGAAGCCGACAGTAGAAGCCGAAGGCAAGGCCCGCACCATGGTGCTGGAGGGCGGCAGCATAGATGTTGATGGCTGTGGCAGCGTGCTGACGACGGAAGAATGTTTGCTGTCGGAAGTGCAGCAGCGCAACCCGGGTGCGAGCCGCGAGGCGGTGGAGCGGTCGCTGATGGATTATTTGGGTGTTCGGCAGGTGTTGTGGCTGGATCGCGGGATAGCGGGCGACGACACGCATGGGCATATTGATGATACGGCGCGTTTTACCTCGGCCGAGACGATTGTCGCGTGTGTGGAGCCAAACCGGAATGATGCCAACCATGAGCCGCTGGCAGAAAATGTTAAGCGGTTAAAAGCCATGCGCAGCAGCACGGGGCGGCCGTTTAATATTGTGGAACTGCCGCTGCCGGAGCCGGTGGTATTTGATGGGCAGCGGCTGCCGGCGAGCTATGCGAACTTTTATGTATGCAATGCGGGCGTGCTTGTGCCGGTGTTTAACGATGCGGCCGATGGCGCAGCGCTGCGTCTGCTGGAGGAGTGTTTTGGGCCGCAGCGCAAGGTAATTCCGATATACTGCCGTGATCTGGTATGGGGCTTGGGCACGTTGCATTGCATGACGCAGCAGCAGCCAGCCGCGACGGCGTAAAGAACAATGGAGCGTATGAATGACTAAGGTACAGCACATTTTGGTAACGGGCGGGGCCGGGTTTATCGGCTCGAACCTTGCATGTGAGTTGCAGCGACAGGGGCACGAAGTGACGGTGCTGGATAATTTTTCGTCGGGTGATTTTCACAACTTGAGGGCGTTTACGGGCGATGTGGTAACGGGCGATTGTTTTGTGAGGCCGGCAGGTAAGTTTGAGGTTATTTTTCATCAGGCCTCGATAACGGATACGACCGTGACCGATCAGCACAAGATGATGACGAACAATGTTGAGGCGTTCAGGCAGGTGTTGGGGTGGGCGGCGGAGTGGAAGGCCCGCGTGGTGTGGGCGTCGTCGGCGGCGGTGTATGGCAATTTGCCGGCGCCAAGCAGTGTTGACGGACCAACGAAACCGCTGAATGTTTACGGCTACTCGAAACTGGCGATGGAGCATTTGGCGAAAAGCTGGGCGAATGCGACAAATCTGCCGATTGTCGGCCTGCGCTATTTTAATGTATTTGGGCCTGGCGAAGCGCACAAGGGCAAGTTTGCTTCGATGATATATCAGTTGGCGCAGCAGATGAAGGCGGGCAAGCGGCCGCGGATATTTCGTCAGGGCGAGCAGCGGCGCGACTTTGTGTGGATTGGCGATGTGATTGCGGCCAATATGTCTGCCATGGCCTACGGCGGCAAAGGTCTTGTGTTTAATGTTGGCAGTGGACGCTCGGAAACATTTAATACCGTGGTAAAAGTGCTGAACGAAGTGTTGGGCACCGACTTACCGCCGGAGTACATTGAAAATCCCTATGATTTTTTCCAGAACCATACGGAGGCGTCCATCGGTCCAACAACCAATGAATTGGGGTATCGGCCGCAGGCGTCGCTGCTGGATGCGGTAAAAGCGTATAAGCAATCGGAGGCGTTATAATGGCATCGGGGAATTGTTTATACTGGCCGTGGGCGTAGCGCAGCCTGCGGGCCGTAAGGCGGTAGATCGCGTATTTAGGTCGGGAGTGCCACGCGACGCGTTTCTTGTCAAAAAAGCAAAATGTTACAGGCGTGCCGTGTAGAGATTGTGCTTAGGAGCATGCCAATGCGAAATGC
>JBMFVX010000182.1:0-4494 GCA_049965775.1 Phycisphaerae bacterium
GCTGAACTCAAAGAGATGATCGCACGCGGGGAGAACATCGGATGCAGGTGATATGGGAGCTTAAGTTAATGGCATTCAAGACAGTCCCCTGTGCGCTTCGCAAAAATCAATGGCTTGCGGCAAAAATCTGCGATACAATTTTTGTGCCGGCGGTGGCGCACGGCTTTAGCAGGAGGCACTATGGCTAAGATGGCGGTTTTATTTGTGATGACGGCGCCCCCCTGGGCGGCTAACGACAGCGGCAGGCCGTTTATGAAGATCGATAATCGCGAGGTGTTCATGCGAACGATCGAGATTTATGCCAATCGCGACCAGGTCGAGCAGCGGCTCTTGTGCCTGCTGCCCGATGAGCTGTCGCGCGTGCAGCAAAAATATGGCGCCCATCTGGGCTTTCAGGGGGTATCGGTAGCCACCGGCGGGCCAAATTGGTTCGGCGCCGTTGCCCGCGGACTTGAAAAACTCAAGCCTGAAATTGACCTGGTCATGGTTCACGATGCGAGTTGTCCTGTGGTGCCCTACACCCTGCTCGATGCGATGGAGCAAGCCATTACCAACGCGCCGGCCGTTGCCCCGGTATTGGCCCTGGGTAATGCCCTGGTGCGCGTGAAGGGCGGTGCTTTGGATGCCGGCTTTGATGCCGCCGGCCTGCAACAATTGCAATCGCCGCAGCTTTTTCAGAGATCGGCGCTAGAGCAGGCCTACGCCCAGCGAAGCACACTGCGTGGAGGTGCAAGCCGAAGCGGACCGGTGTTTGATGATGCAACACTGCTGCGCGCCGCCGGCAAGAAAGTGACGGTTGTCGCCGGTTCGCCGTTTAACGTACGCGCCGAAAGCGAAGAAACCCTGCGTGTGGTAAGTGATATGGTCAAGCATCTGCCCAAGCCGCGCAGCAAAGCGCCGCTTACGCCGTTTGACGAAGCCCAGTGGTAATGGTGTGCAGGTTGCCCAAGCGGTTCGCTCTGCTGCTGTGGCGCGGCTTATGGTGCAGGCTTATAGCCTGCCCGGTCTGTTGCGAACGCTTAGGCTCAAAGCAGCGCTGCCCGCGGGTAATGGACATTGCAAACGCTGCCTGGTTGAAATGGATTGAATGCAACGAGTTCTGTTTTTAATAACCGACCTTGACCTTGGCGGCAGCCCGCTGGTGGTGCATGCCGTCGCGTGCGGGCTTAAGGCCACGGGGCGCTGGCAGCCGACGGTGGTGTCCATTCGTTCGCCGGGCGTGGTGGGGCGCTGGCTGCGCCATGCCAATGTCGAAGTATCGAGCCTGCACGCCCGCAGCCGCACCGATCCACAGGTGTTTACGCGCTGGCTTTCGTTAATGGACCGAGTAGCGCCGCATGTGGTCGTAAGCGTTCTGCTGCACGCCAATGCGGTGGCGACCGCCTGCGCGCCGTTTGGGCCGCGCTGCGTGTATTTGCAGTCCATCCATACGCTGCAGGCCGAGCCTCGCTGGCATTGGCAACTTCAGGGATTGTTAAGCGGCCGCTGCGAAGGCATTATCGCGCCTTGCAAGGCCATTCTCGATAAAATTTCGGAGTTTGGCCAATTTGTAAACGGCTTTGTCATACCCAACGGCATAGATGCTCAGCGCTTCAGCTGGGCCGAGCCAATGCCGGCGGCCGAGTGCCCGTGGCCGGCCGATGCTCAGGTGGTGGGGTATGTGGGGCGGTTCGACCCGGTTAAGCGGTTGCCTTTGCTTATAGATGAAGTGGCATGGCTTATACGCAGCGACAACCACCGCTGGGAAAAACTGCATCTGGCGCTGGTGGGCTACGGCGAGCAGGAGGCCGCGCTGCGGCGGCGGGCGCGCGAACAGGGCATTGCCTCGCGCGTCTGGTTTATCGGCGCAACAGCCACACCCGAGCGCTGGTACCCGCGGTTTGATGTGCTGGCCATGCCCTCGCTGGCGGAAGGCTTTGGTCTTACAGTGGCCGAGGCCATGGCTGCGGGCAGGGCGGTGCTAGCGTTCGATTCGCCGGCAATGCGGCAGATAATTGAGCACGATAAAAGCGGCTGGCTGCTTGCTGCGCAGCAGCCCCACGGCATGGCATGGGGACTTGCCCGGCTGCTCGACGATGCCGACCTTCGCCGCAGGTTGGGGGTGCAGGGCGCCCATCGCGTGAGCCGTCACTTCAGCGACCAGGCAATGATTCAAGCGTACGTGCGACTGCTGGAGAGCTTTTAGTCGCAGGCATTTTTTAATGTCATTTGAACCGCCGGGCGGCTTTCTATAGCATAAGAGCGCAGTTGCGACGGCGCACTCAAAACTTTTGAACTCAAAACTGGAGCAGGCATGACTTCTGTAGGCGACGAAACCCCTATCGCGCAGCATAGCGACCGGGACCATCTGGATACCCCGCGCAAAGCGCTTGAGATAAACCTGGACCGGCGGCGCTATGGCACATTTGCCGAAATTGGAGCCGGGCAGGAGGTTGTCCGATGGTTTTTTCGCGCTGGCGGGGCGTCCGGGACGATTGCCAAAAGCATGAGCGCTTACGACATGGCTGTAAGCGACGCCATCTATGGCAAATGCGAGCGCTATGTCAGCCGCTCGCGCCTGCAGAGTATGCTCGATTATGAGCATAAGCTCAACCTGAGTCGGCTGGCCGATGCCCGCGGCGATACTACCTCGTTTTTTGCCTTTGCCGACACGGTTGCTACGCGCAGTTTTGACGGCAGGCGTGAAGGCCACGGGTGGATGGGCGTGAAGTTTCAGGCGCACCCGCGCGATCAGGACAGCCAAATTATTCTGCACCTGCGCATGCTCGACAAGGAGCAGGCCCAACAGCAGGAGGCGCTGGGCATTGTGGGAGTTAATTTGCTCTATGGGGCGTTTTTCTACCATTACGAGCCTGAGATGCTGCTTAAGAGCCTGCTCGATAATTTATCCACCGCGCGCATCGAAATAGACATGATTGAGTTTTCGGGCATTGAATTCAGGCATGTTAATAACCGCATCATGAGCCTGCGGCTGGTGGAACTGGGCCTGAGCGATGCGGCCATGTTCGGGCCTAACGGCGAAGTGCTACAGCCGTCGGAGATGCTGCACAACAAGCCCATACTTGTGGAGCGCGGCAGCTTTCGGCCGGTGACGCAGGTGAACCTGGACATGCTTAAATGTGCCAGGGCCGCGTTCATGAAAAACGCCGATGGCGAAGAGCCGGTGGAAGTGATGGAAATTACCATGCACAACCTGCAGGCCGACGGCGCCATTGACCTTAAAGACTTTTTGGCACGGGCGGATGTGCTCTCCGCGTGCGGCAAAACTGTGCTCATTTCAGATTATTTTGAGTTTTACCGGCTGGGAGCCTGCCTGGCACGGTACAGCCGCAAACCCATCGGCATTGTGATGGGCGTGCCGAGCCTGATAGACCTGTTTGATGAAAAATACTATGGCGACCTCGATGGCGGCATTCTCGAATCGTTTGGGCGGTTGTTTAAAAACGACCATAAGCTGTATATCTATCCGCTTAAAGAGCCTAAAACGGGCAAGCTCATCAAGGTTGAAAACCTCGAGTTGGACGCCAAACTCCGCAAGCTTTACGGCTACCTTGTGGATCGCGGCTGCATAGAGCAGCTGGAAGGCTACGACGAACGCTACTTATCCATTTTTTCGCGCGATGTGCTTAATAAAATAAAATCAGGTGATGAAAGCTGGCAAAATATGGTGCCGCCGGTGGTGGCCGATCTTATTCGCAAGCGCAGCTACTTTGGCTACCGCGCTGCCGATCCGGCCGCTGCGCCGGGATAGTTGCCCGCGGCATACGGCGGTATTTTTCGCCTTAACTAGCTGATGGGGTGAGTAATTGCCTCGTGCCCGCCTGTCGCCTGGTGTATACTCCTGTGTATGCGCTGGTTCAGCTTTTGTATTCTGCTTTATCTGGCCGCGGCTTTGCAAATGGCGCATCTGGGCGCACTAAGCGAGCACGGCTACTTTCACGTGGAATTTCTGCCGGCGCTGGTGGTGTTTTACGCCCTGTTTGCAGATGAATCTCGTTCGCTGCTTTGCAGCCTGATCGTCGGGCTGGTGTACGACCTTACCTCGACAAGCCTTTTGGGCACCCATATCGTTATTTTGGCACTCGTTGCCTGGGTCATCAGCCGGGTGCGCATGAGCATTTTTCGCTACAACATGATCAGTCAAATTATTTTAACGCTGCTGGCCGTCATGTTTACGCTCTCGGCGGCGGATATTCTGGCGTGGCTGGCGCCGATGCTGATTGGTGGGCCACGACCGCCCGAAATGGCTTTTTGGCCGACGTTGGGCGTTGTAAGCTCCACCGGCATTTATACGGCGGTGCTGGCTCCGTGGCTATTTAAATTGGCTTTTTTGATGGGGCCGCTTTTGGGGTTTGAATCAGAAAATCGCCGTCGCTGGTTTGATGGCTAAGTTGCAGGCGGGTTTTCACGGAGACCCCAGGGCGATTGCATGTAGAACCCACCAATAATTCGCGCCCGCGAATTTGCGCTTTTTAAGATGGTGTGGTAAATAGT
>JBMFVX010000183.1:0-4203 GCA_049965775.1 Phycisphaerae bacterium
GGTGAAGCTGGATCGCAACGGTCTGATTGATTGGGATTTATGGTGTGTGGACGGGGCGTCGGTTCGGGCATCGCGTGCCGCTGCCGGGGCTTCTAAAAAAGTTTCGGCCACCACCCGGACGAACCGTCCGACCACGCTCTGGGCCGCAGCCGAGGCGGGTTTGGATCGAAATTCCATCTGGTTACTGACGGCACGGGAGTGCCGCTCACGGTCGAAGTGACGGCCGGACAGGTTAACGAATCAACGCGACTGGAATCTGTGGTGGGCAGCTACATCGCATCACGCCGACGCCGCAAGCCCCGAAAGTTGGTCGGCGACAAAGGGTACAGTGCGCCGCGAATTCGTGATTGGCTCAGGGCACAGGGGATAGAACCAGTGATACCGCACCGGGACAATGAACATGCACGCCGTGATCCATCGGTCAGATTTGATCGCGAGGCGTATCGCCAACGCCATGTGGTCGAACAGTGCGTGGGTTGGCTCAAGGAGCTCCGTCGGATTGGCACACGATTCGAAAAACTGGCGGTGCACTTCCACGCCATGCTGCACCTCGCCATGATCCGACAATATCTCAAATTGCTGTTTTCAGACAGAGCCTAGAGCAACCCTCAGGCCGAGTCTCCTCTTATTTTTATCGCCGTCTGTCAAAGAAAAAGCAATCGCTGGTTTATATTGTTCGTAAATACGACAAATATTGCCGCCCCAACTGTGGCGGGCCGAAGTCAGCGTGGCAGGCGAAATGCCTCCGTAATGCCTCCTCACTCAGGCGGCGGGCCGCCAGACGCCATTCGATGGCGCCCGGCTCGCGATGCCCTTCACAACCTGGCCGCAATATGGGGCAGCCTGCGGAGCTCGCGAGCAAGCTTGCTTTCTGCTTCTGCTGCGCCTTCTGAATTGCCGGATCGTCGTGCCGCGGCCATCCCTCAATTGCCGCGTGGCGCGCTGGCGGCTCGTAGGCAGCCACTGTGAGCGCAGCGTCGATGGCTCCCTGCGCGCGGATGATCGCCGCCCCGTACAATCCGCGATCCCCGGTCGCCGTGGTGCCAAGTTTCCAGGGCCGATCGGCCGGCTTGGTTCCATGCCGGAAGACAGAGGTTGGCCGTCTTTCGGATTTGGGAGGAACGCGGCCGGTTTTACTATTTGGGCATTGAATTGGCTTCGGTGCACGAGAAACCTGGCGAGGTCCTCGTTCCCGTGTACCACTTCAGGCAGCCCGGATGAAAGTACCGCCATTTCCCACGACCATCCTTATAAGGCTGATGATATCGTTATGCACCGTGCACCCGTCGAACGCCCGCACGCCGTACCCCGTGTCGGTTCCGTCCAGCCAGGCGTATGCAATCCGCCCGGAGCCGCCGACACTCAGCGAAAGGAGGCGGAAACGAGAATGGACCCAGTCGAGCGACACGGCCCCATCCGGTTCCGCCGCCGCCTCGGGCATTGGCACCCATCTGGGCAGAGCCCAGATGAGCTCGACCGCTCGATCAACCGCCGATGGGTCGAGGGCAGACGCCCCATTGCCATCCCAACCATCATGGGCGCATTGGCTCGCCAAACTCCGCACCTCGGATTCGGCCAACGCCTTGGGCCCCGAGAGGGCCTGTGAGCACCCAAGCTCGGAGAAAATCAACGCCTCAGCGCTGCGCACCGCCTTGGCCTCCGCCGACACGGTGGTGCTCGGCGCCAGCGTATGCGACAATGTTGCGCACCCGATCAAAGCAACTCCAGCCGTCATTGAAAAAGCTTTAGACATTCCCCAGTTAATATACCGCTAAACATTCGATTTTTCGTAACCGTTCACGGGCAAAAGTGGCGAAATTAGCTAAATAACCAGTGGTTTCAGCGGTACGAGGTTATTTTCAGCCTGTGTTTCGCACATTAGTCCTATAATATAGCTTGATTTAAAGCTGTTTTGCATTTTTGACCCCGTGAACGGTTACCGGTGCCAATACGTATCAGTTTGCCGATTCCTCGCCGGAGGGGAATGTGGATGCGGATGGGGAGTACTGGGGGGAGGGCTGGGTGGACGCCGTCGGATCGGCGATCAGTACGGCCGGCTCGACCGTCGCCGACGCTACGGGAATAAACGGCCGTGCCGTTGCGGGGGCGTCCGGCTTCGTCAGGGCCGTTTTCAACGAGGCATTCTGGGATTTTCTGGCCCAGGCGACAGGCGGCCGGGCCTCGAATCCGGGGTGCGGCGACGCGACCGGGGGGCACTAATTTGGGAAAGCTAGCCCGCGTTGGTGGATCGCATGGAATTGCGGTCGGCGAGCTGCTGCGGGGCTCAATGGACCTCCTGCGGTACGCGATCGCGTCGTCGCTCTTGTCCGCTTGGGTGCCCCTCTTGATCTACGGCTGCCTGTACCGGCCAATACAGCACCAACCGCTCGTGGCCCGGTTGGCCGTGAGCTGGGCGTGCGTCACAATGGCGTTGCTCTCCCCATGGGGAATTGTTTTAATAGTTGCGAGCAGGCGGCGCCGCCAATGGCAAAAGGCACTCGCGTCATGTTGCCACGATGGCGCGGCCGGGGGCGGCACTCCACGGGCAGCGGATATGACCCTGTTGCCGGGTTACCTTTTTCCCAAATTTCTGTTTTCCCGCAGCCGGCACCGGGCGGCGGACGCCCCGGCGTCCGGCGGAACGATGCTGCCCATTTTCCTCGCCGTTTGGGCCAACGCGTTCGTAGCCCTATTTGCCTCGCTCGCGGTGGTCCCCCTGGGCAATGGCTGGCTGGACGCCGATTTGGTCGCGGCATCAGGTATAGCGATCATGGCCCAGGCAGTTTTCGCTGCGGGCGTGCTGGCCACGCGGTCAGGTGGCCCCACCGGGCGGGGCTCGCCCTCAATGAGGGCAGGGTTGCTCGCAACGGCGGCGCTCTACGCCTTGGGCGCCACGCTCGTTATCTGGGGCTTTACCCCGTAGGCCGCTCCGCGGTCGGCTGCGAGCCGGTTTCCTGGCGCCAAGGTTCGCCGCTTCGGTGCTTTTTTAAGGGACAAAGGCTGATGATGATCGGGTTGGTCGATGGGGATATTGGGGCAACTTGGCGTGCTTCCGCAGAGCGGTGCGGTTTCAAGGTGCGAGCCTGGGCCGACGAGGGCGACCCCAACCGCGCATTCGGCTGGTCCGGTTATTTCACGCCATGGGGGCTGGCCTATTGGGGAGGTGAGCTTGAGTTTCCCCCGACCGGAGCCCGGGTCGCGGTGGCCATAGACCCCGCGCTGGAGCATGTGGTCGGAGTCGTTCCCATTCCGCCGGGCCTCGACGGGGCGCCCTTGGTGCTCAGCGGAATCAAGCTGCAGTTGGCGCCGTGGCAATCGTGCCCCACGCGCCGGGGGATGAAAAAATATCAGCAAGGCCAGGTATCGCGAGGCTGTGAGGGCTGGGACGCTGGCATCGCCGCGGCCAAATACCTGCTCTCCGCTATGGCCGCCGCCGAACCCACCTTCCTGTACCCATCAGGGATCGCGGTCTACCTGGCCGACGGCCAACCACCGGCGGACTGGGTTAAAGCATTCCAGGGCCGTGGGTTGCAGGCGAGGCCTGTATGGCGGCAGCAAACTGATGCCGCCGGCGGGTTCGGCCACCTCGTCGCCGCGTCGCGCCGGCCACCCCGCGTCGACATTATTCTCGGGCCGGCTCCACCCGCGCAGGGCGCCGGCCCGAGATTCTTCTGCGCCGTTAGCGAGGGTTCGTACCGCGTCGGGCGGAGGGGGCCGTCGCGGAGATTCTCCAAGGCCGTGCAGGCTGCGGAAGAGAGCGTGCTGGGGCACGGGGGTGAGCTGCGGGTACACGACCTTGGTTGGCTGGAGAAACGGGCGCCGATTTTCGCGCAACTCTCGAATAACACCGGCCTACTCCGGTATTTTCTTCGGTCGATGGAGAAGATAGAGCAGTTCAAGGCCGCAGGCCTGGGCTGCGCCTACCGCGAACTCCACCCGAGGAGCACCGCTTTCGCGCGCTACACGGTGGAGGAGTACCGCAAGAGGTACGGCCAGGATTTCTTTGACCGCCCCGCCGCAGGGGGCAGGCACGGGGCCGGCGATGGGCGAAATGGTGGCGCGGCCGGCTAACGCGGCGGGCGGGGAAACTGAAATGTGGCGAGCGCGAAAAGGTGACATCCACCGTTGTTGGCATGGATGAGGCCAAGGGCTATGGTCTTGCTCTACGCCATGAACCGCACGAGCCGCCATGGGCGGTGTTAT
>JBMFVX010000183.1:4213-4489 GCA_049965775.1 Phycisphaerae bacterium
TCTTGGCCGCGGAAACGCCGGCGGCAGGCGATGCAGGCGAACTCTTTGGTGAAATCGCCAGAGGCGTTGCCGGGAGTATCACCGGAACCTCCGGCGCAAGCCTTGCAGGCCGAGACAGCTTGTGCGGCGGCCGTGACCAAGACGCCGGGCCGCAAGAAGCGGTTTCGGCACCTCGTGGGGCGAAAATACATCAGGATGCTGGAAAAATATATCGGCGACCTGCGCCGTCATCACCCGCATCCCAATCGCAATCTGCATTTTGACGATATTGTCACC
>JBMFVX010000184.1:0-4455 GCA_049965775.1 Phycisphaerae bacterium
CGCCGGCGAAATGCGGGAGCGCATGATCAAACTGCTGCGCGGCCTGCCGCCGCGGCAGGCGCATTCGGTAACGGTGGCTACCTTTCACAGCTTTTGTGTTAAATTTTTGCGGCAATATGCCCAGGCCGCGGGCCTGAACGCCAACTTCAATATCATGGATTCCGCCGATCAGCAGCGTCTTATCAAGCAAGCCATAGAAAAAGTAGGAATCTCGCTGACCAATTTTTCACCGCAGGCCGTGCACAGCCGCATCAGCAAGGCCAAAAACGCCCTGATGGACTCGGAAGCTTTCGCCAAACAGGCCAAGGACTTTTTTGAACGCAATGTGGCACGGGTCTACACCTGCTACGAGGAGCTGCTCCGCGCGTCGGGCATGCTCGATTTTGACGACCTGCTGCTTGAAACCGCCAAACTGCTGCGCGATCATGAAGATGTACGGCAAATGGCCGAAGACACCTACCGCTACATACTCATAGACGAATACCAGGACACCAACCATGTGCAGTTTGTCATTGCCAAGCTGCTGGCGCAAAACCACCGCAACATCTGCGCCACCGGCGATCCCGACCAGTCTATTTATGGCTGGCGCGGCGCCAACCTCGGCAATATCATGGATTTTGAAAAGTTCTTCCCGGGCGCCAAGGTGGTAAAGCTGGAACAAAATTACCGCAGCACCAAAAATATTCTCAAGGCGGCTTCAGCCCTTATTGGATGCAACCGGCAGCGCAAAGAAAAATCACTCTGGACTGAAAATCAGCAGGGAAGCCGCATTCGCGTGGTATATGCCGCCGACGAGCACGATGAAGCCTCGCGCGTGGTAGGCCTGCTGAAAGATTACCATGAGCGGCTGAACATAGGCTGGGAAAAGATGGCGATTTTTTATCGCATGAACTCTTTGTCGCGCGTGCTTGAGGGCACACTCATGCGCGAGGGAGTCCCGTACCAGATTGCCCGCGGCGTGGAGTTTTACGGCCGCAAAGAAGTTAAAGATGTGCTTGCCTACCTGCGCGTGCTGGCCAATGCCAATGATGACATCAGCTTTAACAGGATCATCAACGTGCCGCCGCGCGGTATAGGCGATACGAGCATTTCGCGGCTTGAGGCTTTTGCGGCGCAACATCGGCTCAGCATGTGTGAGACGTGCCTGCGGGCCGCGGAGGTTCCCGGGCTGCAGCGGCGGGCCATAGAGGCCTGTACCTCGCTGGCGCGAAAGATTACCGCGTGGCGGGAGCGGTTCGGTTTGGATCCGGCGGCGGCGGGTGCAGGCGGCCAACCAGCGGCATCTGTCGTATTGGAACAGCCCGCAGACACAACCGCCGATGCGGCCGGCGGCCAGGACGACGTTGCATCTTCCGAAAATCAGACATTTGAAGACCCGCCGGATGATCCGCTATTTGATGCGCAGCTCGCCGCCGAGCCGCCGCCAGCCGATGAGCTTTCAGTGGGTGAAGTCGGTACTGTGCCGGTCGCCGCTGTGGAATCAACTATGCCGCACATCAGCATTAAAGAACTTATGGAAGTCGTCATTGAAGAATCGGGCCTGCGCGGCAAAGAAGGAGACCGCACCGAAGAGAGCCTGCAGCGCAACAGCAACATAGATGAACTTATTTCGGTGGCCGCGGAGTTTGACGATCGCAACGAGCAGGGTACGCTATTTGATTACCTCGAGCAGGTAAGCCTTGTTTCAGATGCCGATCGCATTCAAGACACCACCGGCGCTGTAACGCTTATGACGCTGCATACCGCCAAAGGGCTTGAGTTTCCGGTGGTGGCCATGGTGGGTATGGAGCGCGGCTGCTTGCCGCACCAGCGGGCGGTGGAGGCGGGCGATGGGTCCGATGAAATGGAAGAAGAGCGGCGGCTGGCGTTTGTGGGTATTACGCGTGCGATGAGCCATCTTGTTTTAGCCTGTGCTCAATGGCGTATGTTGATGGGTATTTCGGATGCGCGACAGCCATCGCAATTTTTAGATGAGTTACCGCGTGATGTTCTGGAGGTTATGGGCCAGGCGCCGCAGCCGCAGCAGCGTGGATCGTTGGGTTTTCGCGACCGAATGTACTTTAACCGGCCGCCAGCGGGGCCGAAGAAGGCTTCGTTCGAGCAAGAGCCGCCGCCTGAATCGCTTCCGTTTAAGCGCGGTGCATTGGTGCGGCACGGCAAGTTTGGCCTTGGGCGGGTGGAGCAGATGGTTCAGCAGGGAGAAACGACGCGTGCGGTTGTCAATTTCACCAGCTTTGGCATAAAAACGCTGATCATGCCGCCGGCCGTGCTTCAGCCGGTGGACGGATAGCGGCGCATGGCGGTGCTTAGGCATCTGCAATTGTCGGTGAAAACTCGGCGAACCAGATTTCCAGCATCAGCAGAGCAAACAAACGGTGCGTGTGGTCGCGTTCGCCGGATACATGCTGGCGCAGCAGTTTGTCTACGGCGGCGGCACGAAGATAACGCCGCGAGAATGCTTTGTTGTCGGTAAGGCGGTCGGCTAAGTCGCCGCGCAATGGCCCGCGAAACCACTGGCCAATCGGCAGGCCAAAGCCTTGCTTTTTACGCTGCATGATTTCTGCCGGCAGCAAATGGCCGAAGGCCTGTCGCAATAGTAGTTTGCCGCGATTGCCGCTGAAAAGCTGCGTATCCTGCAGGCCGGCGGCGAATTCAGCGACGCGATGATCTAAAAATGGTGCGCGAACCTCCAGGCCGCATGCCATTGAAGCTGTGTCCACCTTATAGAGAACATCGCCGGGCAGATAAAGCCGCTGGTCGCAGGCCATTGCCCAGCGCATGGCCGATTGGCCCGCAAGCCGCTCCTCGGTCATGGCTGAGGGTAGCGGCGGGGCACTGATGCCGAGCCTGGCGATATCTTCATCAGAAAAAATCTGCGTGAAGCCGGCGTATTGCCGGCCGATTTGCTGCTCGCTGCAGGCTTGCTTAAGGCGATTGCGGGCATCGCGACCGCCATCAGGCAGCAGCGGCAGCAGCGGGCGAAGTAAATGGCGAAATCGCTGCACCAGGGCCAGTCCGCGGTAGCGGTCGTAGCCGCCAAAAAGTTCGTCCGCCCCGTCACCGCTTAGCGCCACCGGCGCTATACTTCGAGCAGCCTGTGCAATAAGGGCGGTTGGCACAATGGACGAATCGCCAAACGGCTGGCCCAACGATTGCCGCATCAGTTGGTGCAGCAGCGCGGTAACCTGCCGCCGTGGCGAGATATTTAATTCCAGATGCCGCGTGCCGATATGGTTCGCCACAGCGCGGGCAAAAGGCGCTTCATCAAACTGCGGTTCGTCAAAAACGGCGCAGAGTGTCTGCAGGCGGTCTTGGCCCAGGGCTGCGCGCTGCTGCTGCAATAAGGCGGCAACAATGGACGAATCTATTCCGCCGGACAAAAAACAAGCCAGCGGCACATCGCTCATAAGCTGCGACTGCACCGCTGTGGCCATCAGGGTGCGAATGGCGCCCAGGGTGTCGGCAGGCAGGCTTGGCGCATCTTGGTCGCCAAAGGGTGCGCCGGTTGCCGCATAGTTAGCGGCGGCCGTGGGCCAATACACGCCGCGCTTTACACCGCTGGGTGATATGTGCAGCCAACTCCCGGGTGCAATCGCTTCGATGCCTTGGTAAATGCTTTCGTTGGGCGGCAGGTATCCCAACTGCAGATAGCGCCCAATAGTTCGCAGGCTTGCCGATGGTTTTGCGGCCAGCAGAGCCAGAAGTGCCGGCAATTCGCTGGCAAACATGGCGGCGTTATTGGTAAGCGAAAGGTACAAAGGCTTTTGCCCCAGGCGGTCGCGCGCTAAAAACAGCGTTTCGGCTTGGCAGTCGTAAACGGCAAATGCAAACATGCCGAGCAAATTTTGGGGCAGCTCTTCGCCCCATGCTTCCCACCCATGCACCAGCACTTCGGTATCGCTATGGTCGGAGGCAAAGGTATGCCCCAGGCCTTGGAGTTGCCGCCGGAGTTCCATGTGGTTGTATATTTCGCCGTTAAAAACCACCACCACCTGGGCGTTTTCGTTGGCCATTGGCTGCCGGCCGCCGTGAAGGTCAACAATCGCCAGCCGCCGGTGAATCAGAATGCTGCCGTTGGTCGGATGTTGCCACAAGCCTTCGCCATCTGGCCCGCGATGGGCCAAAGCTGCGTTGCATTGTGCCGCCGCCCGCAGCGTTGCTGCCGGGTCAAGAGGGCCATTTGCACTGGAAAGATTAATCAGGCCGGCGATGCCGCACATGTAATATGACAACCTCCCGCAAGACGCGAAAATATTATCGGCCTAAATTACCGCGTTATCGTTCGCGGACATTAGCGTGTGGGTTTGAGCACCACGCTTAGCATTTGCTGTTTGCAGGCGGCGTCGAGCACCCGCCGACCGTTGATAAAATCGAGCAGGGGCTTGCCCAGGCACTCTGCCCGCCAGCCTTGCATCAGCGGATGATCTGCCAAGGGGGCATTTGCCAAAAGCAGGT
>JBMFVX010000185.1:0-4248 GCA_049965775.1 Phycisphaerae bacterium
GGTGGCTTGTTTAATTGTGGTAATCGTGATACTCAATCGGCTGGTGTGGAAGCGCCTGCAGGCGTGGGCGGCCGACCGGTTTAGAATTGAATATTAATGTCGGCTGTCCGTGCGGGCGGGCAGGCGGTGCTGGAGTTGCAACCTCATGCTGATGGAACTTGTCAACGTAAGCAAGGTGTACCAAACCGATGGTCCGCCCGCGACCATACTGGCGGATGTAAACCTGGCCGTGGACGCCGGGCAGTTTGTTTGTGTGGTGGGGCAGTCGGGTTGCGGCAAGTCAACGATACTGCGGCTGATCAACGGCTTGCTGCCGGTGACCAGTGGTAAAGTTCTGTTCAAGGATAAGCCGCTCTCGGGCATTAATTTGCAGTGCTCGATGGTATTCCAAAACTTCGCCCTGCTGCCCTGGCTTACCGTACAGCAGAACGTAATGCTGGCCCTGGAGGCCCGCGGCATGGAACTTGAAGCGGCAAAAAAGCGGGCGGCATTTTATATAGACAAAGTCGCGCTCGATGGCTTTGAAAATGCCTACCCGCGCGAACTCTCCGGCGGCATGAAACAGCGCGTGGGCCTGGCTCGGGCTATGGCCGTGGAGCCAGAGTTGCTGCTTATGGATGAGCCTTTCAGCGCTTTGGACCCGCTCACCAGCATCAACCTGCGGGAAGAACTGCTGGATATTTGGGCGGACCCCAACCTTGCGGTAAGCACGGTGGTTATGGTGACCCATATTATTGAAGAAGCTGTGGAAATGGCCGACCGCGTGGTGCTGGTTGCCGGCAGGCCCGGCCGCATTGTGGCCGACATTGATATTGCCATGCCGCGGCCCCGGCAAAAGCATTCCGAACAGTTTACGCGCTATGTGGACTCGATTTTCAGCCTGATGGCGGAATGTTGATCGAACTGGCTGTTAACCCGGCATGAATAGGAGCGTTCGTTATGGAACCTGAAAAACAAGATGTGTCGCCAACGCCATCCCCGGAAGATGCCGCAGTGGTGCCTTTGCCTCCGGCGGGCATCAGCAAAATTCTTGGGTTGTTGGAAATAGTGGATGATCATGGCGGCAAGGAGGACATTTACAAGCTGGCGCGCGAGCTGCGCGACAGCTTCGGCGAACTGATCATTATTATTAAGGGGGCGGAAGTGCTGGGCCTGGTGGATACACCGGGCGGCGACGTGGTGCTTCAGCCGCTGGGTAAGAGAGTCATAGAAACGCCCGTGAACGAAAAAAAGGGGTTGATTGCCGAGCGCATTGCGGGGTTGCCGCTCTTTGCGCACTTTCGGCGGTATTTGGCCGGGCGTGAAGACCATGCCGCCTCGCGCAGCGAAGTGCTGGAAGAAATTGTGCGCATTTTGCCCACCGAACGGCCCAAGCCGCAATACGACGCGCTGGTGAACTGGGGCCGCTACGCCGAAATTTTTACCTACAGCCGCGACGAAGACAAGCTCCGGCTGGCGGAGCCTGTGAAATGAAGAGGCCGATATTAAAATCGCTCAAAAATTGATCTGCATCTGCAGCGTCCATACCAGCGCATCGGGCGCAGCGCCGCCGCTGGGGGTGGCTACGTATTGCAGGTCTGGCTGTATGCCCAGCCACGGCGTAAGCTGCAGGTTGTAGAACGCTTCGGTGATGGCTTCATAGCCGCGGGGTGTGCCGGCATATTTGCTCAGGGCCGCCCACGTTTCGCCAATGCCGCAGTCATCTTCGGGGCGGCCGGGAATAAGGGCGTGCCAATCAAGCCCGGCAACGACGTTCTGCGTGATCAGGCTTACGCGGTCGTTGGCCCACGCATACTCGGCGAAAGCGCCGAGGCGGGGGCAGTCGCTTCCCGGTTTGTTGCCGGCCCGCCAGAGCGTTTGGTCCACATAGCCGTAAATGCCTTCTGTGCCATTGACGGGCGGTTGATTGTAGGCATCAAAATGGCCGGAATGATACCACTGGCCGGCCACAAAGGTTCCAGTGAACTGCCTCCATGGTAAATGCCAAACCAGTCCTTCTTCAGCAATGCCAAAGATGCCAAAAGGGTTTTGCACCGCCAGCGGATTGGTCGTATTAAGCGCTGGCAGCGTGTTGCTGGTATTGCCATCAAACAACCCGACGTGCATAAAGAAGGACGAGGCTGGCTGCAGCGTCACCTCGCCTCCCCAGGCGGAAAACGGGTAGCTGGGAAAGACAAAAATGGCCGGTGTGAAACCAAACGATCCGTTGAGGAAATTAAGTGAATCGCGCGGGTCGTCAAAATCGTAGGTGGTGTCAATACGGCCGAATTTAAGCGTTATTTTTTTGTGCAGCAGCGTTTGCTCAAACCAAAGTTGATCGAGCCGGGTATCGGGAGATTGGTCAATAGCGCTGATGGCCTGCAACTGGCCCACGAGATTATTCTGCGGGTTTTGGCCGCCATGGTTAAGAAAATCAACGTAGGCGGTGCCCCCTTTCCAGCCGCAGATTTTTTGCATATCGAGTGTAAGCGTCGCATCGAGCCGATAACGCCAGTCCACCTTGCTGGTGCTAAGGCCGCCAAAGGCGTCGCCGCTGACCGCCTGAATGAACGTGACGTTGGGCGTAATGCCGCGATTGCCGAGCGTGTCGCGTGCGCCCAACCAGTTGCCGGTGAGGTACTGCTGGGTAAGCAGGGCTTGCGTGGCTGCCTCGATGGTGTGCCAGGCCGGCGGTGCGATGGGCTGTGCCAGCTGCGATTGTGCACCTGCGGCGGGAACGGGCGTATCAGCTTGGGCCGGCGGCCAAACCGCTGTTTGGAGAGAAGCTGTCAGCGCGCAGATGAAGATCAATTCGGTCGCCTTGCCAAGATGGGGCAAGGCGGAGAAATGTCTGAACTTATTTGGAACCATGCAGGCGGCCCTTGTTGTTTGCGCGAATGCAGCTTTGGATTTTTAGTTGGCGGCATCCTGTTGCTGGTGCGCCATGTCGGCGAGCGCGGGTTGTTCGCGGTCGTCGGGCAGGTTTCTGTAGCGCCAGACGCGAAAATATTGCGCGCCGAAATAGGTGCCTGCAACAAAGATGACGGCGAACATTTGACTGATCAGGCCCTCCCATGTGGGGAACGTGGCAAACCAGTTTTCCACCCAACCCGGAAACGAGATTGCCAGGTAATGTGTGGGCAGCCAGTTGGCCTGCTGCATTTCCTGAACGCTCTCACCCACCATGACCAGCAATACCGCGCCGATCATTGTGCCGGTGAGTATAAGCATTTTACGGTACGGCAGCTTGTAGTGTCCTGCAAAGGTGAGCAATGCAACCATAAGTGTAAGAGCCAGGCCTATACCGGCGCCGGCCAGGACGACGCTCTGCCCCGCCAATAGCCGCCATGATTGCAGCATAATCACAACCTCAAAGCCTTCGCGGTAGACGGAGGTAAAGCCGATGGTGAGCAGCCCCCAATACACCGCCGTTTTGGTGTTATCGGTGGTTTGCAGCAAATTGCGTTTGCGGGTGTTGTGATGCGTGATCCAGCCGGTCCAATAAATTTTGTGGAAGAACCAGTTCATAATCACCATTAACACAACTACGGCGAGCAGGCCGGTGCCTGCCTGTACGTTGAGCATACTCACGCTGTTGTTGGCGTTGATGTCGGCAAGAATCGCCACCGCCACAAAATAGGTGAGAACCGTCGCCAGGAATGAAAGGCCTGAGCCGATCGCCACGGGCTTCCAGTAATGAGGGTCGGTGCGGGCGAGGCTCGCGGTAAGGGCCGCCAGCACTAGAATGGCCTCCAGGCCTTCACGAAAAACGAGAATGCCGGCGTTAATCATGACGGCGGTATGGCTGATGGCCTTGGAGGCGGGGTCGTTTGGATCCGGAGGGTTGCCACTGGCGCTGATTCCCTGCCAGACTAAAACTCCAATCAGGACTGCCAGCATGGCATAGAGGGTAACTCGTATCCAAAATCGAAACGTGATAGGACGGCCATCGGATGGCAGAGGCAAGGCCATGTCTGCGGCGGCGGAGGGTGCGGTGGTTGTGGCGGCCGGGTTCGATTGCATGTAAACCTCGTGAAAGCGGACATTCCGCTACTTCCGTAGCCATCTAATTGAGACTAAGTCTCAATTACGTGAAATAATTTAGCTGAAGGCAGGCTTGATGTCAATTACATCGCTATCGAGGTATATTAGGGGGCAGGGCAATCGCATGTAGATTTACGCCAGCAATGTTTTGAGCAGATACTGCGGATTTCGAGCACAACGCTTGCGTTTGCGTCGCAGGCTCCAGCCTTTCTTGCTTTTCTCCTT
>JBMFVX010000186.1:0-4223 GCA_049965775.1 Phycisphaerae bacterium
TACGCAACGCCGCTTCCTACGCCAGTCGGAAACGCCGGAGTAAAGGTGAAGAGTTTTTATAGCGCTGTCGTGCTAGTAGATATATCGCTGCCGGGCGGGCTGCCCATGGGCAGCATTGTCATAGCTTACACCGACACCGGGGACTCCTCGGTTTGGACCAACGATGGCGGCACCACTTTTCCGCAGGGCACCATCACCCCCGAGCCGGCCACAATGGGCCTGCTCGCCGTGGGCGGTTTAGGCCTGCTGTTTGGCCGACGCAAGCGAGCCTGAGTCCTTTGCTTCATAAGCTGCCGCGGGAACAACGGTTCCTGCGGCAGCTTTTAACGAAATTATTTATCGCACCAGCCTGCCGATGTGTTGTCGGCAGGCTATTTTTTTTGTCTGGGCTTACATCCACGTTCGCGGCAAAAGCCGGTGCACGCTATGGGCGGAGCGTGTCGCTACCCGACGATCTACGCCTGGTTTGCGCCTACCCACGGCAAGCCGTGGGCTAAATATGCATGGGCGGGTTGCTGCAAATTGCACCGCCCCGCCACAAGACTTTGACCGCCCTATCGCGTATTCTTTTGTTTTATGGATGTCGGCCAACAACCTTTGGTTCGCCCATGGCGCTGGGTAATGCTGGCAGTTGTGCTTTGGATTGGCCTGGCCGCCTGCGGCTCGTGGTGGTTGGCGCGGCGCGTATCGGCCCATGATCAGGTGGCGCGGCTTACTTTGATGACGCGCATCATCGCGGATGATTTTGCCGGCTACTCGGCGCCACAAAAAGACAATTTTGGCAGCTATCTTACCTGGGCGCAGCGCGCCATGCCGCTGGCAAGGCGTCAGGCGATGCGATTTTCACCCATTTCTTATCTGCTGCTGTGGAAGCCAAGCGGCTCAATTGTGCTGCTCGCTGCGCGAAATGGCAACGGCCGCATAAAGCTCAACAGCAGCCTCGTGGACCATAGCCTGGATGCAACGGTATGGCCGGCACTGGCGGCGGGCCAGAAACGGCGCATTCGCTGCCTCACAAGTACGCCCTGGCTGGGATCGCGTCAGCCGGTGGATGAGGTGACGGTGCCGATTGCGTGGTCGAGCGATGAGCAGGGATATTTGAGCGTCGGTTTTAATCGCAGTGTGCTGCTGCAGGAGTTTTGGCCGGCCGAGCGGCGTGTGATTATTACCACGGTGGTGGTAATAGCCATTGGCGTGATTCTTATTGTGGTGGTGATTTTGCTGATCGCGCGGCGATTTGAGCACGCGAGGCTGCAGTACACTCAAACCATGCGCGCCCGCACCAGCCTGCTTTCGGAGCGGGGCATGCTGGCATCAGTGCTGGCCCATGAGGTGCGCTCGCCGCTGACCGCTCTGGGTTTTAACCTGCACTTTTTACGCGGGCTTATTGAATCAAAATCGGCGGAATATGACCGGCAGGTGGAACTGACGCGTTCTTGTGAACGCGAAATTCGGCGGTTGGACCTCATGCTCAGCGATTTTTTAACGCGTACGCAGGTTATCAGCGCCTCACAGGAGACCGCGGTCAACAGCGTGGTGCGCGAGGCGCTGGAGTTTTTGCGGCCGGCGCTGGAGCGCCAGCATGTGCGGGTGGTTATGCACCTTGATGAAGCGGACCCGCGCGTCAACATCGGCCCGGATGAATTGCGGCAGGTAACGCTTAACCTGTGCGCCAACGCCCAGGACGCCATGCCCCGCGGCGGCACGCTTGTGATTTCAACCGTAGCCGAGGCCGATAGCGCGACGCTTCTCGTGCGCGACAGCGGCAAAGGAATACCGGCGGATGTACAGGCTCGGCTTTTTGAACCTTTCTTCACGACAAAACCGGGCGGAAGCGGGCTGGGGCTGGCGCTGGTGCGGCGCGTGGTAAGCGGCGCCGGCGGCAAGGTATTTTGCGAAAGCGAGCCTGGCCAGGGAGCCACCTTTCGCATTGTGCTGCCTCGGGCCGGCGAGGCGCATCATTTGGGCAGCCAGCCCAACGAACCGCCGCCATTACCGCGCGAGCCAGACGAAGCAGAGTGATGCGCAATGCTGGCGCTTGACTATTCTGGTGTGAGTGGGCGCATGGCCCAAGGTATGGGCTTGCGCGCAAATTGATGGTGATGCATATGTTTGCGCGAAACCGGTTCAGCGGCCATCCAGCGTTACTCCGCCGGGGTCAGGACGAATTTTTTGAGGCTCACGGCGAATATGCCTCGCGCATGGTAACCGGTCATTTTACCGCGGTTGAAGGTCAAGGTATTCTCGCCCTTAACGAGGTTAACCTTGACGGGTTTGGTTACCTGCCACATGCCATTGGTCCATGGCATAGTCATGGTGACTGGGGCTGAACCATGGTTTACCGTCAGGTTCAGATACTCGGTCGGCTTAATGGAATTATATTTTGCCATGATCTCATACGTGCCGGGCCGAGTTGCTTTGACAATGTACTGAAACGGATGGTGCTTTTTACCGGCTGGTTGTGAACAGTGATAGTAAATTTGCATGCCGCCGGAAAAGCTCTTCATAGAAGTCAGGCCGGGCACCATGCCTGCGTGGCCCCTGTAGGCCGCCGCCGGGATGGTAATAACGCCATTGGCCGCCACGGATATTTCCAGAGCGGAGGACGGTACCTCTGCAGCCGCTAACTTTTGGGCGAGAGTGGGACCATTATGCTCCGCGAGGTGCGCTGCGCTTGGCGTAACGTATGTAGGCTTGCCGGATGCAATAATTTCGCGTTCCTCGCAGTCGGCAATGGCGAACCAGTAGCCGCCCGTTCCATATGAACGGAGATCCGGCTTTTGCTCGCCCAGAGCCGAGCCAATCCATCGTGCGCGAAGCACCCGCATAAATTTCTTGGGGTAGGCACGGGCCTGAGATTCCAGCAGGAAATGCAGACCGCTGCGTTGGTTCCAAAATATCCAATCCCAGCCGGCGGCAAATCGCGTAACCCAGCCATTGGGAGTCCAGTGGGTCAACGCGGCATGGCCAGGTTGTTGGACACCCCACGTTGGGATACCGAACGATCGCTCGGCAAGACGGGCAATCCAGGCCCGGGCGCCGCATTCACCGCCGCCGGCAATAAACACAGCGGGCTTACCGCCCGGCACGCAGTGGAAGTGCATATGATTGTAGCCAACATCAGTATGAACAATATTAAGGTAATGGCCACTCATGACATTGTTCGGTTCATAATTCATGAGCATATGGCGGAACCAGCTAATCTGTTGGTTGCTGTATGGCTCATCTGCGACAAATCGGCATTCCCATGTTGTAAGCGTTGGGAAGTAGGGGCTCAGCTCCTTCTTCAGATAGGCGTTTTGAAAGTTGAGGTAACGCCCAACCGGATGAAATGGGTCCCACTGCTGTAAGGGACTTTGTATAAGTGCGGTAGCCAGAGCAAACCTTTGAAGGATACCTTTGTGCGCCAGCGGACTGGCATGCTCGATGGCGTTGTATATTTGCATAGTTAGGCCATAGTCGCCATGGCGAGGTCCGTCAGCCTTCTGTATTTGCATCATCAAAGCAGGGTCTTTGAGAAGCGCATTAATGATGTCTTCATTTGCCTTGGACTGCTGCGCAAATGCGGCCAGACCGCGCGGCGTAGCGTCGGCGATGACGGAAGCTTCAAGGAGCTGTTTGTCGTATTGGTTGCTTGAAAGAAACGGATCAACCATATACAAAATCGGGGCGGCGGTTTGCTGACATCGTGCGATGGCGCCGGTAAAGGCGTGATTCGTAAGCTTGTATGGCTTTTTAGTTTGCTCGGCACGGTACGCGTCCATAAATGGGTGCGTCATGCCGGGGTCCACCGAAGGCAAAGCACTGGAAATTTCGCCTTGGAGCGTGTTGAGTATGGAGGCGTAATGCTCCATGAGTGCCTTGCCGCTGGCGGTAAGTACAGCCGGGGATGCAGGCTTGGCGGCAACTGCGGCCGTTGGAAACGCACGCGATGTCGCAAAACATAACGCTAGGACGATGGCACCGTAAAGTTTTTTCACGTTAAGACTCCAAATGATATCAACCGAAACCTTTAACTGCAGGGAAAAAGGGCAATGTTTTGGGCAGCTTCACTAACGTTATAGCGTGGCCAAAACACGCAATAATTCACCAAGAGTATAACCCTGCCGCGAGCTAAGTTCAAGAATATTGCAGACCACGGCGTAATCAGGGCAATCGCATGTAGATTCAAGCCAGCAATGTATTGAGCAGATACTGCGGATTTCGAGCACAACGCTTGCGTT
>JBMFVX010000187.1:0-4191 GCA_049965775.1 Phycisphaerae bacterium
GTTGGCATTGGCTTCTTCAAACTGCAGCAGTACACCCTGCACTTTTTGGCTCAACAGATCGCGGCCAAATGGCGTAACCGGCTTGGGTGGTTCGGAACTGCACGCGGCCAGCGTCAGCACCAGCGCCATTCCGCCAACAAGCAAATATGGGCGAATTAGCCCCCAACTATTCCTGGCATTCAACATTCCCATGAGCAATCCTTTCATTCCAACGCCTCGCGTACATGGCCGGCTGCCATCAGCCCGGCCCGTCCGCCTGAACTTACAATAACAAAAATCCGCTCTCATGCACAATTATGCCAAACCCTATGTTAAAATGCCTCGCGGCAAAACGAGCCGATTGCCGAAGCGTCGGCTCGCTGTAAATAAGTTCTCGGCCGGGCCGCAAAGCGGGTATACACAACGCATGAAAACACATCATTCCCAGCGATCGCAAAAGTATCATAATCGCGTGGCGCGGCGCTACGACAACATGTATGACGACCCGTATTGGGCTTTTCACGACCGATTAACGTGGGAACATGTCCGGGGTTTTTTGCCGGCAAACACCAGCGCCCACGTAATGGACCTTGGTTGCGGCACGGGCAAGTGGGGCCTCAAACTGCTTAAAATGGGCTACCCGACGCTTTTTGTGGATCATGCCGCCGGCATGCTTGAACAGGTGCGGCTGAAACTTGCCGAATGGTCTCAGCAGTCCGACCTTGCCGGTAAGGCCGTACGGGGCACCACCTGCCTTGCCGATGCCGCCACGCTTGATGGCGTGCCCAGCGAACAGTTTGATCTGCTGCTGGCCATGGGCGATGTCGTCTCTATTTGTTCCAGTCCGGCGGGCTGCCTTGCCGCCATGAAACGGGTGCTGCGGCCTGGCGGTGTCGCTATTTTCACCGTAGACAATCTCCTTGCCGGCCTCGATCACTACGCCGAAATGGGCGATGTCAATAAGCTTGTTGAATTTGCCGCCGCCGGGTCCACCCAGTGGCTCACCAACGACAAGAGCGAGCAGTTTGCGCTGCAGATGTTTTCGCCCGCAGGCATCTCAAAACTGGCGGCGGGGCAGGGGTTTTCAATCGTTTCCATGATCGGCAAAACCCTATTGCCGGTGCGAAAAAATCGCAAACTCTTTGAAGACCCCCATGCTCTTGAAAAAATGCTCAAGGCTGAAAGCTTTCTGGCACGCGACCCCGCGGCTCTCGGGCGCGCCGGCCACCTGCAGTTGGCCGTGCGGAAAGACGCCTGAATGCCGCCGCGGCTATGAAGCGGGTAATATGTCGGCACCTGCCGGCTGGGGCGTGGCAATTTTTTCGGGCGGTCAGCCGGCTGCGCCGGTAACGCAGACATCTTGTCTGCATCGGCCCGAGAGTGGGATTTTGCGTTCCGCTTCAGAGCACGGCAGGCAGCCAGCGCCTTGTACTCGGTAAAATCGCCTTGAAATGCCAATAAAATCGGCATGATCCCGGGCCGCCCGGAACAACTGCCACGCTCTGCCGGCTGTGCTCATTTTGGGGTATTAGCTAAAGACGTACCGCTTGGGGATAATGTCGCGCTGGGAATTGTCGTGGGCTTGGGGCTGTCCAAACCGCTGCAAGAGCCAGGCGCAGCAAAGGAGTTTCTGTTTTGAACGTATCGCTGCTGGTTTTGCAGTTGGCTGTCATCATTCTGGTGACGCGCACCTGCGGGGTATTTATCCGCTATCTGCGTTTACCGGAAGTTATCGGTGAAATGATCGGCGGCATCATGCTCGGGCCATCGCTGCTGGGGCTTATTGCCCATGGCTCGCTTCTTCACGGACTGTTTCCGGAAAATTCGATACCGGCATTGAATCTGCTAAGCGAACTCGGCCTGATGTTTTTCATGTTTATCGTCGGCCTGGAGTTGAATTTGCGGTCGCTGCGCGGTCGCGGGCGGGCCGTGCTTACCACGGGACTTGCAAGTCTGCTTATTCCATTTATAGGCGGGTTGCTGCTGGCACGCTACCTTTCGGCCCTGCCTATCGTAGCGCCGGTGCATCATCCCACAGCTTTTATTCTGATGATCGCGACCGTAATCGGGGTCAGTGCGTTTCCGGTGATGGCCCGGGTGCTTAGCGACCAGTCGCTGCTCAAAACCAAAGTAGGCTCTATGGCGATGGCGTCGGCGGCCGTGATAGACGTAGGCGGGTGGTGCCTGCTGGCCGTGGTGTATGACATCGCCAGTACCATTGCCAATAACAGCCAGGTATCCGCATGGTGGTCGGTGTTGGGCGGCATTCGCACGGCGGCGCTGGCGGTGGCTTACGCGCTGGTGATGATGATGGTGCTGCGCCGCTTTTTATGGCGGTTTCAGACGCATTTTGAATCGCGTGGTCGCGTCACGCGCAATGCGCTGGCTCTGGTGATTGTACTGATGTTTGCCAGTGCATTGGTGACCGATTACCTGCATGTAAACCTTATTTTCGGCGCGTTTATGCTTGGGGCGATTCTGCCATCCGAAGATAAGTTTGTCCGCCATCTGGCGGAAAAGTTGGAAGACATGACATTGGTTGTGTTGATGCCCGTGTTTTTCACCTTGATCGGGCTTCGCACCAATTTTGCCGGTTTGTATGCCCATACCATCTGGCACACGGTGGCCCTGATGTTGCCCGCGATGTTTGCCCTTAAGTTTTTCGCCGTGGCAGGCGCCGCCCGCCTCAATCGAATGTCCATTCGTGAGTCGAGCCTGCTGGGTGTGCTTATGAACACCCATGGCGTCATGGAATTGGTGGTGCTTAACCTGGCGTGGGAACTTCATGTGATTCACTCCCAGACTATGGCCATTATGGTGCTGGCGCTTTTAGCGGCAACGTTATTGGCAGCGCCGCTTATAAGCCTTTTAGGCAGACCGTGGCGCACAGCGCCGGACCTTGCCGCATTTGGCGATAAGGCGGGCCATACCCGTGTGCTGGTGTGCATTTCGCAGATGGCGTCGGTTTCAGCAATTTTAGAGGTGGGGAGGCTTATGCTCGGAACGGCAGGGGCGAGGCTGCATGTGCTGGAACTTGAAACGCCCGGCAGCCATATCGGCTTGGAACCGGAGGCCGCGCCCGACGAGGGCGGGCCGATCGAAGCGGCCCAGCGCTACGCGGCTGAACGAAAGATTGAAATAGGCGCCATCAGCTTTCCAAGCCGGCGCATTGCGCACGACATCGTACGAACGGCGGCGGCCATTCGCAGCGATTGGCTTATTGTCGGCTCGCATCGCGGCGTGCTGGGCGCCTCGGCCATGGGTGGCGTCGCGGGTTGGGTGATGCGCCACGCGGCTTGCCATGTGGGCATTCTGGTGGCCAAGAATGGTACAGCAATCAAGCGCGTGCTCGTGCCATACGTTGGCGAAGAGCAGGACGCCGGTGCGCTGTTGGCCGCCGATATGATGAGTCAGCAAGCTGAGGTGGAAGTGACCATCCTACATGTGGTGCGACCCCAGGGGCATGGTCTGCCCGATTCTCCGATGGGGGTAAGGTCGTTGGTGGACCGATACATGCCCAATACATTGGGAGGCCGGCAGATACGCATGCAGGTGATTGAGCACCACTCGCCGGCGGAGGTTGTTGTTGAAGAATCGTCCCGACACGATCTGCTGATTCTTGGAGCATCGCCGTTGTGGCGGCTGCGCGAGCGGCTGCTGGGCTTCTCGCAGGAATCGGTGGCGGTAAAAAGCCAGTGTTCGGTATTGATTGTGCATGCAGGAAAGGCCCGCGGTAAAGCCGCAAAGGCAGACGCCTCGGCTGGTGCACAGGCGGCCGCATCGCCAGCCCCAGCGGAAGCGACCGCACAGCCTTAGCCGCCCTGCGCCTTGTAAATGGCATACATTGCCGCCAGGGCTGCCAGGTTCCCTATTACAATGGCGATTGTAAATATGCGACGGCTGCGCGGATTTTCAATCCGTGGCGCGATGGCTACCACAGTCACCACCGCCGAAAAAATCATGCAGAGGCTCAGGCCCAGCAGTACATATTGGGTGATGCGGGCCGGGTTGGTTGCCGCGAGCATTGTTGTAGGGTTTAGCTGTGGGACCTTCCAGCCGCTTGAAAATGGCGGGATGTTGTTCAGCATGGGTGCACCTCAATTTAATGAAGCCGCATTGTAGTATCGTGCGGCCAAACTTTTAGCTCTAAGTATGGCACCTTGAATGTATACCTCATGCGGCCAATAACTGAACTTTATCGAACATTTGGAA
>JBMFVX010000188.1:0-4125 GCA_049965775.1 Phycisphaerae bacterium
CATGACTTCCACGGCGACTGGAACTATACGATCACGCCACGTCAACCGTAGCGGTTATTTGTTTACGCGCCCTTAGGGGGCCGTCTTTCACGATAATAGCGAAATTATTTCGAAGAACTTGCATGATATGTGCAATGAGTGCCCTCTCCCCTAAATAAGTAATTTATTCACACGATATTATACCCACTCAGGGTGCCAAAAGTCAAGAAAAAAGTTGCGTTTTTTCCAACCCCAAATCGTTGTTCTCGTGCTGCAAGCCTATACGTACGCTGATTATCAGCCCATCGGCGGAAACGCTGACGGCCTGATGTTTCCGGCCGGCGCACTGGATAAATGGACTCCGGGCGTCAACCCTATTAACATAGAACCTTTGGCCCCATGCAGCACGAGTGGCCCTGCAGGTTTTGGATTTTTGAATGTTAAAACATCGGCTGATGCTAGGCTTTACCATCGGCATCGCGCTTTTGGCAATGTTTTATTTTGACCAGTCGCTGAGCCGCGGCTGGCCGGCGCGAACATGGTCGTTTCCGCCCGGCACCCTCATGGCTATTACGTTGTCGCTGTTTATTCCGCTGGCTGTAAGAGAAATGCAGCAACTGCTGGGGCGTGAGCATGTGCGCATTTCAATGCGGGTGTGCATCGCGGGCGCTCTACTGTGCATGTTATGGCCCTGGCTTGAGATATTATCTGAAATGCTCCTGGCCCACTCCCGGGGCGTTAATCCCATTGCCATCACCATCGCAAACTGGTTCCATACGGTCAAGCCGCACTACCTGGTGCCCACGGTTCTCGCCGCCGCCATGTTTGGCGCATTTGTCATGCACAGCCGCGATGAAAAAATCGAAGGCGCCATGGCCTCGGCCGGGGGGTCGCTTTTGGCAATTGTATACCTGGGGGTGCTGCCGGGGTTTTTTCTGCCGATTCGATTAACGCATTCTGCCGGCATGGTGGTATCGGTGCTGCTGATGGTAAAAAGCGCCGATATCGGCGCGTACGCGGTGGGGCGGCTGCTGGGGCGACATAAGCTTATTGCCTGGCTTTCACCGGGTAAAACGGTGGAGGGATTTTTTGGGGGGCTGCTGCTGGCGGCAGCGGTGGGTGGGGTGCTTACACATTATTCGTCGGAGTTCCGCTGGTGGCAGGGTACGCTGGGCGGCATCGTGCTCGGCGCGGTGGGCCAGATGGGCGACCTGCTCGAGAGCCTGCTCAAACGCGATGCCGGCGTTAAAGATTCGGGCCAGATGCCCGGCTTTGGCGGCATTTTAGACTTGATAGATTCGCCCCTGCTGGCGGCACCAGTTGCCTACTGGATGCTCAAACTCGTGCATGGCTGAGTTGGCCTTCCTCCGAACCGCCGTTTGGCGTGCCTGCCGCCCCGGCCTTACAGGACGGTGCATCTTGCCGCAGCCGCGAGTGGCCCGGCAGAGCCTTTTGGGCGGTGGAATGGGGCAAAGCGGGTAATTTTCTTTTGACAGGCGCATAGGCTGGTCTATAATCCACGTTTGCTAGGTGGGAAGTTGCGGCATCCGCTTGGGTGGTTGATGGCGCGGGAGTTGAGCAACATTGTGGGCTGCCAACGGCGCTCCAGGGCACAGGAGCAGAAATAAACGCTGTTGGTGCTGGTTGGGGGCGGCGGACAGAATAATTCTATCCTTGCCGCAAACCCCAAATCTTTTACTCTCTTGCTGGAGGCTTGTATGCAGGCAATGCGGCACGGTTCTCAACAACGGCATTGGCATCGTCGGGCGCTCTGGGCGGCCACGGTTGGTGTACTCACCACTGCGGCGGCTTTGCCCCTGGCATTGCAGGCCCAGGTTGCCGACAGCAACTCCACGCCGGTGCTTCAAACCGGCGCACCGCCGGAGACGCCGGCGCAGCAACTGGCCGACAAGGCCGATTTGTTTATGCACTATTCGCTCATGGGCGATCAGAAGCTTGCCGGCGATTTCGGCCAGGCGATTCTCAACACCGGCCCAACCCCGGTGCAGGCGCTGCGCGCGTTTGAAAGCGCCGCCAACGGCCGCAACATCGGCGAAATATTGCTGCGCAACGAGCAGAATCATTCTCTCCGGGCCGTATCGCTTAAAATCGCCAAGCTGTTGGATAAGGGCCACATCATTCTGGCCCGCAACCCAGATCGCATTCGTGCGGCGATTGCCCACATGGGTGACAGCCCGCGGGCGTATATTGTCTCGCGGCATCGTCTGGCCGCCGCCGGCGAATTTGCCATGCCCTTTTTCATCGAAGACTTGAACAATCCGTCAGATAGCGCGCTATACCCAACCATCATTCAAATGATGAACAACCTCGGCAAGCCGCTGCTGAACCCCATGGTTCAGGCGATCAACACCCCCAACGAGGCCCAACGCATACAGCTCATTAATGTATTGGGCAACATTGGCTATCGCCAGGCTTTGCCTTACCTCAAGCAAATCGCCGAAAAAGCCGGCCACGATGCGCAGCTTCGCTCCGCGGCCGAGATGGCCATGGCTAAAATCGCCGGTCCCTCTGAAATTAAGATGCCTGCGTCAAAACTGTTTGTGCAGTTGGCGTGGGAATATTTCAACAACACTCCTTCGGTGTCGGCCAATCATCCGGCAGAAGCTACCAACCCGGTGTGGTATTACGACAGTGGCCTGCATAATGTCGTTGGTGTACCCGTTCCCACCGCCATTTGGGCTGATGTTATGACCATGCGGGCCTGCGAGGCGGCGCTGCAGTTAGACCATACCAATGCCCGGGCGATCAGCCTGTGGCTTGCCGCAGACCTGCGCCGCGAAGTTGACTTGCCCGCTGGAGCCAGCGACCCAACCCATCCGGCAGGCACCCCTGATGCGCATTATTATGCGGTGGCGGCCGGTCCGATCTATCTTAATCCGGTGCTGCAAATTGCCTTGTCGCACCACAACAGCCCACTCATTCTTAAAACAATCGCCGCCCTACAGGCCACCGGCGGCGTCGCCGGCCTTGTTGGCAAGGGCAAAGGGCAAACACCGCTTATGGCCGCCCTGGCCTATCCCGACACTCAGGTGCGCTTTGCCGCCGCGAGTGCGTTGGCGATGGCCAATCCTGAAATGCGGTTTGACGGTGCGTACCGCGTTGCGCCGGTGCTGGGTGAGGCGGTGGCTCAAACGGCCAAGCCAGCGGCCATTCTGGTGGACCCCAACCCGCAGAACCGAAACCGCATTAAAGCCTTTTTACGCGATCATTACACCGTTTACGATGCGGCACATCTGTCTTCAGCCGTGGCGTTGGCCCGCCGGGCGCCCTATATAGGTCTGATTGTGGTGCCCGGCGGAATGTCAGCCGATCATCTGATTCAGCTTGCCTCCACCGATTTTCGCCTGGCTTACGCGCCGGTGCTGGTAACCGGCGACGCGGTGGATTTATCCAAACTCGCCCTGCGCTACATAGGGCAGGTAGAGTTTGCGCCGGTTGCCAAAACCGGCAACGCCGGCGACTTTGATGCGGCCCTGGGCAAAATTATGAATCGCCTGGGCATCAGTCCGATTTCATCGGATCAAGCCAAGGTCTTTTCGCTTCAGGCTTGTTCGCTGCTTAAGAGCATAGCGGTCAACCGCGGCAGCATTTACGACATTAATACGGCGATCCCCGCCCTGGTACAGGGCCTCGGAAACAGCGACGCCAGCGTGGTCATAGCGTCCGCTGGCGTGTTGGGGCAGGTTCGCAACCCGCAGGCGCAGCTTGCGTTGGCCAAGGCCGCATTAATGGATGCGTCGGCGCCCACAGCCACACGTGAGGCGCTGTTCTTGAGCCTTGCCGCTTCGGCCCGCAACGTGGGCGATCATTTGAGTTCAGGCTCGATTGACCGGCTCATTCACGTTGCCGCCGACGAACAGGACCTCGCCGTTCGCAGTGCCGCCGCTACCGCCCTTGGCGCATTGAACGTGCCGAGCAATCAGGCGTCGGAGCTTATTCGTTCGCAGATTCACTAAGTAAACGAATGGCCGCGATGTCTTTTGGGTGCAGCACAAGGGGAGCCAATGCACCCGCCGTACCCGCCGCAGTTCCCAGGCACCGCGGAGCATTTTAGGGCGCGTAAACAAATAACCGCTACGGTTGACGTGGCGTGATCGTATAGTTCCAGTCGCCGTGGAAGTCATG
>JBMFVX010000189.1:0-4096 GCA_049965775.1 Phycisphaerae bacterium
GCCACCCCTTTCGTATGACCTTACTCATCGGCCATCCGAAAGAAAATCTTGAGCCTTTATAGCGCTGTCGTGCTAGGCGGGGTATGCGCGTCGCTCGCGCCTCGCCGACGGCCAAAATTCCTGCGCCATATCAGCACATGTTATTTATTTACAGGCCCTTACTGCTGCGCCGAGAGCACATGCAGGCGGAAGGTGAGGGTGGCGTTGGGGCCGATGCCGGCCATGGCTGCGCCGGCTGCGCCGTAGGCCAGTGCTGGCGGAATAATTAACTGGCGTATGCCGCCGACGTGCATGCCTGCTACGCCCTGTTCCCAGCCTTCAATGACGCTGTGGCCGCCGAGTTTAAATACCAGCGGCGTATGATGTTTGGCGGATGAATCGAACACCTGTCCGGTAGACAACCAGCCTACGTAGTTGGCGGTTACCAGGTCGCCCGGCTGCACCAGCGGTCCTTTGCCAATGACAAGGTCTTGAATAATCAGGCCGTCGGGGAGCTTTTGAACATCCACAAACTTTTTGGGATCGGTAACGGGGCCGGCCTGCGTTGGGCTGAGATCGGCCAGGGGCTGATTGCCCATTACAAACGATCGCAGCCCTTTGCTTGTGGGTACATCGGTAAAGCCCGCCACGGCGCCCACGGCGGCCGGTGCCGGCGTTACCGAGAGCAGGTGAACCAGAAAGGTAAGTTGGGCGTTGGGGGCGATGCCTGATTTTGGATCGCCCTTTTTGCCGTAGGCCAGTTGGGCGGGAATGATGACTTGCCTTACGCCATTGAGCCGCATGCCGCTGACGGCCTGATTAAGCCCGGCGAGAATGTCGCGTTCGCCGAGAGTAAAAACGAGGGGCTGCTTTTCGATGGTGGAAGAGTCAAACTCTTTACCGTTGGCCAGCCAACCGACATAACTCAGCGAGATTAAGTCGCCGGGTTTTGGTTTGGGGCCGCTGCCGATGGAAACATCCTGCAGTACCAGACCGTCGGGCGTAGTGGCCGTGCGCACAAACTTTGTGGGGTTGGTGATGGGGTGTTTAACGGTGGAAATACTTGTGGTTTGCACGAGTGCGGCCGGGGCGGTGGCGTGACGATGGCAGCCGGCGAGAAGTAGGCCGGCGGTTACAAGCAGTAGCAGGGCGGGGAGGCGGTGTTTCACGCGAAATATCTCCAACAGGTTATGCATGGCCGCAGCCACCGGCATAGCGGTGAGCTGGGGCGTTTGTCAGTCGGGCTTGGGCCATTCGGGCCGCACAAAGCGGCCGGCTTCGAGAATGGTTTGGCCGTCCACTTCTATACGGCAGCCGGGGTGGCGCAGGTCGCAGACCATGTCCCAGTGCAGGCCGCTGTCGTTTTTGCCGCCGGATTCGGGGTAGGCAGCGCCGAGCGCCGCGTGGCAGGTGCCGCCGATCTTTTCGTCAAAGAGTGTGTTTTTGGTGTACTGCTGAATGGAGAAATTGGTGCCGATGGCGAACTCGCCGAGCGTTTTGGCGCCGGCATCTTGTTCGATCATGGCGAGCAGAAAGTCCTGGCCTTTGCTGGCCTTGGCATCCACGACTTTGCCGTTTTTAAAGACCAGTTCAATATCGTGACATTCGCGGCCATGGTGCACCGCCGGAAAGCTGTAGCGGATGCGGCCATTGACGGCATCTTCAATGGGGCCGGTGAATACTTCGCCATCGGGAAAGTTTTCGTGGCCGCAGCAGTTGATCCATTTGCGGCCCTGCACGCCGAGTCGCAGGTCGGTGTCGCGGCCGACGACGCGCACCTCTTTGGCGTGGTCTAAAAAGTCTACGAGCCGCTGCTGGGTTTCGCTGATGCGCTTCCATGCGGCTACGGGGTCGGGCAGGTGCAGGAGGCCTCCACGGAAGACAAAGTCTTCATATTCGCGGAGCGACATTTCGGCATCCTGGGCGCTGGCCTGGGTGGGGTATTGCGTGCCAACCCAGCGCAGCTCGCCTTTGGCGGCCCGCTCTAAAAATCGTCGGCTGATGGGTTTGCGGGCCTGGGCGGCGGCGGCCTGCTTTTTGGGGTCTACATGGGTCATGCTTTTGGTGTTTTCATCAGCCCACAGACCGATGGAAACATTAATGTTTTCAACAATAAATTGGCTGATGGGTGAGACATATTCAAGCTGTTGTTGGCTGGCCACGCGATAAAAGGCCTCTTCCATGGCGTCGGAGAGCAGGCTTACAAACGGGTTGCCACCGGCGACAAGCACGTGTTCGTAAATGGCCTCCGCAAGCGGGAGGCCGACGGCTTCGCCGGAAATGCGGACCAGGTCGCCGGGCTTTACGCCGGCGGAATAATTTACTAATACCGAAGCGAGTTTATCTAACCGTTGATCGCGCATAATGGCTCCAAAAAAAGCAGCGTATGGGGCTTGCCGCAGTGCCCGCTACAAAGGGCATCATAACTCGGCAAGGCCTTTTTCGACGGCGAGGAGTTCGTGCTCCTGCTGGGTGGTTTGAGCCTGAAGGCCCTGGACGATGTGGGCCGGGGCTTTGCTCACAAAAGTTTCGTTGGAGAGTTTGGCGCGGTTGGCGGCCAAAAATTTATTGAGTTCGTCGCGGCGTTTAAGCAGTTTCAGCTTTTCAGCGTCGCGGTCTACCACATCGGCCACAAACACCTGCGCCTGGGGCAAAATGGCCGATGCGGCGTTGGCGGGTTTTTCAACTGCGGGGCCGATGTCGGCAAGGGTGGCGGTGGCGAGCGATTCGATGAGTCGCCGGTTGTCGCTGATGATGCCGCCGGCCACGTCTGCGGTTCGCACGGTAACGGCGAGTTGGCGTTTGAGGTCTATGTTGTATTGGTTGCGAATGTCGCGAATGCTGCGCACCACATCCTGGAGGTGGCTCATGCCGGCTTCGGCGGTGGGGTTGTCGAGCAGCGGGTCTGCCTGCGGGTAGGGGCTGGTGATTAACAGACCGGCGTCGGGGGCGACTTTTTCCCAAAGGGCTTCGGTGACAAAGGGCATGACCGGATGCAGCATGGCCAGGGCCTGGCGCAGCACAAACAGCAGCACAATGCGCACCTGCGGGTTTTTGTCTTTGATGCGGGCTTTGGCGATTTCAAGATACCAGTCGCACAAATCATTCCAGAAGAACTGGTACAGCCCCGCGGTGAGTTCGGCGAACTTAAATTCGCCGATGAGTCTGGCACTGGCAGCGGCGGTTTGATTGCAGCGGCTGATGATCCAGCGGTCGCTGAGTTCGCCGCTGTTGGCAATGGCCTGAACCTGGGCGGCGGTGGGGGGTGTTAAGTCGGAGATGTTGGAGAGAATAAAACGCGAGGCGTTCCAGATTTTGTTGGCGAAGTTGCGGCCAATGTCAAAACGGGGGCTGGAGTTTTTGCCGGTGGTTTTGTCTTTGACGACCGGCAGGCGGATATCCTGAGTTTCGGTGGCCATGCTGGCCAGCGTGTAGCGGAGGGCGTCGGCTCCGTGGCTTTCGACAATGTCAACAGGGTCTACGCCGTTGCCGAGGGATTTTTTCATGGGTCGGCCGTTGCCATCCTGAATGACGGCATGAATGTAGACCTGCTTAAAAGGGACATCGCCATGCAGGTACAGGCCAAACATCACCATGCGGGCCACCCAGAGCGAGAGAATTTCGCGGGCGGTGGAGAGCACGCTTGTGGGGTAAAAATAATTGAGGAGTTGGTCTTGCGGGTTGTTGCTGGTGCCGCCGGCAGGCCAGCCGAGTGTTGAGAGGGGCCAGAGTGCGGAAGAAAACCAGGTGTCAAGGACGTCGGGGTCGCGGGCAACAAATGGGTCCTGACCTACGGCAAAAAGCGGCTCCAGCCACTGCGCCATGGTCGGGGGATTTGCATGCGGTTGATTCATAGGGTTGGCATTAAGCCTCGCCCTTGCCTCCTGAAAGTCGTCGAGCGCCTCCATGAGTACTTGGGAATTAGTCGCGATGCGGTATGTGTAGCCCCCTAACTCCGCTGCGGGACAAATCGCGACCTTTACTCCCTGTCCCATTGCCCTTGCATGGGGCTGGAGCTCTCTAACATTAGTTTCCAAGCCTCGCTGGACAGCGCAGGATCGATCTATGGCGACCTGCTCCCCCAGCCCCTCCGCAGGATTAGAGTTGAGCGTCCACA
>JBMFVX010000190.1:0-4079 GCA_049965775.1 Phycisphaerae bacterium
CATTGCCGCATATTCTTCATGCATACAAATATACACGCATTCGAAGAAAGTGTAAAATTAAGTTAGCGCCTATGGGGTCGCCGGGAGGGGTGCTGTCTGCGACATTTACGGTCATCTCGGCCCAGTCCGCAGCAGGCTCACCCCTTGACATGCCGGCTTCGACCCTGGCACGGCCGAGTTGGGGTCGCAGAACCAAGTGTGTTGGCACGGTGGCACATGTGTAGTATGCTCACGCTCAACATGATTGATTTAAGCCTTGTAAAATGTTGTAAACACACGGGGCCGTGTTTTTGGTGGTTCATGGCCCTGCAGAAATCGGCCAAAGTGAGCTTGGGTCAAACCTGCCGGAATTTGATCGTGGTCGGAGGGTGCTGCTTTGGACGATGACAGCATAAATCCTGACCAGCCGCATGCCGTTGGGGGCGCCGACGCAAAGGCTGCGCCAGAGGCTACAAAGGCAAGCGAGTCGTCCGCTGCGAACTCTGCTGCAACTGCGTTAACCGTCAACGGCACGTCGGCGCATACTAGCGCTGATGAGGACCTTCTGCAGGTGATAAAAATCAAGGAGTCTCGCGGGCTTTTAGACCGCAGCGGCCTGTTTTTATGTTTGTTAGCGGTAGGTATCGGCGTGTTAGGTGAGGCTGCCGCATGGACGCTTTTTAAAATGATCGGGTTGTTTACCAATCTGGCATTTTATGACCGCTTTGCTTTTACCTTTAACGCGCCCACAACGGTGCATGTCGGGTGGTGGGTATTGCTTATTCCGGTGGTGGGGGGGCTGATTGTCGGCTTCATGGCTCGTTTTGGATCAGAGATGATTCGAGGGCATGGCATTCCCGAAGCGATGCAGAGTGCGCTTTATCAGGACAGCATTATTCCCGCACGTGTGGCTGTGCTTAAACCGCTCTCGGCCGCCATCAGCATTGGTACCGGCTGCCCTTTTGGCGCTGAAGGCCCTATTATTGCCACCGGAGCTTCGCTTGGCTCTATTGTGGGGCAGGTCATACCTATGAACAAAGATCGCCGCCGCATTCTGCTTGCGGCCGGCGCTGCGGCGGGCATGTCGGCGACGTTCGGCGCGCCTTTGGCGTCGGTATTGCTGGCGCTGGAGTTGCTGCTGTTTGAATTTCAGCCGGTGGCGATTGTGGCTGTGGCGATTGCCAGTGCAGTGGCCGCAGCTTTGCGCATAGCCGTCATGGGCACCAAACCCATATTTGCCATGCCTGAACTGCCCCGGCCCACGCTTGAGCCGCTGATGTTTTACGCATTAATCGGCATTGTTTGTGGCGTGATGGCGGTGCTGCTGACACACAGTGTGTACGCCGTTGAAAATGCATTTAAGAAGTTGCGCCACGTGCATTGGATGTGGTGGCCCGCGATCGGTGCCGTGGTGGTAGGGATTTGCGGTTTGATTTTTAACCCCTCCATGGGTGTGGGGTATGTTAATATTCAGCAAATACTTTCCGGCAAAGTCGGCTTTGCGTTTGTCGGCATGCTGCTCTTGACCCGCATTATCTCATGGACGGTAGCCTTGGGCAGCGGTACATCGGGCAGCACCATGGCGCCGCTGTTCAACATAGGCAGTGCGCTGGGCGCGGCGGTGGCGCTGACTCTTTTACATTTTATTCCCGAAGCCGATGTCAATGCGAGGGCTGCCGCGCTGGTCGGCATGGCCTCGCTATTTGCCGGCGCCACTTGGGCGCCTCTTACATCCATTGTATTTGCGTTTGAAACCACGCTGCGACCCAACGGGTTGGCGCCGATTGTTGCCGGCTGCACCACATCCTTCCTGGTTTCCTGTGCGCTGATGCGCCAAAACATACTGACCGAAAAGTTTGCGCGTCGCGGAGGCCGGGGGCTTTTCAGACCCAAAGGTGATTTTCTTGACCGTACTCTTGTGGCTGATGCGTGCACGCGTAAGCCTGCGTGTTTAAATGCCCGCGATACAGTGGCTTTCGCACGGCAAAAAATTATGGGCGATCCGACATATTCCAAGCACAACGGCTTTCCGCTTATAGACTCGGCTGGCCATGTTGTGGGCCTGTTAACCACCCGCGACTTTCTGGATGCCGGCGTTGCACCCAACACGCCGCTGGAGCAATTGTTGCGGCGGCCGCCCAATGTTATTTACGGCGACTGCAGTCTGCGCATCGCCGACCAAATGATGCAGCGCCACAATGTCGGTCGTCTGCTCGTGACCGATCGCAACGAGACCGGGCGGCTGATCGGCGTTATTACCCGCGAAGACCTCTTGGCCGCATACCGCCAAGATTCCTGAGCGGCCATCATGCCAAAGCTATCGGGAGCCGGTCCGGGTAACGGCCGCGTTGTGACGGTGTTTATTTTGTCCGCCCAACATCGTCTTGCGGCTTCTGTTCGTATACATTACCGCTATGACCAACCGTGTGCCCAAAGACGACTTATTAAGTGTTACCGACGCGGCCGCTGCGCTATGGCCCTGCCGCGATGCCCACGACATGCTGGAGCTGCGCCATCCCTACTGCCCGGCTGTTCGCTTCAGATGGGATATGCCCTTACGTGAATCAAACGCCACCCATTGGGTGTTGGAAACCGCCGAGCGATGGTTGCCCTTTCGTTTTATTCGAGGCGCTGCGGTCGGGCCGGGGCAGCGCCCGGTGCTGCTGTTGCTGCATGGTATGGGCTTACATATTGCGTCATTTTCGACGATTGGTCGCTGGCTGCTGGCCACGCACGATGTGCTGCTGGTAGATTGGAACAGCTTTTGTGTCGAGCCCGAAAGCGATGGCCAATCGGTCGTTGGCTCGTCGCTGCGCGAGCTGATGCATGCCGCCATGTGCGTGCCCAAAGCCTTGGGCATTAAACGCTTTGCCTGCGGCGGATCGAGCCTCGGCGGCGGCATGAGCCTGATGGCTGCGCTTGATTATCCAGAGCATATCACGGAACTGCTGCTGTTTAACCCGGCGTTTTATCCGCAGAAACTGCCATCCTTTTATCGCCTGCTGCGCGTGCCGCTGGTGGGCGAATTCGTCATGACCATCATACCGCCGGAAAAGCTCATTTGCGGGGTGAGTTCCATCGGCTACAGCAACCCGGCTTTGATCAACCCTGCCTTGGTTAAGGCGTATCAGGCCAACATGAAGCCAAGAGCGAACCGCCTGAAATTGATGGATGTGGTGCGGCAACTGCCCACACGTGAAGCCGAGGTGGAGGGCTACATGAGTCGCGCGGGGCAACTCCACCAGCCGGTGCTTGTGATGTGGGGCTTGCAGGATCCGCTGCTTCGGGCTGATTCGCCGCAAAAACTCCGGCAAGATTTGCCCAATGTACGCGTGGTGGAATACGCCGACCTGTCACACCTGCCGCACGAAGAGGCCCCCGAGCGCTTGGGGCCGCTGGCCAGCGAGTTTTTGCGAGGCTGCCAACTGCGACCGGCCTAAGCCGTTTTTAAAAAACAGTGCCGGAGCCAAGTATTGCCGCCAAGCCCGCCGCCGCGGCCAACCCTCTTGCAGGATCATTCGTTTCAGGTCGTCAAACTGGCGATGATCATTGACTTTCACATGATTGACCGATAGTGTTTACGGTACCTTTTGGAGAGATGGCCGAGCGGCTGAAGGCGCCGGTTTGCTAAACCGGTGTACGGGCTTAAACCTGTACCGCGGGTTCGAATCCCGCTCTCTCCGTTTTTACCTATAAATATGAAACTGTGCGGCAGCGCGTGCGTATTGTCCGCCTTGCTGGCGGCGGCGGATGTTGCCAGTGGTCGGGGTGGACGAAGGTTTTGGGGCAAGTTGAGCGACTTGGCCAAGTTGCTTTTTGGTGCGTGATCGCAACTTTAATCAATGGATATGGGGTTTTTTGGAGCAAGTTGGCCAACCTGGCCAAGTTATGTGGGGGTAGGGGGGCAGAGCAGTAGAGGGTGGAGCAGTTGATCAGGTGAGCGCAGGGTTAGTGGTTACTGGGTCGCGCGGGGTATGGCAGCGCCGCAGATCGAGAAAACAGCGCGCGGCGCGTGGCGGCGCGGACGGGGTATTTACTTGTCAAATATATGCGCTGCCGAGGCAGGCTCGGCCGCATGTTGTGTTTGTAAGCGGTACATG